>NZ_JAHVHR010000031.1:0-279225 GCF_019802175.1 Halomonas sp. DP5N14-9
AGGCCTAGAGAGACGTTGAACGCCAAGACGCCTCTGGAGGTATACGCGGAGGTTCTCCAGAAGTCAGTGCCCGGATCTCCGGCACTCCAATAGTGTTGCGCTTGTAGGTTGAGACCGCCCCCTTTTCAAAATGACTGTTTATCTCGTAGTGGAGATGTTGAAAACCTATCCCTATTGCTAAGGAACTTTACTTCACCCATTGTGATGTCAGTAAATGCTCCGTGGGGCGAAGGAAAAACGACCTTTCTTGAGATGTTGCATGCTGATTTAAAGCTAAAAGGCTGTAAATCCGTATTCTTTAGTGCTTGGGAAACAGATTTTGCTCATGATCCATTGCTGGCTTTTCTGGGTGAAATAAACCAAGAAATTGGTAATTTAATACAGAGCGACTCGGAAAAGAGCGAGGCGTGGGAGAAGGCGAAGAATGCTGGAATTCATATACTTAAAAAAGGCATGCCTGCTCTTGTAAAGTTAGGCACTGCTGGCATTATTGATGCTGAAAAAATGTTACAGGACGAGGCGTCTAGATTGACGGAGTCTTTATCGAAAGACCTTATTGATGAATACTCAAGAAGTAAAGATGCTATTGGAAATTTCAAAGAAAATATCAAGAAAGTTATTAACGCCGAAGAAAATTCGCCCGAAAATCTCTATATTTTTGTCGATGAACTAGATCGTTGCAGACCAACATATGCGATAGAGTTTTTAGAGCGTGTCAAACACTTGCTTGATATTGAAGGCTTGGTCTTTATTCTGGCCATGGATAAAGAGCAGTTGTCGCACAGCGTCAAAGCAATATATGGTAGTGATTTTGAATCTATAGGATACTTAAAAAGATTTATTGATATTGAATATTCTCTTCCGGCCTCTCAGTTAGATGATTTCATAGATGAAATTTACAAAACATTAGGCTTTGATAGATTTTTTGAAGCAAGAAAGAAGTATCAGGCTTTTCAGTATGATTATAGTCACTTGAAGAAGGTATTTAAGTTCATTGCGAAAGCCAAAAAATACTCCCTTCGTGATGTTGAGCAGCTTATCGCTCGGATAAACTTGGTTATTCACTCAACAAACGAAAATACATACATTTACCCAGCACTCCTTGCCTTTCTTGTTTCGACGAAGAATTCGAATAAAGATCTCTATTTAAACTATATTGATCCAAAATCGACACCGGACAAAATGATCGAATATTTATACTCTTTAACTCCTCAACAGGAAAGACTCGAATCTTTTGAGTGTGCGCTAATTGAAGGGTTTTTATTGGCAGCTAAAGACAGCGATTATGAAAGCAACCTTGGTAACTCTTTAGAAATTCATAAAGAAAATATAAAAAACGATGAATGCAGCAAAGAACAGCGTATCTATTCAGAAAAAGTCGTTCATATAGCTCAGCGTCCTGTAGAATTCGGCCAAAGTGTGGTTTTGAAAAACCTAGTTTCTAGAATTGAACTTTCAGAGAAGTTCAAGTTTGGAGACAATCAGAGCTAACAAAACGCTGTTGACGGACATTTTTTCCACCGTTTCGCGGCTACAAAATTTCCGCAAAGCTTTGCGTTTGTATGGAGATTCAATGTCAAACAAACACGATATTACCAGAGCTCTTGAATTAATATTTTCTGGGATTTCTCACTTAAAGGGCTCCTTTCCAAGTCGTCAATTCACCATTGATGGGCGATTGGTGGGCGATATTGGTGAAGTAATAGCCGCGATGGCTTATGGAATCGATCTCGATGTGGTTTCTCAGCATACACACGATGGAACGGCTCTAAGTGGTGGGCGCGTTCAGATTAAGGCGACTTTTCAAGAAGCTCTCACGTTCAAAACTATTCCCGAATACTATCTTGGCATTAAGATCAGTTCGAATGGTGATTTCGAAGAAATTTTTAATGGACCAGGGCAGTATATTTTTGAGCATTATGCGCATCGCACGGGAATCGGTGAAAAGCTACTCCGATTCCCAAATGCACAACTTAAAAAATTGTCCGCACGAGTTCCGGATGACCAGCGAATTCCCAGGCTGGACGACTAACAAGCCGCGGAAGGCGGATGCGTGCAACGTGCCGCTTCGTATTGGCGTTATGCATCTCCTAGGGTAGGTCATGAGCACATTTGAATATTACGCATCATTGAGGGCTGATATACTGGAAGTTATCACTGGCGTAGAAGATTCAGGGTTCGATCTTTACTGGGATGATACTACTCCAAACTATGTAACCAAGGGGAAGTTGAGCGAAATATACAAGAAGTATCTTGCTGAGGCCGAGAAATTTGGCTTATATGTTGTAACACGACATTGCGACTGTCCAAATTCTAGCCACTCTGGTTACTCTATGTCAAACATCTACGGGTTGGAAGTCACATATGGAGACGAGCATTATGTCTGGAGTGGCGGTCAAATGTACCAGGGACCCAGAAGTTGTGTCTGTCCATGCTCGACAATAAACAAGCAAAGCCAGCACCACGTAATTGATGACGTCATTTATGATAAGTGTGCCGACCAAGAGCTATGTAAGAATATTGAAGGTATATTGTTTGACGTGATAGGGGCGATAGATTGTGCTGGGGATAATAAGCCACGATCTGCTATTAGAGAAATTTTACTGCGTTCAGTTATAAGACTAAATGACCAGTTGCTTCCTGAACCAATGGATGTTTTCATCGAGAGTGGCTTAAATAAAATTCATGATAAAACATTGCAGCGGACAAGCTGATAAATGCGGCGTTAGATAGCTATATCCAGCGCTAGAACCCGACTATTGCGAAGTCGAGTGCGGCGACTATTTCATCTCGCATGTGCTCTAGAGTGCCGATGGGCGTTTTTAAAACGCTAGCAGGCAATGATGCGATTTGTGGGAAAAGGATCAACAGTTCTTCGCTGTCGGGCGTCACTGTTGGAGTAAGGCGGGTCAGTTTTTCTCCTTCGAGGAAAGATGCTCGTCCAAGGGGCACTTACAATTCGGGTGGCTAACGCCGAGAGGGTATCGCTCTGTATGTGTAGAAGGTTAGGAGTACATCCTTATTCGTCGACGCGCTGGGGTTAGCGTACACGTCGAACTGGGGCATTAGAATGTCCTGTACTCTTCGGAGAAGCACTCATGCTCAGAGATAGCATCGTTGTAAGCTTTGATAGCGTTGCTGTTTTCCCTCTGCCATTGTTCGGCTTCGCTCTCGGCGAGCTTGCTTCCAGTGCTTTCTCTAGCGTGGCCGAGAGGTTGACCTTCATACTCCTGGCCCTTTTCAGCAAGTCGCTGTTTATGCTGAGATTTGTGGCTCGTTTGGGAGCGTCCTGATCGTATAGTGTTTGCATCATCGTCGCTCTGATTTTCGATTTTATTTCCACTTTGCGTAGCCGTATGCGCATTGGCAACAATGTTGATAGCTGCTGATGACAAACAAGGCGGGACGAAGGTGAGAACCCTACTCTGGTGTGTTGCGGTGCTGTTGCTCGTGTTGATGCTGCTGAGCGGTGCAGGGTTCTTGCATGGCTCGCTGGAGCTATTTCCGACCGAAGAGCAGCAGCGTCAGGTGCGATGGGGCTACGGGGCGGCGTTTGTGGGCTTCGCCACGCTCGAACTCCTGGTCGCGATAGGGCTTTGGAGGGAGAGAAGAGTGAGAAGGGCTGCTCGCCGTTAGGCTGGCGATGGTTGGTTTCAGACCACGTCCATAAAAAAGCCGGGGCTTGATGCCCCGGCTTTTTCGTTCTGCTTGCAGCGATACGTTTCTTTTGCCGCTTAGCCTTTTACCGCATATTGCCAGCTCGGGCCGAGTTCGGCGAAGTCGAGCAGGATTTCCGCTGACTCCTCGACCTCGGCGCGGTCGACGGGCTGTTCCTCTTCGGTCTCTTCGTCGGCGAGGTCTGCGTCGTCGCCGCTTTCGCGGGCGTCGCCCCATTCCTCGAGGATGTCGAGGCCGAGGGCTTCGCGGCGCTCGTTTTCCAGTGCCAGCATTTCGGCGTCCTGGGCGTCGGCTTCACGCTGACGCTGCTCGCGGTTCAGGCTGACGCTGGTGTGCTGCTCGCGCAGACGGCTCGCCAGCTCTGCCCGTTGTTCCAGGTAGTGGAAGTTGGGGTGCTCGTCGGCACGTTGCTGGTGGCGGGCGCGCAGGTCCTTCAGGTACTGGCGCGGGGTGCCGTAGCTGCGGTACTGGACGTCGCGCACGGTGTCCCAGGGCAGGGCGTTGTCCAGCGCGCTCTCGCCGATGATCTCGGGGTCGAGCAGGCTCGGGTACATGATGTCCGGCTTCACGCCGCGGTTCTGGGTGCTCTCGCCAGAGATACGATAGAACTTGGCGCGGGTCAGCTTGATCTGGCCGTAGCTCAGGTCGTTGAGGGTCTGCACCGTGCCCTTCCCGAAGGTGTTGGAGCCGACGATCAGGCCGCGACCGTAGTCCTGGATGGCACCGGCGAAGATCTCCGAGGCCGAGGCGGACAGGCGGTTGACCAGCACCACCAGCGGGCCGTCATACAGGGTGCCGCTGTCGGTGTCGCCGTACAGGCTGATACGGCCACGGGCGTCACGTACCTGCACGGTGGGGCCACGGTCGATGAACAGGCCGATCATCGAGTTGGCTTCCTGCAGCGCGCCGCCGCCGTTGTTGCGCAGGTCCAGCACGATGCCCTCGACGCCTTCGGCCTTGAGCTTCTCGACCTCGGCGGCGACATCACGGGTGGTGGAGCGGTAGTTTTCCTCGCCGGCCTGCCAGGCGTCGAAGTCGACGTAGAAGGCGGGTACCTCGATCACGCCGACCTTGTGCACGCCGTCTTCGCGCTGGATCTCGATGACCTCACTGCTGGCCGCCTGATCCTCGAGCTTGACGGTGTCACGGGTAATGTCGACCACGGTGGAGCGGGTCATGTCCACGGCCTCGCCGGGCACCACCTCGAGGCGCACCTCGGAGCCCTTGGGCCCACGAATCAGTTCGACCACGTCGTCCAAGCGCATGCCGACCACGTTGACGATGTCTTCGCCTTCCTGGCCGACGCCGATGATGCGGTCGGCGGGCTTGAGCGCGCCGTCCTTCTCGGCCGGGCCACCGGGCACCAGGCTCGCGACCTTGACGTACTCGCCGTCGGCCTGGAGCAGGGCACCGATGCCTTCGAGCGAGAGGCGCATCTGGATGTCGAAGGACTCGCCCTGGCGCGGCGACAGGTATTCGGTGTGGGGGTCCACGGTACCGGTGGCAGCGGCCATGATCAGCCCGAACACGTCCTCGGCGTTGGTCTGCTCGAGGCGATGCTTCTGGGTCTCGTAGCGCTCGCGCAGGGTGTCGATGACCTCGTCGTCTTCCTGGCCGCTGATCGACAGCGTCAGGGCGGCGTTGGCCAGGCGCTTGCGCCACAAGTCGTCGAGGCTCGCCTGGGAGGCGGCCCAGGCGGCGTCCTCGCGGTCGAGTTCGAGGCGGCCTTCGCCGTTGAAGCTCATGTCGAGGTGGTCGATCTCGTCGAGCATCCACTCAAGACGCGCCTCGGCACGATCGTGGTAGCGCTCGTAGAGGTCGTAGGCCCGCTCCAGGGAGCCTTCGAGCATTGCCTCGTCCATGCCGGTACGCAGATCAGCGAACTCATCCACGTCGTCCTGCACGAAGTAGGCACGCTGGCCGTCCAGCACGTCCAGATAACGCTGGAAGGCGCGGTTGGACCATTGGTCGTCCAGCCTCACGTCCGCGTAGTGGCCGTAGCGTAGTGATTCGGCCACCTCCATGGCCGCCTGACGCTGGTCGTCGCCGGGCGTGGGAGTAGCCAGCGCCGTAGGGGCCGCGATCAGCAGGGACAGCGCCAGGGCGCGACCCGCAGACTCAATCAGGCTCATCAATGAAGCACTCCAGGATTCGTGTACACTCGTCGGTCTGACACCGACTCGGTCGGCGGGTCCCTTGGACCGGATTCGCATTGTAGCAGCTTGATGTCAATCCTTGACCCTTGCCGTTGTGCGACATTTAGGGTCAATCCTTGAACCACACTATCATGCAACAGAGGACGCCCATGTCACAGGAGTGCTTGCCAAAGGATGATGCCGGATGCGCCATAAGGCTCAGTCGGCTGCTTGAGTTTCTTCACCGTTCCCCCAGCCCTTGGCACGCCACCGCGAACATGGCTCAGCGGCTCGAGGACGCCGGCTACCGTCGTCTGTTGGAGACCGATAGCTGGGATTTGGTTCCCGGTGACCGCTTCTACGTGACCCGCAACGATTCTTCGATTATCGCTGTCAACCTGCCGAAGGGCCAGCCGGTCACCAGTCTGCGCATGGTCGGCGCCCATACCGACAGCCCCAATCTCAGGCTGAAGACCCACGCCGGACAGACCTCGGCGGGCTGGCTGCAGCTTGGTGTGCAGGTCTACGGCGGGGCACTGCTCGCGCCCTGGTTCGACCGTGACCTGGGCCTGGCCGGGCGTCTACATGTCCGTCACGCCGATGGGCGGGTCGAGGGCGTGCTGCTCAACGTTGCCGAGGCCATCGCCATCATCCCGAGCCTGGCCATCCACCTGGATCGGGAAGCCAACGACGGCAAGGCGATGAATGCCCAGACCCAGATGGCGCCGGTGGTGCTGCAGGGCGGCAAGGACGACGATCTCGATCGCCTGCTGCTGGCCTGGCTGGAGCAGGAGCACGGTCTGACCGGGGTGAAGGTGCTGGACTTCGAGCTGGGCTTCTATGACCTGCAGCCGCCGTCGCTGGTGGGCGTGGGCAAGGAATTGATTGCCAGCGCGCGTCTGGACAACCTGCTGTCGTGCTTTATTGGCCTGGAAGCGATGCTCGACGCCGACGGCGAACAGGGCATGGTGCTGGTCGCCAATGACCACGAAGAGGTGGGTAGCGCCAGCGCCTGTGGCGCCCAGGGCCCGTTCCTCGCCGACGTGCTCAAGCGCGTAAATGGCCAGGTCGGCGAGGGCACTGAGGAAGGCTATATCCGCTTGATCCAGTCCTCGCGGATGATCTCCTGCGACAACGCTCACGCGCTGCACCCGAACTTCAAGGACAAGCACGACGCCCAGCACGGCCCGAGCCTCAACGCTGGCCCGGTGATCAAGACCAACGCCAACCAGCGCTACGCCACCAACAGCGCCACGGCGGCGATGTTCCGTGACCTGTGCGAGAAGGTAGAGGTGCCGGTGCAGACCTTTATTACCCGGGCGGACATGGGCTGCGGCAGCACCATCGGCCCCATCACCGCAACCGAGCTTGGCGTGCCGACGCTGGACGTAGGGGTGCCCCAGTGGGCGATGCACTCGATCCGCGAGACCGCCGGCAGCCAGGACGTGGAACACCTGACCCGCGCACTGACGGCCTTCTTCAACAGCGCCGAACTGGTGTAGGTCGAGCGCTCGCAGCACGCTTGCTGAAAGACTGAAACGACGACGACAGAGCGCCTGGCGGGCAACCGCCAGGCGCTCTGTCGTTGTTGCGTCGGTGTTGAATCGTTGCATTGGAAGGCACAACAAAAAGGCCCGTCGATCGATGATCGACGGGCCTTTCGGTATCTGGTGGCTACGCCCTGACTCGAACAGGGGACCCCATCATTATGAGTGATGTGCTCTAACCAACTGAGCTACGTAGCCTCTGGATGGCGCCGTATTATACGGATTGCCGGCTTGTTGTCAAGCACTTGGGTTACGGCAATGGCCCTGGTGATGGCTCTGATAGTGGCCCGGGGCGGGCAGGGCGACGCCAGCGCAGCGCGCTGGAAAGCCGGCTACCACCTGTGTGCCGTGTAGCGCGAGTTCTGTGCTGGCGTGACGGAGGCCGCTGGAAAGGGCGCTACCGCCATGTGGTCGTCAAGTGCGCCAAGTGGTTGAAAAGACGTACTCCCCGCAATCTGGCACGGGCCTTGCCCTGTAGTTGAGGGAAACAACAACAGGCGATCTGGATGGCCTGGCGCGCAAGCCTCGAGTCGGCTTCTGGCCTTGGCCATAGCGAGGGCAGGCCGCCTCCAGATCAGGGGATCACGCCGGTGGCGAGATCCAGGACCACGACAGGGGAGTCGTTGCCGATGGAGCCCATCGAAACCTTCTACGACGTGATGCGGCGACAGGGGGTCACGCGTCGCTCATTTCTGAAGTTCTGTTCATTGACGGCGGCGGCGCTGGGGCTCGGGCCTGCCTACACCGCCAAAATCGCCCACGCCATGGAGACCAAGCCGCGCACGCCGGTGATCTGGGTGCACGGGCTCGAGTGCACCTGTTGTTCGGAGTCATTCATCCGTTCGGCCCATCCGCTGGTCAAGGACGTGGTGCTGTCGATGATCTCGCTGGACTACGACGACACCCTGATGGCGGCGGCGGGGCATCAGGCCGAGGCCGCCCTGGCCGACACCATCGAGCGCTACAAGGGAAACTACATCCTGGCGGTGGAGGGCAACCCGCCGCTCAATGAGGACGGCATGTTCTGCATCGTCGGTGGGCGGCCCTTCGTCGACCAGCTGCGCGAGACCGCCGAGCACGCCAAGGCGGTGATCTCCTGGGGCTCCTGTGCAAGCCACGGCTGTGTCCAGGCGGCGCGCCCCAACCCCACCCGGGCGACTCCGGTGCACAAGGTCATCACCGACAAGCCGATCATCAAGGTACCGGGCTGTCCGCCGATCGCCGAGGTCATGACCGGGGTCATCACCTATATGCTGACCTTCGACCGGCTGCCGGAGCTCGACCGCACCGGGCGGCCCAAGATGTTCTATTCCCAGCGCATCCACGACAAGTGCTACCGCCGGCCGCACTTCGACGCCGGTCAGTTCGTCGAGTCCTTCGATGACGAGGGCGCCCGTCGCGGCTACTGCCTGTACAAGGTGGGCTGCAAGGGCCCGACCACCTACAACGCCTGTTCGACCATCCGCTGGAACGAGGGCGTGAGCTTCCCGATCCAGGCCGGCCACGGCTGTATCGGCTGCTCCGAAGACGGCTTCTGGGACAAGGGCTCCTGGTACGCCCGGCTGCAGGACGTGCACCAGTTCGGCATCGAGGCCAACGCCGACCAGATCGGCGGCGCCGTGGCCACCGGGGTGGGCGGTGCGGTGGCGGTCCACGCCGCCGTCAGCGCCTTGAAACGGGCGCAGGTCAAGCGCCAGTCGTCAGCCAACAGGGAGGAAGCCTGATGACGCAGATCAACACCCCTAACGGGTTCAATCTGGACAGAAGCGGACGGCGTATCGTCGTTGACCCGGTGACCCGCATCGAGGGTCATATGCGCTGCGAGGTCAACGTGGATGACAACAACATCATCCGCAACGCGGTGTCCACCGGCACCATGTGGCGCGGGCTCGAGGTCATCCTCAAGGGCCGTGACCCGCGCGACGCCTGGGCCTTTGTCGAGCGTATCTGCGGCGTCTGCACCGGCTGTCATGCGCTGGCGTCGGTACGCGCGGTGGAGGACGCTCTCGACATCCGCATCCCGCGCAACGCCCACCTGATCCGCGAGATGATGGCCAAGGTGCTGCAGTGGCATGACCACGTGGTGCACTTCTACCACCTGCACGCGCTGGACTGGGTCAACCCGGTCAACGCGCTGCGGGCCGACCCGCGGGCGACCTCGCAACTGCAGCAGTTGACCGGCCCCAACCATCCGCTGTCGTCGCCGGGCTATTTCCGCGACGTCCAGAATCGCCTGAAGACCTTTATCGAGTCGGGGCAGCTTGGGCTTTTCAAGAACGGCTACTGGGACAACCCCGCCTATCGGCTGTCGCCGGAGGCGGACCTGATGGCGACCGCTCACTATCTCGAGGCGCTGGACCTGCAGAAGGAAATCGTCAAGGTCCATACCGTGTTCGGCGGCAAGAACCCCCACCCCAACTACATGGTCGGAGGGGTGCCCTGTGCCATCAATATCGACGGCGACCTGGCGGCCGGGGCGCCACTCAACATGGAGCGGCTCAACTTCGTGCGTGCGCGTATGGAGGAAGCCTTCGCCTTCTCCAGGAACGTCTACATCCCCGACGTCATCGCCATCGCCAGCTTCTACAAGGGCTGGTTGTACGGCGGGGGACTGTCCGCCACCAACGTGATGGACTACGGCGACTACTCCAAGGTCAACTACGACAAGTCCACCGACCAGCTCAAGGGGGGCGCCATCCTCGGCGGCAACTGGAACGAGATCCACGAGGTGGACCCCACCGACCCCGAACAGATCCAGGAGTTTGTGGCCCATTCCTGGTACCGCTACGCCGACGAGTCACGTGGCCTGCACCCCTGGGACGGCGAGACCGAGCACCACTACGAACTGGGCGAGGGCACCGTCGGCACCCGCACCCGGATCGAGGAGATCGACGAGGCGGCCAAGTACTCCTGGATCAAGTCGCCACGCTGGCGTGGCCACGCCATGGAGGTGGGACCGCTGTCGCGCTACATCCTCAATTACGCCCAGGGCAATGACTTCGTGATCGACCAGGTGGACTCGTCGCTGGCCGCCCTCAATCAGCTCGCCGGCACCCGCCTGACGCCGAAGCAGGCGCTGCCGACCACCATCGGCCGTACCCTGGCCCGCGCCCTGGAAGCCCACTACTGCGCGTCCATGATGCTCGATGACTGGCATGAGCTGATCGCCAATATCCGCGCCGGCGACCTGGCCACCGCCAATATCGAGAAGTGGGACCCGGCGTCCTGGCCCCAGGAGGCTCGCGGCGTCGGCATGGTCGCCGCACCCCGGGGCATGAACGGCCACTGGATCCGCATCAAGGATGGCAAGATCGAAAACTACCAGTGCATCGTGCCGACCACCTGGAACGGTAGCCCGCGGGATCCGGAGGGCAACATCGGCGCCTTCGAGGCGTCACTGCTGAATACTCCCATGGAGCGGCCGGACGAGCCGGTGGAGATCCTGCGCACGCTGCATTCCTTCGATCCGTGCCTGGCCTGTTCCACCCACGTGATGAGCGAAGACGGTGAAGAGCTGTCTCGCGTCACCGTCAGATAGCCGGGGGAGGGTGTCCCATGTCCCATGACTCGAAAGCGTCTTCATCTGCGCACGCCAGCCAGGCCGACCCCCAGGCAGGCAAGCTCGGCCCCGGGGAGGAACGGGTGCTGCCTTCCTCGGTCAAGCAGACCTCGGTCTACGTCTACGAGGCGCCGTTGCGGCTGTGGCACTGGACCAACGCGGCGGCCATCCTGGTGCTGATCGTCACCGGCTACTTTATCGGCAAGCCGCTGCCGACGGTGTCAGGTGAGGCCAGCGATCACTTCGTGATGGGCTATATCCGCTTTGCCCACTTCACCGCAGGCTACATCCTGGCGATCGGTTTTCTGTTTCGCTTCTACTGGTCGCTGGTCGGCAATCACCACGCCAAGCAGCTGTTTCGCTTGCCGTTGCACCGTCGTGACTGGTGGCGTGAGGTGTGGTTCGAGCTTCGCTGGTACCTGTTTCTGGAGAAGCGCCCGCGCAAGTACGTGGGCCACAATCCCCTGGCACAGTTGGCGATGTTCATCTTCATCACCCTCGGCACCCTGTTCATGATCGTGACCGGAATGGCGCTCTACGCCGAAGGTGCCCTGCGCGGCAGTTGGCAGGACACGCTGTTCGGCTGGGTCATCCCGCTGGTGGGCCAGAGCCTGGACGTGCATACCCTGCATCGTCTCGGCATGTGGGTGATGATCACCTTCATCATCATCCATGTGTACGTGGCGATACGCGAGGACATCATGTCCCGCCAGAGCATCGTCTCGACCATGATCTCAGGGGAGCGCACCTTCAAGGACGACGACCCTTTGTAGTGAGTTGTCGTTGCTCGCCGTGACTTGTCATAGCTCGCAGTTGCTCGTTAGCCCTGTCGTTGAAGGGCGTAAGCGCTGACCGTTGGCGCCGGAGGCTTCACCGAGAATATCAGGTGAGGTCTCCGGCGCTTTTTGTTGGCTTTCAGGGAGGGGGCGAAGCGCGTGCATAGGCCGGTGGGAGAGGTGTCTTGGTCGAGCATTAATCAGGTAATCACAAGTCATATTTAGAAACGTTATTGCCCGGGGTTTTATGAGGAATATTCTTTTTTAGTCGGCGGTTATTGGACTTTTGTAGGGTTATATGCCATGTGGCTGTGCCGAAACGATGGGCATGTTTTTTATTGAAAGGTGGCGGCGCTATTCTGCGGAAATGGTCGAGGTTTTTTCAGGTCATCGTAGATATGTGCATGTAAGTGGCTGCTGTAGTGTAAAAAATCGCTTTCGCATATGCCATGTTTGGCGCAGATGAAAGCGTTTTCGTCAGTTTTTGGCGTCCTTTTTTTCAGCGTCTTGTTTTTCGATGCCTTGTTTGTCGTTGCCCTGTTTTTCGGCGTCTTTTTTTCGGTGAGCAAGGCGCTTCGTCGCTAGCCTTTGGCTTTGATGCTGCATCTTGATGTTTTTATGGCGAATGCATCCAGGAATCAGACAAAGAGCGAGCCGCTGAAAGAGGCGAAGAAAGAACAAGGAAAGAACAAGGAAAGAACGAAGAACGAGATGCAGGATAAAGCCAACTAAAGTAGCGCAGGCAGATATTCGGCGCAGCGAAGGAGCCGGCATGAAGACGGATGATCACGAGGCGACGCCATCGATTCTGGTGCTGGGTATCGGCAATGTGCTGTGGGCCGACGAGGGCTTCGGGGTCCGCGCGGTGGAGGCACTTCACCAGCGCTATACATTTGCCGAGGCGGTGACCGTGATGGACGGCGGCACCCAGGGACTCTACCTGCTGCCCTACGTGCAGTCCTGCGAGTGCCTGCTGGTCATCGATGCCATCGACTACGGCTTGGCCCCGGGCAGTGTGCATGTGGTGCGCGATGACGCGGTGCCGAGCTTCATGGGCGCCAAGAAGATGTCGCTGCACCAGACCGGCTTTCAGGAGGTGCTGGCGGCGGCGCAGCTGCTCGGCTGGCAGCCACAGCGGGTGATGCTGGTCGGTGTTCAGCCCTCGGTGCTGGACGATTATGGCGGCTCGCTGCGACCGGAGATCGCCGCGCGAATCGACGAGGTGATCCGCCTGGTGGTCGATGAGCTGGCGTCCTGGGGCGCCAGGCCCCAACTTCGCTCCGAACACGGGCCCGGACACAGCCCCGATCACCAGATTCCTGCCACCGAACTGGCGCCTTCGGCGCTCGCCCTTCACCACTACGAAAATCTGCGTCCTTCACCACGTGATGCCTGCCGTGTGGGTGATCCGCGCTTTCTGGCGAGGGACCTTGGCCATCCTGGCGGTGCGCACGTTGACCCGTCTCGCGAGGCGGGAAGCGAGCGGGATGGTGTTACCGAAAGCCCTGTAAAGGAGTAGCCGCGATATGTGCATTGGCATTCCCATGCGGGTGCTTGAGGCCAGCGGGACGCTCGCCATCTGTGTCAGCGACGGGGCAGAGGATCGACAAGAGGTCGATATTTCCCTGGTCGAGGCGGTGAGCCCCGGCGATTGGCTGCTGGTATTTCTGGGAGCGGCGCGCCGGGTGCTGGAGGCCGATGAGGCGCTGCGCATCAGCGATGCGTTAAGGGCCATGGCCATGGCGGCCGAGGGAGGGACGGTCGAGGCGGGACTGTTTGCAGACCTGGAGCAGGGCGAACCCCGCCTGCCGCCGCATCTGGAGGCAGCGCGCAAGGCGGGTGCCTCCACCGGCTGAGTACGCCACGGGTGACAACGCAAGCGGGTGATCGACAACACAAGCGAGTGAGCGACTAGTGAGCGACAAGGGAGTCACGCCAATGACGGGGCCATTGCACCGGCTGATCAATGAACTGGACTATCCCTGCCTCGCCGGGGAGGAACTGGCGGCCTTCGTGACGGGGCCAGGCGCCCGGGTGCTGTTTCTCAGTGGCGATCCGGCCACCAACCTCGAGACCAACGATGTGGCCGCCATTCTACCGGAGCTGGTCAAGGCCTTCCCGGGGCGCTTCAAGCCCGCGGTGGTGGATCGCGCGGAAGAAGACGCCACCCGCGAACGCTTTCAGGTGTGGCCGGTGCCTTCACTGCTGTTTTTCCAGGACGGGCGGATGACCGGTGTGATCTCGAAGGTGCGCGACTGGGACGACTACCTGAGCGAGATCCACGCCATTCTGCAAGGGACGTCTGCCAGCGCCAATATCATCGCTCGCGACGGGAGTGTTCGAACATGACCCAGGGATTCATGCCGTCATCGCCGGGTATCGGGCCTGGCAGCCAGCCCGAGGAGGCCGTGCTCGATTACCTGCCGATGCCATCGGGAATGAGCACCTTTCAGCCGAGCTTTCCCGAGGTGGAGGACCCCGAGCGCATCCGGCCGGCGCTGGATGCTCTCAGCGCTCTGGCCGACAGGGCCGCCCAGTGGACGCCGGAGGGCGGCAATCTGGTGGTCGAGCTGCCGTCGCTCGATGCCGAGAATCGCAAGGCGCTGGCCGATGCACTCGGCGAGGGTGAGGTCGCGATCAAGGTGGGTGGCACTGGTACCGGTGCTGGCGCCGTCGAGATTCAGGAGTCGGTCTTCGCCGGTCTGTGGCGGGTGACGTCCCGTGATGTGGATCACGCCTCGGGCAGTGTGCGGGAACATATCGAGATCGGCGTGGTGCCCCTGGCGGTGGGACAATGCCGCCAGCAGCGCATCTTCTGCCCGCCGGAGGCCGGCCAGGGTGTGGTCAACGGGCCCTTTATCGTCTCGGAGCTGATCGAGCGCTGCGAGGAGCGTGTCCCGGGTGGCGAGCTCTGTTCCAACAATGAGCCTTATGCCATCAACCTGTCGCTGTTGCCCCATACCCCGGAGGATCTGGCCTATCTGGACGAGGCGCTGGGTCGGGGCGAGGTCACCATCCTGTCGCGGGGCTACGGCAACTGTCGTATCGACAGCACCGCCCTCGATCACGTCTGGCGGGTGCGCTACTTCAATTCCCAGGACTCGCTGATTCTGGACGTCATCGAAGTCTCCGATGTGCCCGAGGTGGCCTGCGCGGCGGCTGAAGACATCGCCGATTCGGTGATTCGACTCAAGCAGGTAGTGGAGGCGATGGCGTGACGGCACGATTCGAAGGTTCGTTTCTCGGAGACCTGGCGCGCCTGGACGACGCCGCCCGGCTCGAGTGCAAGATCTGCTGGTACTGCTATGACCCTGCCGTCGGCGACGCCGTTCGTCAGGTCGAGCCGGGGACGCCGTTCTCGGCGCTGCCCCAGGACTGGCGCTGCCCCCAGTGCGACGGTGAGCGCAACCAGTTTATGGTGCTGGATGGTCGGCAGGGCGTCGGGGGGGCGGCCGCCGCGCCCGCCGCGCCCGCCACACCTGCCACACCCGCCGCGGCTGCGACGGCGGATATGGGCGCCGTCAAGCGACTGGTCGAGACCTTTCGCGAGATCCAGACCACCGGCATGAAGGATTCCCCCTTCAACAATCTGTCGCTGCACGTCGAGGCGGTGGGATTTATCCCCTGGGAGGGCGGGCTGCTGGGCATCCTTGTCGCGCCCTGGCTGATGAATCTGGTGGTGATCCCAGGTCCCGATGACGACGCCCAGCGCCTGCGTCCCGGTGACAAGCGGGTCTACTCCTTTGCCTCCGGCGACTACGAATTCATCTTCAATACCCGGGTGCCGGTGGGCGCCTTCCTGGCCTGTTCGCTGTTTTCCGACATGAGCGAGTTTGCAAGCCAGGCCTACGCCACCGAGGTGGCTCGCGCCGCCATGGAGGCGCTGTTTGATCCCGCCAACCGCGCCGAGACGGATCGCCACGCCGATATCGCCGCGCTGAGCGTGGCCGGGGAGGAGGGTATCGCCGGGGCAGATGCTGACGCTGACGCTGAAAGCACCGCGGCGCCTTCGGCCGACCCCGAACCCATAGGCGGCGATGGCGAAGCTGGCGTAAGCCAGTGGTCTCCCCCGGCGCCTGGGCTCGAGTCTCGGCGAGACTTCCTGACCGGGCGCACGTCGAGCACCACTGCCGGCACCAAAGCCGCCCCCAGCAGTGGAGCGCCCTTGGATTCTGCGTCAGGGGATGAGGACGAGTCGTCATGATGCCGACGCTGATCATCAGTCACGGCCACAACCCCGGGGGCGAGCCGGGGTTTCGCGTGAGTCAGCGGGGGAGTATGCCGACCCAGTGGCTGATCGATCGAAATCGTCACGAGGCGATGACCATGGTGGGGTGTCTCTACAACCTGTGCGCCGCCGCCCAGAGCGCCGCGGCGGCCAAGGCCATGGACCTGCCGCTTGCCCCTGACTGCCACCGTCATATCCAGCTCGAGACCCTGCGCGAGCATGGCCTGGTCATGCTGCGGGACTGGCCGGGGGTGCTGGGCATGGCGATGGACGCCGACTCCCTGAAGGGGCTGGCGGGGCTTTCGCTGTCCACTCTGGAGGTGCTGGAGGCGCGGGTGTTCGCCGGGCCGGCCGAGCGCGCACTGGAGGATATCGAGGCGTGGCTCGAGCGAGCGCCGAGTCGGCCCGCCGAGGTGCTGCGCCAGGTCGCCGACTGGCCGCGGGAGTTCGGGCGAATCGCTGTGGCGGACGACCCCACCTTTGTGGGGCGCGTGGGCGGGCATGCGTCGCTAGGCGGCGTCATCGCGCAAGGTGGTTGGAGTCTGTATGCGCGGATGCTGGCGCGGGTGGTGGAGGTGGCGCAGTTGATACTTGCGCTGCGCGCCGGCGCTGGCAACTGCACCGCTGGGGAAAGCAGCGATGCCGGCAAGCCACGCTGCGGGCGCGCCGCCGATGGCAGTGGCTGGGCCGAGGCCGCCCGGGGACGCCTGGTGCATCGGGTGGCGTGCCGGGACGACCGGGTCGTCGACTACCACATCATCACCCCGACCGACGCCATGCTCGATGGTGCTGTCGGCCCCGATGGCGAGCGGCAACAGGGCTTTCTTTCCCGCTTGCTGGAATCCGCCCACGGCCAGGGCGAGTGCCATGGCTACAGTCATGGCCTCAGTGATGGCGACAACCGGGCCCGGCAGCGGGTGGCGATGGCGCTGAGCTGTGCTGATCCCTGTCTGCCGGTGGTGTGGCAGGAGTCGAGTGAAGCGCTGTGCCAGGCGCCTTCGCAGGCGCCGTGCCGGAAGGCAGGGCCGCCAGGGGGGAGGTCATCATGCACGAATTGAGCCTGTGTCAGAGCATCGTCGAACTGATCGAGGAGCAGGCCAGCGTCCAGGCGTTCGAGAAGGTGACCCGGGTGTGTCTCGAGATCGGGGCCTTGTCCTGCGTCGAGCCCGAGGCCCTGGCGTTCGGTTTCGATCTGTCCACCCGTGGCTCCGTCGCCGAAGGGGCGACGCTGGATATCGTCAACATACCGGCCACGGCCTGGTGTTTCGGTTGCAATCGCACGGTGGATATTACCCAGCGTGGCGATGATTGCCCCCTGTGTTCCAGCGCCCGTCTTCACGTGACCGGCGGAGAGGAACTTCGCGTCAAGGAACTGGAGGTTGTCTGATGTGTACCGTCTGCGGATGCGCCGAAAGCGGTGACCAGCGTCACGCCCATCATCACGAGCATGCGCACGAGCACGAGCACGAGCATGCGCACGCTAATTCCCACGCTCACCCTCACGACCACGAGCACACTCATCCCCACCACCATGGGCATTCCCACTCTCACGATCACGCCCATTCTCATGAGCATGTGCACGCCCATGTTCATTCCCATGGCCACGGCGACCACCCTGGCGCTGCCGAGCCGGACGCCTCGCCGCATCTGGACTGTGGCGCAGGGCCTGCCGGGGTCGAGGTGGCGGGGATGTCACAACGCCGTCTGGTGGAGATCGAGACCAACATCCTGGCCCGCAATGACGCCATCGCCGAGGGCAATCGGCGGCGCCTCGAGGCCGACGGCGTGCTGGCGCTGAATCTGGTGTCGAGCCCGGGTTCCGGCAAGACCACGCTGCTGGTGGATACCATCCGTCGGCTCGGCGCCGAGGGGGTGGCGGTGATCGAGGGCGACCAGCAGACCGCCAATGACGCCCGACGCATTCGCGAGACCGGGGTGCCGGCGCTGCAGGTCAATACCGGCAAGGGCTGCCATCTCGACGCCTCCATGGTGGAACGGGCGCTGCCTCAGGTAAGCCCGCCCGGGCTTGGCCTGTTGTTTATCGAGAATGTGGGCAACCTGGTGTGTCCGGCGGGCTTCGATCTGGGCGAGGACGCCAAGGTGGTGATCCTGTCGGTGACCGAAGGCGAGGACAAGCCGCTCAAGTACCCGCACATGTTCGCCGCCGCCTCACTGATGCTGCTGAGCAAGGTCGATCTGGCGCCCCATGTCGACTTCGACATGGACGCCTGCGAAGCCTACGCCCGTCGGATCAATCCCGAACTGGAGATCCTGCGGCTGTCGGCCACCAGTGGTGAGGGCATGGACGCCTGGCTCGACTGGATCGACGCACGTCGTGAGGCGCTCAGGCAGCGCGCCTTGAGCCGGGCGCGTCAGCACCTCGCCATGCTCGAGCAGCGCTAGGGGTCGCCATGTCCACCTTGGTCGAGGGTCCGCTGTTCGATGGACGCGGTGTTGCCGCCGAGTCGCTGCCCAGTGTGCTGGGGGTCGGTGTCGCCAGCGAGCGAATCGACTCGCTTGAGGACGTCACCCAAGGGCGCCTGGAGTGCCTGAGGGCGACGCACTGGGAAGAGGCTCGGGCGCTGCTGGTGTCCGAGTGGGTCGGGCTGGTGATTGTCGAGCTTGCACCTGAGGGCGACGCTGCCAGGGGCACGGGGCTGTCCCCTGACGGTGGCTGGGCCAGGGAACTGGCCCATCGCTGGCCCGAGGTGCAGTGTCTGGTGATCGCCGATCATGGGCCCACCTCGGTCGGTGACTGGCCCGAGGCGTTTCACCTGCTTTGTCGCCGCAGTCCGGTTGAGGTGGTGGCGCGAACCATCGACGTCGCCCTGCGTCAGTACCAGCTCGAGCGGGAGTGTCGGCGGCTGCGCGCGGAGCGTGCCCTGTACCAGCCGACCGTTCAGGCGCGGCTGGCGGCCCACCGCCGGCGGATGCGCGAGGCGGGGGGCTTCGAGACGATCATCCGGGCGCCGGGGTCACCGCTGGAGCCGCTGTGCGACATGGCGGCGCGCATCGCCGGCTTCGACGTGCCTGTCCTGGTGACAGGAGAGAGCGGCACCGGCAAGGAGTTGATGGCCCGGGCGATCCACGCCAGCAGCCTGCGCTCGGAGATGCCTTTCTACGCCCTGGACTGCGGCGCGGTGACCGATGAACTGCTGGAGAGCGAGCTGTTCGGCCACTGCAAGGGGGCCTTCACCGGAGCGAGTTCAAGCCGCGTCGGACTGCTGGAGCGGGCCCACGAGGGCACCCTGCTGCTGGACGAGATCGGTGACACCTCCAGCGCCTTTCAGCTGCGCCTGTTGCGTTTTCTGCAGGAGGGGGAGGTGCGCCCGGTGGGGACCAACGAGGTGCGCCAGCTGGACGTCCGGGTCATCGCCGCGACCAATCGGGATCTGATGGCCGAGGTGGCGGCGGGGCGCTTCCGGGAGGACCTCTATCATCGCCTGACGGTGGCCCCGGTTCAGTTGCCACCGCTGCGCGAGCGCGCCTGTGATATCGCGGCTCTGGCCGAGGTGCTGCTGGCGCGGATCGCTTCCCGCCACGGGATCAGGGTCGGCGGCTTCACCGATGCGGCGATGGCGTGTCTGTGCGCCTACGCCTGGCCCGGCAATGTTCGCGAGCTGGAAAACCAGATCACCCGCATGGTGATGCTGGCGACCGGCGAGAAGCTTGGCGTCGAACTGCTGGCGCCGCACCTGCGAACCGATGAATGGCGTCAGGCGCCAGTCGAGCGGCGCCAGGACCTGCCTGAGTCGCCGAAAGCGAATACGACGGCCGATCCGGTCGAGGATGACGAGGACGCCGGCACTCTGCGCGAACGGGTCGAGCGCCTGGAGGCGAGCTGCCTGGCTCGGGCGCTCGAGCGTCATGGCGGCAACAAGTCACGTACCGCCAGTGAACTGGGGCTATCGCGCATCGGCCTGAGGGCCAAGCTGCAACGCTACGGGATCGGTGAGGCGGCCGGCGACCCCGAATAGGCCGAGATTCGAATCGGCCCTGAGCAGACCACCATCAGCGTGTCAGCATCGCATCAGCAGATGCGCGGTAGCTGCTCTCCCACCAGCATGTCGACGATGCGCTGGCCGCCGAAGCCAGTGCGCAGCGTCACCCGTCCCGGTTTGCCGTCAAGCGCCTGACCGATGATCGCGGCTTGCTTTCCCAGCGGATGCCCGCGCAGGGCGGCCAGGGCCGCCTCGGCCTGAGCCGCGGGCACCACCGCCACCAGCTTGCCTTCGTTGGCCAGGTACAGTGGGTCCAGCCCCAGAATCTCGCACATCCCCCGGACCTCCTTGCGCAGCGGCAGGGCCAGGTCGTCGAGTTCGATGGCAAGCCTGGAGGCCTCGGCCATCTCGTTGAGTACCGTGGCGACGCCGCCCCGGGTGGCGTCACGCAGGCAGCGTGTGTCGGGGGCGGCGGCCAGCAGTGCCTCGATCAGGCCATTGAGGGAGGCGCAGTCGCTCTCCAGGTCGGTGTCCAGCGACAGGTCGCCACGGGCCGCCAGGATGGCGGCACCGTGATCGCCGAGCCATCCGTTGACGATGATCACGTCGTCGGCCTGGATGCGCTCGATACCGAGCTTACGCTCGGCGGGAATGACGCCGATGCCGGTGGTGGTGATGAAGACGCCGTCGCAGGCCCCGCGCTCGACCACCTTGGTGTCACCGGTGACGATCTCGACGCCGGCCTCGCGGGCGGCTGTGGCCATGGAGTGGGCGATGCGCCTCAGGTCATCGATCGGCAGGCCTTCTTCCAGGATCACCGCGCAGGACAGGTAGCGGGGATGGGCGCCCCCCACGGCCAGGTCGTTGACGGTGCCGCACACCGCCAGCTTGCCGATGTCACCACCGGGAAAGAACAGCGGGTCGACCACGAAGCCGTCGGTGGTCATGGCCAGTCGGTCGCCCAGGCATGCCAGCTCGGCCAGCTCCAGCCGCGCCTGGTCCTCGAGCACCTCGGGAAGCGCGGTGAATTCCCTGACGAAGACGTCATCGATCAGGTCCTTCATGGCCTTGCCGCCGCCTCCGTGGGCCTGGGTCACCGCGCGGGCGGCAAGGGTGGGAAGCTGTCGTCGTGTCGTATCGCTCATGATTCGGCCTGGCTTGTGCTGTGGTTCTGGCTATCGACGTTGCCACCGCCGTATTGATAGTAGGCGGCGCAGGCGCCTTCGCTGGAGACCATCAGCGCGCCCCGGGGTTGATCCGGTGTGCAACGCTTGCCGAACAGCTCGCACTGCCAGGGCTTGAGGTTGCCGGTGAGCACGTCGCCACAGCGGCAGTTGTCCGGGTCGGCCACCTGCTGATTGGGCACGGCGAACTTGCGTTCGGCATCGAAGGCGCCATAGGCGTCCTTGATCTGGACACCTGACTCGGCGATCGATCCAAGCCCGCGCCACTCGCAGCTCTCGCGGGGCTCGTAGACCTGGTGGAAGGCCTCCAGCGCGGTGAGATTGCCGTCGCTGGTCACCAGACGCTGGTACTGGTTCTCGACCTTGGCGCGGCCATCGTGAAGCTGGCGAACGACCATCAGCAGCGACTGCAGGATATCCAGGGGCTCGAAGCCAGAGACCACCACCGGGCAGCCGTAACGCTTGGCGATGAAGCGGTAGGGGTCGGTGCCGATGATCATCGACACGTGTCCCGGCCCGAGGAAGCCATCCAGGCGATGGTCAGGATTGTCGAGGATCGCCTGTAACGTCGGGATGATGGTGATGTGATTGCAGAACACCGAGAAGTTGCCGACCCCTTCGCGCTCGGCCTGGGCGATGGTCAGGGCGGTGGAGGGAATGGTGGTCTCGAAGCCCAGGCCAAAGAACACCACTTCCCGATCCGGATGCTTGCGCGCCAGTGCCAGGGCGTCGGTGGGGGAGTAGACGATGCGCACGTCGGCGCCGTCGGCCTTGGCCTGCATCAGGCTCTTGCGTGAGCCGGGAACCCGGATGGCGTCGCCGAAGGTGGCGAGGATCACCTCGGGACGCTCGGCGATGGCGACGCAGTCATCGACGCGACCCATCGGCAGCACGCACACCGGGCAGCCGGGGCCGTGGATCAGCTCCAGTTCCGGCGGCAGCATGGCCTCCAGCCCATAGTGGAAGATCGCGTGGGTGTGGCCGCCACAGACCTCCATGATGCGCACCGGGCCGCCGCGCTGCTCGGCCAGGCGGGCGACCAGGGTGGTGATGTGTTCGAGGATCTGCCGGGCGCGGGCGTGATCGCGGAATTCGTCGATGAATTTCATGAAGAGACCTCCTGGTCGCCGGTCAAGGTCAGAGCGTCGAATTCGTGGGTATCGCCCAGTTCGTCCAGCAGTTCGAGGGTGCGCGCCGCAGCCTCGGCGTCGATACGGTTCAGGGCGAAGCCCACATGGACCAGTACCCAGTCGCCCACGCAGCGTTCGGGCGGGTGGTCGTCATCGACGATGCAGGCGATGTTGATCTGGCGTCGGACCCCGCTCACGTCCACCGTGGCGAGCCGCGCGTCGGCGTCATCGAGGGAAATGATCTGTCCTGGAATTCCCAGACACATGGGCGGTCTCCTGTGCGTTATTGGATGCCGTGGTGGCGGTAGTGACAGTGGCAATGGAGGGAGCGGTTGTTGTTGTTGTTGTTGAGATCGTTGAGATCGTTGAGGTTGCCGAGGTCAGACTATCCGACGCCTGGTCGGAGGCCAGCGGATGCCGCCGCGCCGCCGCGATCAGCGCCTGGCCCAGGGCGATGCCGCCGTCGTTGGCCGGCACCTGGTGGTGGGTCAGCACCTGAACAGGCAGGGGTGCGAGGCACTTAAGCGTCAGTTCCAGCAGGGTGCGGTTGTGAAAACAGCCGCCGCTCAGCGCGACGGCCTCGACGTTGCGCGTGCTGGAGAGGCGCCGGGCATTGTCGTTAGAGACTTCGTCGAGTGCGTCGTCCTGCATGTCGCCATCGACGTCGCCCAGCATCTCGCCAACGACCTCGCCAAGCCCCTTGGCCAGTCCCAGATGAAAGCGCGCCGCGATCAGTGTGGCGTCCTTGCCGGCGGCCAGGTCGTCAAACAGCGCCGTCCACATCGGTGCCGGATCGAGGATCCGGTGACCGCCTGGCGCCCTGTGAAGGGCGAAGGGATAGGGCGCAATGGCACAAGACGTGCGTGACGTAGGCGGCGGGGTTGGTGTCAGCGCGCGGGCGGCCAGGGCTTCCAGGGCCATGGCCGCTTCGCCTTCGTGGTGCTGGTGATCGAAGCACAGCTCCAGGGCGGCGGCGACGGCGTCGAACAGGCGCCCGCAGGAGGAGGCGAGGGGGCTGTTGATCCCGGCCTCGATCATCCCACTCAGGGTATCGATCGGCTTCTGCTGCAGTCGCTTCAGTACGCCAAGGTTTGGGTGGCGGCGCTTCAGGGCGGCAAGGCCGGGGCCGGCGATGAGCTGCGCCAGCAGGTTGCGCCAGGGCTCGCGGGAGGCGGCGCCGGCCCCCGGCATGGCCACGGACTTGAGCGAACCCAACCGCTGGCAATGGCGATAATCCGCCAGCAGGAACTCTCCGCCCCACAGGCCGCCATCCTCGCCAAGGCCCAGGCCGTCCAGGGCGATACCCAGTACCGGAGCGGCGTCGCGAGGATAGCCGTTGTCGGCCAGACAGGCGGCGATATGGGCGTGGTGATGGCCAATGGCATCGAGTGGCAGGCCGGCGTCGTCGGCCATTCGCCGAGCCATGTGACGAGCCATGTGACGAGCCATGTCGCTGGTACGGTAGTCCGGGTGAGTGTCGCAGGCCAGCCAGGCGGGATGGTGGTCGTAAAGCGCCAGGAAGTCGTCGAGGTTGCGTTCGTAGTCGTCGAGGGTGGCGGCGTCGTCCAGGTCACCCTGATGCGGGGACAGGATCGCGCGCTGGCCATCCACCAGGCAGAAGGTGGCCTTCTGTTGCGGACCCAGGGCAAGCCCCGGCGAGATGTCCTCGAAGCCAGGCGGCAGCGGCAGTGATGCCGGGGCGTAGCCCCTGGCACGACGCAGCATGCGCACCTTGCCGGCGGCCAGCTGTACCAGGCTATCGTCGATACGCCGGGCGATGGCGCGGTCGTGGGTGAGGGCGTGGCTGGCGATCGTCGACAGGCGGTCAGCCAGTTGGCCATCGTCGATCAGCTGGGGCTCGCCGGAGACGTTGCCGCTGGTCATCACGATGGGAAAGGGCAGCCGCTGGCACAGCAGCACGTGCAAGGGGGTCGACGGCAGCATCACGCCGAGTCGGTCGAGCCCCGGGGCCAGGGCCTCGGCGAGTGGCCGGCCTGTGGCCTCGTCACGGCGCCGCTCGAGCAGCACGATGGGCGCGGCGGCTGAGCAGAGTGCCTGTTGTTCGAGCTCATCGAGCCGGCAGTAGCGCCTGACCATCTCCAGGTCTCTGGCCATCAACGCCAGCGGGCGTGTGGGGCGATGCTTGAGCCGTCGCAGGCGCTCGAGGGCCTCGGTGCTGGTGGCGTCGCAGGCAAGCTGGTAGCCGCCGAGCCCCTTGATGGCGAGGATCTGGCCCTGGCGGATCAGCGCGGCGGCCTGGTCGATGGGAGCCTCAATGGCGGGGGTGGTGTGAGCGTCGATGGCGTCTTCGCCCGCCAGCCAGGGCCCGTCGTCCAGCGCCACAAGACGCACCTGGGGCCCGCAGGCCGGACAGGCGATGGGTTCGGCATGGAAGCGACGGTCGCCGGGATCCAGATATTCGGTGCGACAGCACTCGCATAGCGCAAAGTCGGCCATGGTGGTGGCCGCCCGGTCGTAGGGCATGTCACGAATGATCGACAGGCGCGGGCCACAGTGGGTGCAGTTGGTCAGGGCGTAACCGGAGCGTCGCTGTTGCTGGCTCAGTATTTCTTCTGTGCAGGCTGCGCAGATGGCGGCGTCCACGGCGATATCGGTGCGCGTTGCGCCCTCGAGACTATCGACGATGGTGAAGCCGACTCGGTGCAGCGGCGCCAGGCCCGAGCGAACCTCGATGTCGGTGATCTGTGCCAGTGGGGGCGGGTCGCGCTTGAGTTGTTCGATCAGGCTCTCGAGGCGTTCACTGGGGCCGGTTGCCCGGATCAGCACGCCTTCACCGTCGTTGAGCACCTCACCGACCAGCGCTAGCCGGTTGGCCAGTTGCCATACCGTCGGACGAAACCCCACACCCTGCACACAGCCGCGGACCCGGATTTCTACCGTGGTCTCTGGGGTGCATGGCGGTGTCGTGGGGGGGTGAATGGTCATGACGTCCAGCGGTGAAGAAAAGACCTGCCTGACTATTTCACAGCTATCGCAAGCCAAACTTGAGCTGTGACAACCTTCTACGACCACCATACCCCTCCCCGGGGGAGCCCCCGTGGCGCTTCTGTGCTGGTGTGAGCGGATGTGCCGCTTTCCTGACCCATCGTCAGATTGCCCTGGCGCTGCATTGCCGACTTGGCATTGGACGAGTACTGTATAAAATAACAGTATTTGGTATCTCGGCGTCTGGCCGCTAGGGCCAGGGCGTGGTCTAGAAACCTGGACCTGAAACCTGGGCCAGAAATCTGGGCCGGGCTGGTGTATCTAGCGGGCCAGGGGCGCAGCTCAGCAGAGAACGCCAGCAGCGAACGCCAGCAGAGAACGCCAGCAGAGAACGCCAGTTCAGCAGGCCAGTTGAGCGGGACAGGAGCGGGAGAGGAGCGATGAAGGCAGCAGACAACCAGGCCCGTGACAACGCAAGTGATGACCTCTCGCGCTTGATGCAGCGAGGTAGCGTCTGGCGGGCGCGGCGACAGTGGCACCGTGATCAGCCGGAGGGCGACACGAGGCGCGGGATCTCCACCGGGGTGGAGGCCCTGGACGAGCTGCTCGGCGGTGGCTGGCCCCGGGGAGAGCTGCTGGAACTGCTGCTGGATCGAGCGGGTTGCGGCGAGATTCGTCTATTGCTTCCGCTGATGCGCAACTGCGAGCGGGTGGTGTGGTTCGACCCACCCTGGCAGCCTCATGCGGCGGCCCTGGCGGCGGCGGGCCTGGATCTGTCGCGCCTAGTCATCGTGCGTACCCGCCATCCCAGGCAGCGGCTGTGGGCCATGGAGCAGGCATTGAAGAGCGGCTGCTGCGATCTGGTGCTGGGCTGGTTCGCCGCGGTGCAGGGGCAATGGCTGCGGCGGCTGCAGCTCGCCGTGGCGGCAGGGGGCGGCCATGGCGCGCTGATGCGACCGGCCGACTTCGCCAAGCAAGGGTCAGTGGCCCCCTGGCGACTGCGGTTGTCGGCTCCTGATCAGAGCAGCGGTGACGAGACGTCGCCCTTGTCGAGGCGCATCAAGGTCCATGCCTTCAAGCGCAAGGGGGCCATGCCAGCCAGGGCCATCGATATCACCCTGGCCGACTCTAGGCTGTCGCCCCCGTGCCCGCGGCCGACTTCGCTGCCGTGCGCACCCAGTGGGGAACGTCGATCCCGCCCCGTGTTGCTCGTCTCCGAGCGCAAGGGTGTGGGGCGATCATGAAGGGGCTGTGGCTATGCCTTCACTGTCCGCAGCTTGGCCTGGAGGTGCTGAGCGCCGGCGATGACGGACCCCTCGCGCTGCTGTGCGAGGACGGGGAGCGTATCGCGCTGGTCTCGGCCGGGGCCTGGCAGGCCGGTGTGCGGCCGGGCATGACGGTCAGTGCGGCACTATGTCTGGAGCCAGGACTCCGGCTGTTGACGCCGGATCCTGAGGTGAGCCGACGTCGTCTCGAAGGGCTGGCGCTATGGTGTGCCCGCTTCAGCGCCCGGGTCAGTCTCGAGCCGACGGCGGAGAACGCCGCGTCCTGGGGCGTGGTGATGGAGATCGCCTCGATGCTCGACTACTTCGGCGGACTCGAGGGACTGTGGCGACGCCTGCACGAAGAATTGGCGACCCTGGAGCTTGAGGTGTCCAGCGCCACCGGGCACACCCCGCTGGCCGCCTGCCTGCTGGCCCGGACGGGGGGCTATTGTGGCCAGGGCGAGGCGGAGCATATGGCCAGGCTCGGCAGGCTTCGCCTCGACCGGCTGGGGCTGTCCGCACGCCAGCAGTCGCGCCTCAAGGGACTCGGGTTTACGCACCTCAATGACCTGCTTGTGCTGCCGCCGGCCTCGCTGGCCTCGCGCCTGGGGACAGACCTGCGGCGCTACCTTCAGCGCTTGACCGGCGAGGTCGCCGATCCCCCGCCGGTATTCGCGCCGCCACCGCGCTTCGATCGTGAGCGGGAGCTGGTCCATGAGATCGAGCTGGCCGCCGGCATCGTGTTTCCCCTGCGGCGCCTGCTGGCGGAGCTCGAGGGCTTTCTCAAGGTGCGTTGCGTCAAGGCATTGTCGTTGACCTTGACCCTGTATCACCGGGAAGGGGCTCAGGACCTGAGCGTGGGGCACGCCGGGGGCGAGCAGGCGGCGGAGGCCTGGCTCGAGCTGTGCCGGCTGCGTCTGGAATCAGTGGTGCTGCACGCGCCGGTGTTGCGCCTGCGCCTGGAGGTCAGCGAGGTAGCTAGCCTGCAAGAGGTGGCAACGGACCTGTTTCAGGCGGCGCCGCCCAGAGACACCCCCGAGGCACTGTTCAGCCGGTTGCGTTCTCGTCTCGGTGATGGCGCCGTGTTGCAGCCCATGGCGCTGGAGGATCATCGCCCCGAACGGGCCTCCCGCTTGGTAGCGCAGCCGGGGACCGCCCGCAGGCCCCCGGCTGAAACCCGGAGCGCCAACCATCCGGCCTGGCTGCTGGAACACCCCGAGCCGCTGACGCCGGCGACGCTTGAGCGTCTGGTCTGGGTCGCCGGGCCCGAGCGACTGGCCAGCGGCTGGTGGGACCAGGCCCCGGCGCGACGTGACTATCACGTGGCCTGCTGGCCGGACGGTCGCCACGGCTGGGTCTTTCGCGACGCCGAGTCGCAATGGTGGTTACATGGCTGGTTCGGTTGAGCGTGTCGGCGAGCCACCTGACGCTGCCGAAGTCGCCCCGGGCCCTGGCTACGCTGAGCTACATTGCCTGTCCAACTTCACCTTTCTCAAGGGCGCGTCTCACCCCCATGAGCTGGTCGCCCGCGCCGCCGAGCTTGGCTATCGCGCCCTGGCGATCACCGACGAGTGCTCGGTGGCCGGCATCGTGCGCGCCTGGGAGGCTGCCCGAGACCACCGGATCGCGCTGATCGTCGGTGCCGAGTTTCGCCTGGCCGACGAAGTCGTGGTCGTGCTGGCCGAGAACCGCTGCGGCTACGCCAGCCTGTGCCGGCTGATCACCCTGGGCCGTCGCCGTGCGCCCAAGGGCAGCTATCGTCTCGACTGGGAGGACCTGGAGGCGCTCGAGGACTGTCTGCTGCTGTACCTGCCGGGCAACGACGACGCCCGGACTCGGGAGAGAATGGACGGGCTAAAGCAACGCTTCGACGGGCGCTGCTGGGTGATGGTCCAGCGCCACTTCCAGGCAAGTGAGGAGGAGCGATTGACAAGGCGGATGAGGCTGGCGAGTGCCGCAGGCCTGCCGCTGGTCGCCAGCGGTGGCGTCCTGATGCACCAGCCGAGCCGCAAGCGATTGCAGGATGTACTGACCGCCCTTTGGCATCGCACCAGCGTGCAACGCGCCGGTTTTCTGCTCGAGCCCAACGCCGAGCGCTGCCTGAGACCCCTGTCGCGGCTGGCGCAGTGTTTTGCGCCTGCGCTGCTCGAACAAAGCCTGCGTATCGCCAAGCGCTGTCGCTTCGACCCCGGCGAGCTGCGCTACGAGTACCCCGAGGAACTGGTCCCCGACGGCCATACGCCGTCGTCCTGGCTGGCGCACAAGGTGCGCCAGGGCGAGCGGCTACGCTTCCCGGAGGGTACGCCTTCGGATATCGCCGAGCAGATCGCCCGCGAGCTTGAGCTGATCGCCAGGATGGCCTACGAGCCGTTCTTTCTGACCATCGAGGACATCGTCGCCTTCGCCCGCCGCCAGGGCATCCTGTGTCAGGGGCGGGGCTCGGCGGCCAATTCGGTGGTCTGTTACTGCCTGTTTATCACCGAGGTGGACCCGCGTCAGGTGCAGCTGCTGTTCGAACGCTTTATTTCCGAGGAGCGCGACGAGCCGCCGGATATCGACGTGGACTTCGAGCACGAGCGCCGCGAGGAGGTGATCCAGTACATCTATCGGCGCTACGGCCGCGAGCGGGCCGGGCTTGCCGCCACCGTGATCAGCTACCGCCCCAGAAGTGCACTGAAGGACGTGGGGCGGGCGCTGGGGCTGCAACCGGGCTATCTGGCCTGGCTCGCCAGTCGGCTGGATCGACGCGAGGGCGAGGGCGCCTGGCTCGAGGCGCTCAAGCAGACGGTGGGGGAGACGGTGGGCGCGGGAGGCGAAGAGGGCGCCTCCACCGCCGTCCCGGAACTGCTGCGCCATCTGGTCGAACTGGTGGAGCAGCTATTGGGCTTTCCCCGCCACCTGTCACAGCACGTGGGGGGCTTCGTGATCTCGCGCGGGCCGCTGCACGAGCTGGTGCCGGTGGAGAACGCCGCGATGGAAGGGCGCACCCTGATCCAGTGGAACAAGGACGACCTGGAGAGTCTGGGGCTGCTCAAGGTCGACGTGCTGGCGCTGGGTATGCTGACCGCCATTCGCAAGACCCTGGCGCTGCTGTCAGACGGAGGCGAACACCGGGACGACGACAGGCGCTGCTATGAGAGCACGGGCGAGAGCGAGGGCGAGAGCGAGGGCGAGCACCAGGCCATGGCCATGTCCCGCGTGCCCCGGGATGATTCCGAGGTGTACGCCATGCTCAGTCGCGGGGACAGCGTCGGCGTCTTCCAAGTGGAGAGCCGTGCCCAGATGAACATGCTGCCGCGCTTGAAGCCACGCAACTACTACGACCTGGTGATCGAGATCGCCATCGTTCGTCCGGGGCCGATCCAGGGAGACATGGTGCATCCCTACCTGCGGCGTCGTGACGGCATCGAGGAGGTCAGCTATCCCAGCGACGAGGTCAGGGGCGTGCTCGAACGGACCCTGGGGGTGCCGATCTTCCAGGAGCAGGTGATCAAGCTGGCCATGGTGGCGGCGGGCTATTCCGGTGGTGAGGCCGACCAGTTACGGCGGGCCATGGCGGCCTGGCGACGGGCCGGCACCATCGCCGAACACCAGCAGCGGCTGACCGCCGGGCTGCGTGCCAGGGGCTACAGCGATGAGTTTGCCAACGCTATCTGCCGCCAGATCGAGGGCTTTGGCCAGTACGGCTTCCCCGAGTCCCACGCGGCCAGCTTCGCCCACCTGGTGTACGTCTCGGCCTGGCTCAAGTGCCACCATCCCGCGGCCTTCTGCTGCGGCCTGCTCAATAGCCAGCCGATGGGCTTCTATAGCCCGTCACAGCTGGTGCAGGATGCCCGCCGCCACGACGTCGAGGTGCGTCCGGTGGATATCAATGCCAGCCACTGGGACGCCACCCTGGAGCCGGACGGCGGCCTGCGACTGGGCTTTCGCCTGGTCAAGGGGCTGGGGCGTGGTGCCATCGACAGCCTGCTGGCGAGGCGTCCGGCCAATGGCTATGCCAGCGTCGCCGAGGCCAGGCGTCGCGCGCCGATGTCGGCCCGCGAGTGGGAAGCGCTGGCGGCGGCCGGGGCGCTGTCGAGCCTCGGTGGCCATCGCTACCAGGCACGCTGGAATCTGCTGGCGCCAGATCCGGCGCTGGCGCTGGGCGAGACCGATATCCTCGACGACACCACCCCAGAGCTGGCGCCCCCCAGCGAGCAGGCCGACCTCGAGGAGGACTTTCGCCATCTGGGGCTGAGCCTTGCCCGCCATCCCATGGCGTTGCTGCGCGAGCAGACCTCGATGGCTCGGCAAGGACTGGCGCGTTGCCTCAAGGCCACTGAGCTTGCCGAGCTGGACCACGGCCATCTGGTCCAGGTAGCGGGGCTGGTGACCACCCGCCAGCGGCCGGGCACCGCCTCCGGGGTCACCTTCGTGACCCTGGAAGACGAGACCGGCAACGTCAACGTGGTGGTGTGGAAGGACACCGCCAAGGCCCAGCGCCAGGCGCTGTTGAACGCCCGGCTGTTGAAAGTCACCGGCCATCTGGAGCGCGAGGGCAGCGTGATCCATGTGATCGCCGGACGGCTCGAGGACTTGAGCGGCTTGTGGGCCGAACTCGGCGTGCCCACGCGGGATTTCCGCTAGGGCTTGTCTGAAAAGTGCCTGCGCTCGGTAATACGGCGTTAAAAATCGGATCAAAATGCTCATTTACACCCCGTAAACTGCGCTTTCTCACCGATTTTTGCCTTGTCTAACCTTCGCTCGTCGACTTTTCGGACAGCGCCTAGGTCTTTCCGTCTGCTTGCTGAGCCGTCCTGTGCTTGGTGCCGCCCCGGTGTCGGGGCGTGGCTCAGCGCTTGAGCACGCTGCCGTCGTCGTCGAGCAGGGGATAGGAGCCCTGTTCATCGTGGGTCTCGGGACCGACCAGGGCCGGCGAGAAGGTACAGATCACGGTCATGCCCTTTTCGCTCGACAGGATATGCTGCTGGTGCTTGTCGAGGGCGTAGAGCACACCGGGCTTGAGATCCCACTTGCCGCCCTCGGTCAGGTCCTCGATCTGGCCCTCGCCTTCGATGCACAGGACCGTCTCGGTGTGGTTCTTGTACCACATGTGGAGTTCCTGGCCGGGCTTGATGTAGGTCTCGTGGACCGAATGCCCCATGCCGTCCTTGCGCAGGGTGTAGCGCCGGCTGATCCACTTGTCGTCCTCTACGGCTGACTTCTCCGCATCCTTGTGACTACGTACGATCATCGTTGCACCTCCTTTGGCGGATGATGGCGGTCTCCTTCGCCGCCGTCTCGATGGGGGCCGGGGGCCGTCCTGTGGTGGCTTTCCTGGTGCGAGCCTCCCGGTCCACGCAAGAAGTGGTGGGGACTGGCTTCATGCCAGTCGTCTCGCCAGCAGGCGGGGAGTTGTTGCGCTTTCTGGTGGTCGAGCAAGGCGCCGACCTCCAGGCTGTCGACTTGCCATACCCGGGTGGCGGTGGCCGGGCCCTCGAGCAGGTGCTCAGGGCGCAGCTCGCCTGGGCCTGCCAGGCCCATGGTGCCGATCATGTCGAGGCAGGCGTCCAGGGTGGCCCGATGGAAGCGCTGGACGTTGTCGGCCTTGCTGTCGACATCGATGGAGCGACTGCGGGCCGGATCCTGGGTCGCCACCCCGGTGGGGCAGGTGTTGGTGTGGCAACGCTGGGCCTGGATGCAGCCCAGGGTAAACATGAACGGGCGCGCGGCGTTGCAGACGTCGGCGCCCAGCGCGAACTTCTCGACCATGTCGATGGCAAGTGCCACCTTGCCGCTGGCGATCACGCTGATTTCGTCGCGCTTGCCGATCCCCTTGAGGCAGGCGTCGACGATCGGCAGCGCCTCATCGATATAGCGGCCCACATGGTCGGCGTACTCCGCCGGTCCCGCGCCGGTGCCGCCCTCGGCACCGTCCACGGTGATGAAGTCCGGCTGGATGCCGCTTGCCAGCATGGCCTTGCACATCGCCAGCATGTCCCGGGTGTGGCCGAGGCACAGCTTGATGCCCACCGGCTTGCCGCCGCTCAGATCGCGCAGGCGCTGGATGAACTGCATCAGTTCCAGCGGGGTGGAAAATTCCGGGTGGGCCGCCGGTGAATAGCAGTCTTCCCCCACCGGGACCTGGCGTGTCTCGGCGATCTCCTGGTCGACCTTGGAGCCGGGGAGCATGCCGCCGTGCCCCGGCTTGGCGCCCTGGGACAGCTTGATCTCGATCATCTTGACCTGATCCTCGCGGGCCTTGGCGCTGAACGCTTCCGGGTTGAAGCGCCCGGCCTGGTCGCGGCAGCCAAAGTAGCCGCTGGCGATCTGCCAGATCAGGTCACCGCCGTGCCGTTGGTGATAAGGACTGATGGCACCCTCGCCGGTGTCCTGGGCAAAGCCGCCGCGCCTGGCCCCCAAGTTGAGGGCGGTGATGGCCCGTCCGGACAGGGCGCCAAAGCTCATGGCCGAAATGTTGAGCCGTGAAGAGCGGTAGCGGCGGTGGCACTGGGGGCCACCGATCGTCACCCAGGCTTGCTGCGGGTCGACGCGAGTGGGGATCATGGCGTGGGCAATCTGGCGACGCCCCTGGCGCAGCACGTCCTGGCGGGTGCCGAAGGGGGCGGTGTCGCTGCGTCCCTCGGCCCGGGCGCCGATGATCTGGCGCTGTTCGCGATTGAACGGCCGGCCGCTGGTCTCCGATTCGAAGAAGTACTGGCGCAGTTCCGGACGCAGAAATTCCATCATGTAGCGCAGATGGCCGACGATGGGGTAGTTGCGCAGCACGTTGTGGCTGGAGCGCAGGTCCAGCACGCCGACCACCCCCAGCGCCGCCAGCGGTAGCCACCACCAGAGCTGTTGCGGGGATGTCGGTAGCCAAAATATGCCGAGCAGGCCTACTGCCAACAGATAACCGATCAGCAGTAGCCGAGGTGAACCAAGCATGAGCGCAGATCCTTTGCGTTCAGAACCTGCCTCAATGTTATACAAACATTATGCACTGTATGCAAACAGCGCCATGCTTGGCCCTTACTCCTTCAACCAGCGAAAAGCGCGGGCGAGAAAGTCACTGGCGTCATGCTCGATGATCTCGCCGTGGGCCATGATGATCCGAGCGGGCCGCCAGGAGAGCAGGGTGCGCAGATGCTCGCTCGCCAGGTAGCGTCGGCCGAGGAAGCTCAGTCGCCACTCCAGCGGCATCCTGCCATCCGGCGCCAGGATGCCCGAGAGCCTGGCCAGTCGACGCTGCAAGGGCGTCAGGGAAGCAGGGGGTAGATTGCCGATAAGATCGGCCACGATCAGGCTGCGGCTGGAACGATGCAGGAACACCGCTTCCTGCATGCGCGATGAGCCGGTGAACAGGCACTGGTCGATATCGTCACCCCAGTAGCGGTTGGGCGTGCCATCCAGGGTGCTTTCGAACACCAGGTCACCGCGCTTGGCGATGACTTCCCGGGTGCCGAAACTGCGAGCCATCGGGTAGGCCATCTGCCATTCGCGCATGAACAGGTGGTGACAATGGTTGGGAGCGATCAGGAAGTGTACCTGGCCCAACTCGTCGAGGGCGTCACGCAGTGGCTCGGTCAGCGGGACGGGGCTGTGGACCCACAGCCGGTCGCCGCTCAGGCGTACCACCACCATGCGTGTCGGATAGGGCAGCAGCTTGCCTCTGATGACGGGCCCATCCGCTATCCATAGCTCAGGCGCCGTTGCCTTGAGTGGTGGAGAATCGTTCGAGAGTGTCACGCTCTTGTTCCTGCGCTTGATGACATCTCTCGAATATAACCTCTTTGCGATAGAGTTGCTGCATGTGACTGGCATGTAAACGACAACACCGAGGCATGCCTCGGTGTTGACACAGGAAACGTGATGTTACGTCGGACGCTGCGGTGAGCGTCAGACGTTGAAGCGGAAGTGCACCACGTCGCCGTCCTTGAGCACGTAGTCCTTGCCTTCCAGGCGCCACTTGCCGGCGTCCTTGGCACCCTGCTCGCCGTTCAGGCTGACGAAGTCGTCATAGGCCACCACTTCGGCGCGGATGAAGCCCTTCTGGAAGTCGGTGTGGATGACACCGGCGCCTTCCGGGGCGGTGGCGCCGACCTTGACGGTCCAGGCACGCACTTCCTTGACCCCTGCGGTGAAGTAGGTCTGCAGACCTAGCAGGGCGTAGCCGGCGCGGATCACCCGGTCGAGGCCGGGCTCTTCCATGCCCATCTCGGCCAGGAACATCTCGCGTTCCTCGTCATCGAGTTCGGCGATCTCGGCTTCCAGCTGGTTGCACACGGGAACCACCACGGCGCCCTCGGCCTCGGCGATGCCCTTGACCACGTCGAGGTAGGGGTTGTTGTCGAAGCCGTCCTCGTTGACGTTGGCGATGTACATGGTCGGCTTCAGGGTCAGGAAACCGAAGCTCTTGATCTGCTTCTTCTCGTCATCGCTCAGATCGAAGCTGCGCAGCGGCTGGCCTTCGGCCAGGTGCGGCTGGATCTTGTCGAGCACCGCCTTGGTGGCAATGGCGTCCTTGTCGCCGCCCTTGACCACGCGAACCAGGCGCTGGATGGCCTTCTCCACGGTGTCGAGGTCAGCCAGGGCCAACTCCAGGTTGATGGTCTCGATATCCGCCGCCGGGTCGACCTGGTTGGCCACGTGGATGACGTTGTCGTTGTCGAAGCAGCGCACCACGTGGGCGATGGCCTGGGTCTCGCGGATATTGGCGAGGAACTGGTTGCCGAGACCTTCACCCTTGGAGGCTCCGGCGACCAGGCCGGCGATATCGACGAATTCCATGGTGGTGGGCACCACCTTCTCCGGCTTGACGATCTCGGCGAGCTTGTCGAGGCGCGGGTCCGGCATGGGGACGATGCCGACATTGGGCTCGATGGTGCAGAACGGGAAGTTCTCTGCATCGATGCCGGACTTGGTCAGGGCGTTGAAGAGGGTGGACTTGCCGACGTTGGGCAGACCAACGATGCCGCAGTTGAATCCCATGGGTGGTTCCTGAAGGCGTGAAGTGAAAGAAGTCGGCGCACAGTGTATGACGTCGGGCCAGGCGGGGACAGCCCGGGCGGTGCAACCACCTGCTGTCCTGGTTGGCGCCCGCCGGGTCAGGCAGAGTGGCTGTGCAGGCGGTTCATGGCCTTGGCCCAGTCGCCGGATAGCGCCTGGGGCAATGTCGCCAGGCACTCGATCAGGGCGCCGTCGATGGCCTCGCGCTCGGTCTTGCCGGGACGGCCCAGCACGTAGTTGGTGACCAGCTTGGCGCTGCCGGGATGACCGATGCCGATGCGCGCACGATGGAAGGACTTGTCGTTGCCCAGGGCGCTGATGATGTCGCGCAGGCCATTATGGCCGCCGTGGCCGCCGCCCTGCTTGTAGCGCGCGCTGCCGGGGGGCAGGTCGAGCTCGTCGTGGGCGATGAGCATCTCGTCGGGGGCCAGCTTGAAGAAGTTGGCCAGCGCCGCCACCGAGGCACCGGAGCGGTTCATGTAGGTGGTCGGCACCAGCAGGTGCAGATCGCTGCCTTCGACAAAGGCCTTGGCGTAGAGGCCGAGAAACTTCTTCTCCGGGCGCAGCTCGGCGCTGGACTGACGCGCGACTTCCTCCACCAGCCAGGCGCCGGCGTTGTGACGCGTCGCCTCGTACTGGGTGCCAGGGTTGGCAAGGCCAATCAGCGCCTTGATCCTTGTCATGGTGGTCTCTCCGGTCAGCGGTGCGGGGCAAGCGCTTTGCTCAGGGCCTTGGCGACGAGGCCATGGGCAAAGCCCTCGGAAACGAAAAGGGCCACCGCAGTGGCCCCTGAATCCGGCAGAAAAGGATTACTCCTTGTCGCCTTCTTCGCCTTCGTCCTTGGCGTCGTCCTTCGCTTCCTCGGCAGCTTCTTCGCTGGCCTCGGCGGCGGCGGCTTCTTCCTCGGCGATTTCTTCCTCGGACTGCATGACCTTGGCCTTGGTCACGTTGACGATGGCCTGGTCGTGCTCTTCACCGTGGCTCAGCTCGACGATGGTCACGCCAGCCGGAACCTTGAGGTCGGACAGGTGCAGGGTGCTGCCGATCTCGAGGTCAGCGATGTTGACCTCGAGGTAGTCGGGCAGGTCCTTCGGCAGGCAGCTGATCTCGACTTCGTTGGCCAACTGGTGCAGTTCACCGTCCTGCTCCTTGATGGCCTTGGACTCGTCCTGACCGACCACGTGCAGCGGAACGCGCATGGTGATCTCGTGAGTCGCATCGACGCGCAGGAAGTCGGCGTGGGTCACCAGCGGCTTGTACGGGTGGCGCTGAAGGTCACGCACCACGACCTGCTGGGACTTGCCGTCAACCTCAAGGTTGATGACGGAAGAGAAGAAGGCTTCGTCTTCCAGCGCCTTGTAGAACGCAGTCTTGTCGACGGCGATCGGCTGCGGCGTCTTTTCACCACCGTAGATGATGGCGGGGACTTGCTGGTTCGCACGACGCAGGCGGCGGCTCGCACCTTTCCCCAGGTCGTTACGAACATTGGCGGTAAGTTTGTAGTCAGACATGAAATTGCCTCTTGGCTAAAGTAAGGAAGCCACCGAGCCCGCGACCAGACCTCGGTGGTTCCAGATGCCCCGGTTGTCGGGGCGCGTTTCCCGCGCGATATGTCGCTTAGTGGAACATCGCGCTGACGGATTCCTCGTTGCTGACGCGGCGGATCGCTTCGGCGATCAGGCCGGCCACGCTGAGCTGGCGGATACGTCCGCTGCGACGCGCGGTGTCGGACAGGGGGATGGTGTCGGCCACCACCACTTCGTCCAGCACCGACTCGGAGATGTTGTCCACCGCAGGGCCCGACAGGATCGGGTGGGTGGCGTAGGCGACCACGCGCTTGGCGCCGTGTTCCTTGAGCGCTTCGCCCGCCTTGCACAGGGTGCCGGCGGTATCGATCATGTCGTCCACCACCACGCAGGTGCGGTCCTGGATATCACCGATGATGTGCATCACCTGGGCCTGGTTGGCCTGGGGGCGACGCTTGTCGATGATCGCCAGGTCAGCGTTGAGCTGCTTGGCGATGGCACGGGCACGGACCACGCCGCCGACATCGGGGGAGACCACGACCAGGTCGTCGTAGTTCTGACGCTCGATGTCGTCGAGCAGGATCGGCGAGCCGTAGACGTTGTCCACGGGCACGTCGAAGAAGCCCTGGATCTGGTCGGCGTGCAGGTCCATGGTCATGACCCGGTCGACGCCGGCCTTGACCATCATGTCGGCCACGATCTTGGCCGAGATCGGCACCCGGGCGGAGCGCACGCGGCGATCCTGGCGGGCGTAGCCGAAGTAGGGCACCACCGCAGTGATACGGGTGGCCGAGGCCCGGCGCAGGGCGTCAACCATCAGGATCAGTTCCATCAGGTTGTCGTTGGTCGGTGCACAGGTGGACTGCAGGATAAAGACATCCTTGCCGCGCACGTTCTCGTTGATCTCGACCGCGACCTCGCCATCGCTGAACTGGCCGACCGTGGCATTACCCAGTCGGCTGTCCAGGCTCTCGGCGACCTTACGGGCGAGTTCGGGGTTGGCATTCCCGGCGAAAACCATCAATTTTGACACGCGCAGCCACCTTTGCTGTGTTGGGTCTTCAGTGTGAGCCTGGGGGAGTGAGTCCAGGACTCAGAAGGAAGTTGGCTGGGGTAGGAGGATTCGAACCTCCGCATGGCGATACCAAAAACCGCTGCCTTACCGCTTGGCTATACCCCAGCATACGTCCTGCCTCACGCGGGCAGGGCGTCGAGGAGAGGCGATCGATTCAGGCCCAGGGCCTTGAAGGCGTGCCAGGTCGGCTGTTGGCATCGAACCTCGTCCAGCAACTGGACGGCCTCGGCCTCCGACTCCAGACGGGCAAAAACGCACGCGCCGGTACCCGTCAACATTGACGGCGCCCGGGCGTTGAGCCAGTCCAGGGCACGAGCCACCTCAGCATAGGCTTGCCTGACGGTGTCCTCGCAATCGTTGCGCCAGCTTGACGCTCCCCCCTTGAGTGCGCGCGCCATGGTAATGGCGGGGGTGTCCCGTGTCAATTCCGGCGCAGTGAACACGGCGGGGGTGGAGACCGCCACACCCGGGTGCACGACCACGAACCAGGGGGTGTCGAGTGCCACCGGAACAAGGCGTTCGCCGACGCCTTCCGCCCAGGCGGCCTGGCCGTGGACGAATACCGGCACATCGGCGCCCAGCGTCAGGCCGAGTTCGGCCAGACGCCGGGTCGTCAGTCCCAGGCCCCACAGATGATTCAGCCCGACCAGCACGCTGGCGGCGTCGCTGCTGCCACCACCCAGGCCACCCCCCATGGGCAGACGCTTGGTGACGCCAAGATCGGCACCGAGCGCGCAGCCGGTCTCGCGCTTGAGCAGGTCGGCGGCCCGCCATAGCAGGTTGGCCTCGCGGGGTACGCCCTCGAGACGGTCTGTCAGGGTTATCTCACCGTCCTGGCGCAGGCGCAGGTGGATATCGTCACCGTGGTCGAGGAACTGGAACAGCGTCTGCAGCTCGTGGTAGCCGTCGTCGCGACGGCCGACGATATGCAGCATGCGATTGAGCTTGGCCGGCGCCGGCAGCGTCAGGGTCGGCTGCATGCTGGCATCGGAAGAGAAAGAGGTGTCGGGCATGGGGGAGTCTATAAAGGGTGCTGTCCAGGGATCGGCTGACCGAAGTGATGGCGATCGGTGGCTGGGGGTGGCGCCTGCCATCGGCGACCGGGATCGATGACGGCTCTCGTTGCTTCTCTCTATAGGGAGCTTGCTGCAAGGAGCACGTCGACAGGAGGCAGAGGGCGATGGTGCTTCATTTTACCCGGGAGACAGGCTCCCGCCATCCGGGGCGGGAACCGGTGCGACTATTGTTCCAGTGGCTGCCACTGGTTCACCACCAGGGTGGCGCGCAGGTCGTCATAGGTCATCACCAGCCGGTTGGGTAGCCAGGTGCCGTTCACATCCTTCCAGCCGCGGTAGTCGATCTCCCAGCCGTCCTGTTCAAGTGAAGCGGGGAAGCCGAGTTCGTCGTCGGTCATCTCGAAGTCACTGTCGTCGGCGGGCAGGCCGCGCACCCAGTCGGTGAGGCTCGAGACCGGCAGCGACCAGCCCAGGCGCTGTTCCATCAGGGCTTCCGGGCTGTCGGCCTCGAAGCGACCCTCGCTGGTGGTCAGCGAGACGCGACCGTCGCGTCCTTCCAGGGTACTGCGGCCGGCGCCCATGGGGCCGGTGACCAGCAGGCGATAGTGGTAGGGGGTCTGGCGCCAGTCGAGGTTGGCGCTGGTGGATTCCTGGGGAGTGCGCAGGCCCACCTTTCCGGTCAGGTTCCAGGAGGTGAAGGCTTCCACCTGTTCGGTCTGGGCTTCCCAGTCACCGGCCTGGCGCTCCTGGCGCGGCTCGGTGACGCTCTGGGAGGTGGCACAGCCGGCCAGCAGGCCGAGCCCCAGGGCGGCGGCGGTCAGGCGAAAACAAGACATCATCGCGGGGTCCTTGCGGGTAGTGGTCGTGGTGTCGGGGCAGTCAAGGCGCTGTTGCCGTTGGCTCAGGCCTGATTTCGGGGCGCCGATCGAGGAGATCGACGATCAGCGGGCGTTCGGGGAAGCGTTGCTGGGCTTCTTGCAACAGCTCGCGTGCGCGCTGCTTCTGGCCCAGGTCCCACAGCACCTCGATCAGGTGGGCGGCGACCTCCTGGTCGGCGATCTCGCGCCAGGCGCGCTCGATCCAGGGTAGCGCAACCTCCGGTTTGCCCTCACGGTAGGCGACCCAGCCCAGGCTGTCGAGGATGGCGGGGTTGTCCGGCGAGAGTTCGTAGGCCCGCTGGATCAGTCGCCTGGCCTCGTCGAGGTCATCCGGATCGCCGGCATCGGCCAGGGTGTAGCCGAGGGCATTGAGCGCCACGGCGTTGTCCGGCTGCTGTTCGACCAGGGTGCGCAGATCCTGTTCGGAGGTGTCCAGGTCGCCTTCGCTCCAGGCACGCATGGCGCGGAAGTAGCGCAGGTCGCCATCCTCGGGGCTGCGCGCCAGCTCGCGGTTGAGCAGCGCCTCGGCCTCGGGCTCGAGACCTTGCTGGTCGAGCAGTTGCACTTCGGTGATGACCAGGCCGGTATAGGCATCGTCGTGACGCAGCCGCTCGACCCGTAGAAAGGCCCGGGCGTCCAGCAGCCGGTCGGCCTCGATCAGCATGCTGGCCGCGCGCTGTCGCGACAGCAGGAAGTCAGGGCCCGGCGGTACCCGGCGATAGTAGAGCAGGGCGTTGTCGACCTCGTCTTCCTGCTCGGCGATGCTGCCAAGCAATAGATAGAGGGCGCTGGGTGCCTGGGGATCATCGACCAGCGGCAGCAGCAGCCGGCGCGCCGGGTCGTGGTGGCCTTCTTCCAGATAGAGCTGGGCCAGGCCGACCCGCAAGAGGGGGTTGTCGCCACGGGTCTCGAGCAGGGTGTCGCTGCTGCTCTCGGCCGACACCAGGTTGCCCAGGCGAATGTCGGCCCGCGCCATCAACAACAGAAAGCGGGGGTCGCCGGGAGAGAGGTTGAGGCCGCGTTTGGCCGCCAGGCGGGCCTGGTGGTACTTGCCGGCGTCCAGGGCGATGCGTGATTCGGCGAGAATCCGCTGGGGATTATCGCGACTGTTGTTTCCCAGTGCGGCAATTCGTCGCTGGGCGCCCTCATGATCCCCCTGGGCCGAGTCGGTCAGGGCCAGCGCCAGGCGCAGGTCGTCTTTCCTCGACTCGGGGAGTGTGGGCTCGTCGAGCGCCTGTTCGAGGGTGGCGGCGAGCGCCACCGGATCGCCGCCGCTGGACAGGGCGGTATCGACGAAGCGAGTGATGTCGGTGTCGTCATCGGCCGCGATCAGCCGCTGTTTCAGGGCTTCGTCCCAGTTGCCGCGTCCACCGGCGAGGTTGCCCAGGATCTGGGCGGCCACCGGCGCCTCGGGCGCCAGCTCCTGCCAGCGGCGCGCGGCGCGTTCGATCAGGGCGGTGTCATCGGTGAAGCGTGAAGCCAGGGTGGCGCGTTCGACCAGGGCGGCGGAGTGATAGCGCTCGGCTGCCTTGAGGTAGCCTTCGGTGGCGCGTCGATAGTCGCCCCGCTGACCGGCCATTTCGGCAATCAGCAGCGTCGACAGGCCGTCGGCATCGAGTCCACGGGTGATCGGTGGAGCACCGGCCATGGGGTCAGCCTGTGACGCGCTGCCTGGGCTGTAGGAAAAGCTCTGACAGCCGGCGAGCCACGCCGTCAGTGACAGGGTGGCCAGAGTGCAGGTCAGCTTTCCGTGGCGCGCGTTCGGGGGCATTGAGGCGTCATCTTCTCCATGAGAATTCTCAGCATAACGGCTTGGAGAGTCTTGGCAAAGGTCAATGCCCGGGGGAGCGAGGTCAGAGCTGCCTATGGTAGGATATGCGCCTTGCAGGAGCGGCCTGGTTGGCCGCTCCGGACATCATCTGATGAAGACGTCGAACGCATGACCCTGCTTGCCCTTGGCATCAACCATCGAACCGCGGCCGTCGAGGTGCGCGAAAAGGTGGCCTTTGGCCCCTCGCAACTCACCCGGGCGCTCTCCGAGCTGCGCGCGCTGCCGAGTGTGCATGAGGCTGCGGTGCTGTCGACCTGCAATCGCACCGAGCTTTATTGCGTGACCGAGTCGAGTGGGGAGAGCGAGGTGCTCGACTGGTTGAGCCGGTTTCATGCATTGCCCCGCGAGGACCTCTTGCACTGCGCCTACCACTATCTGGAAGGCGACGCCGCGCGCCATCTGATGCGCGTCGCCGTGGGGCTCGATTCCATGGTGCTGGGCGAACCCCAGATCCTGGGCCAGCTCAAGGATGCCTACCAGGCGGCCAGGGACGCCAGCGGGCTCGGCGGGGAGCTGGAGCGGCTCTTCCAGCATACCTTCGCGGTGGCCAAGCAGGTGCGCACCGAGACCGCCATCGGCGAGAACCCTGTCTCGGTGGCCTACGCGGCGGTCAGTCTGGCCAGTCGAATCTTCGACGATTTCTCGCGCGCCAGGGCGCTGTTGATCGGTGCCGGCGAGACCATCGAGCTGGTGGCGCGCCACCTGCATGAAGCCGGGGTGCACCAGTTGACGGTGGCCAACCGCACCCGCGAGCGGGCCAGTGCCCTGGCCGGCAGCCTGGGCGGCCAGGCCATCAGCCTCGACGAGATCCCCGTCGCCCTGGAAAAGGCCGACATCGTCATTTCGTCCACCGCGGCGCCCTTGCCGATTCTTGGCAAGGGCATGGTCGAGCGGGCGCTCAAGCGTCGCCGCCACCGTCCGGTGTTCATGGTCGATATCGCCGTGCCGCGCGACATCGAGCCAGAGGTCGGCGAGCTCAGCGACATCTTCCTTTATACCGTCGATGACCTGCACGAGGTCATCGAGGAAAACCGACGTCACCGCCAGGTGGCGGCGGACCAGGCCGAGGCGCTGATCGAGCACGGCGTGGCCCACTGGCACAAGGAACGCCGGGTGCGCGGGGCCGGCGAGGTGATCCGCGACGTGCGTGCCAAGGGTGAACGGCTGCGTGACGAGGCCCAGACCCAGGCGCTGGAGCGCCTGGCCAAGGGTGAGGATCCCGAGGCCGTGGTGCGTCGCCTGGCCCACCAGTTGACCAACCGCCTGATGCATCAGCCCACCCTGGCCCTGCGGGGTGCCGCCGCCGATGAGCGCCAGGACCTGCTCGAGGCTGCCGTCGAACTGCTGCTGGGCGAGCCCGAGTCCCGGAACTAGCCGGGCCTGGCTTGACCGCAATGCGCCTTCTTACATGATTTCAAGGATTTGCCGATGAAAGCTTCTCTGCGTGAGCGCCTCGATGCCTTCGTCGACCGCTTCGAGGAACTCTCTGCCCTGTTGTCGGAGCCCGACGTGATCAGCGATCAGCCACGTTTTCGCGACTACTCCCGCGAATACGCCGAGCTCGAGTCGCTGGTCGACGCCTGGCGCCGCTATCGTGGCGTCGAGGAAGACGTGGCCACCGCAGAGCAGATGGCCGAGGACGCCGACGCCGACATGCGCGAGCTCGCCCAGATGGAGCGCGAGGAGGGCGTGGCCAAGCTCGAGGAGCTGGAGGCCGAACTCAAGCGTCTGCTGGTGCCCAAGGATCCCGATGATGGGCGTAACGTCTTTCTCGAGGTGCGCGCGGGAACCGGCGGTGACGAAGCGGCGCTGTTCGCCGGCGACCTGTTTCGCATGTACTCGCGCTACGCCGAGAACCAGGGCTGGAAGGTCGAGGTGGTCAGTGCCAGCCACGGCGAGCAGGGCGGTTACAAGGAAATCATCTCGCGGGTGAAGGGCGAGGGCGTCTACGCCCGGCTCAAGTTCGAGTCCGGTGCCCATCGCGTTCAGCGGGTTCCCGCCACCGAATCCCAGGGCCGTATCCATACCTCGGCCTGCACCGTGGCGGTGATGCCCGAGGCCGATGAGGTCAGCGATATCGACATCAATCCAGCCGACCTGCGGGTGGACACCTTTCGCTCCAGTGGCGCCGGCGGTCAGCACGTCAACACCACCGACTCGGCGATCCGCATCACCCACCTGCCCAGCGGTGTGGTGGTGGAGTGTCAGGAGGAGCGCAGTCAGCACAAGAACCGGGCCAAGGCGATGTCGCTGCTGGCGGCGCGGCTCAAGCAGTCGGCCCAGGACAGTCAGCGCCAGGAGCAGGCCGACGCCCGTCGCTCGCTGGTGGGCTCCGGCGATCGCAGCGAGCGCATTCGTACCTACAACTTCCCCCAGGGGCGAGTCACCGATCACCGCATCAACCTGACCCTGTACAAGCTCAACGAAGTGGTCACCGGCGACGGCCTCGACGAGGTCATCGACCCACTGATCCACGAGTATCAGGCGGAGCAGCTCGCCGCTCTGCAACAGGACGGCTGATGCGCTGTGATGTGCTGATCGCCCGGGCGACCCGCCGCCTCGAGGCCGCCGGCAGCCCGACGCCGCGACTCGACGCGGAGGTGCTGGCCATGGCGGCGATGAAGGTCGACCGCACCTGGCTCTACACCTGGGGCGACAAGCCCATGGCGACGCTGGCCCGGGCCCGCTTCGAGGCCTGGGTGGCGGCGCGTGCCCAGGGCATGCCGGTGGCCTACCTGACCGGTGAGCGCGAATTCTGGGGGCTGGCCCTGGCGACCTCGCCCAGCACCCTGATTCCCCGGCCCGATACCGAGACCCTGGTGGAGGCCGCGCTGGCCCGGGCCGATACCAAGAGCGATGCCAAGCCCGATGCCAGGAGCGACGCCCACACCGGCGCCTTGCTCGACCTGGGCACCGGCACCGGTGCCATCGCCCTGGCGTTTGCCAGCGAGCGCCCCGGCTGGCGGGTCGAGGGCGTCGATCTGTCCCCTGAGGCGGTGGCACTGGCGCGGCGCAACGCCGAGCGACATGGTCTGGCGGTTCGATTTCGCCAGAGCGACTGGTTCGATGCGCTCGATGACGAGCGCTTCGATCTGATTGTGGCCAACCCGCCCTATATCGACCCGCAGGATCCTCACCTGGGGCAGGGCGATGTGCGCTTCGAGCCAAGCTCGGCGCTGGTGGCCGCCGACCATGGCCTGGCCGATCTGTTTGCCATCGCCGAGCGCGCCCGGAGCTTCCTCCAGCCGGGCGGCTGGCTGTTGATGGAACACGGCTACGAGCAGGCCGAGCGGGTGCGAGAGCATCTTGAAGCGCTGGGCTATGTTCGCTGCGACAGCGTGCATGACCTGGGGGGCCACCCTCGGGTGACGCTGGGGCAGTGGGGCATGCAACGTTGAAGCAGGGACTGGAGTCTGTTGGGGGCATGTGATACTGATTATCAGTAAAATGTTTTGCCACCAAGCGATTGGGCGCGAGAGATTGTCGTGAAATGCTTTGCGACCAGGCCTTTTTGGTCGATTCTTTCCTTGCGTGCCCCTCGCCGTCAGACCAGCGTTCAGGACCACAATGAAAACCAAGAACCGCTCCCTCGACCGTATCGATCTGAAGATTCTGCGTTGCCTGCAGGAAAACGCCCGGGTGTCCTACGTGGACCTCGCCGCCCAGGTGGGGTTGTCCACCACGCCGTGTCTGGAGCGCGTCAAGCGCCTCGAGCGCTCCGGGGTGATCCGTGGCTACAAGGCGATCCTCAACCCGCGCATGCTCAAGGCCAATCTGCTGGTGTTCGTCGAGATCAGCCTGGAGACCCAGTCCCCGGCGGTGTTCGATGAGTTCCGTCGTGCCGTGTCGAAGCTGCCGCAGATCCAGGAGTGCCACCTGGTGTCCGGGCAGTTCGACTATATTCTCAAGTGCAGAATTCCCGAGATGTCCGCCTATCGTCAGCTGCTTGGCGACGTGGTGCTGACCCTGCCCGGGGTCAAGGAATCCAAGAGCTACGTGGTGATGGAAGAAGTGAAGGAAGATTTTGCCCTGCACGTGCCGGATATCGAAGAGTTCGAGGACAAGTGAGTTTTCATGAATGACCAGGACCTGCTGCGCTACAGCCGCCAGATCATGCTTCCCCAGGTGGACATCGAAGGCCAGGGGCGCCTGCTGGCGTCGCGCGCACTGATCGTCGGTGCCGGTGGCCTGGGCTCGCCGGTGGCGCTGTACCTGGCCGCCGCCGGAGTCGGACAGCTGACCATCGCCGACGCCGATGTGGTCGAGATATCCAACCTGCAGCGCCAGATCGCCCACCAGGAGCAGGACCTGGGACGCAACAAGGCCCAGTCGGCCGCCGACTCTGCCATCGCCCTCAATGCAGGCTGCCGGGTCAGCGCCATCGAGCGCCATCTGGACGCCGAGGGGCTGGTCCAGGCGGCGCGGGAGGCGGACGTCATCCTCGACTGCACCGATCGCTTTTCCAGCCGCTACGCCATCAATGCGGCCAGCGTCGCCGCCGGGGTGCCGTTGGTCTCCGGCGCTGCGATCCGCTTTTCCGGGCAGTTGGCGGTGTTCGACCCGCGTGACGAGACGAGTCCCTGCTACGCCTGCCTGTATCCGCCGGATGATCAGGGCGACGAGGCCCTGTCCTGCGCCGAGAGTGGCGTCATCTCGCCGCTGGTGGGGCTGATCGGCTGCTTCCAGGCGCTGGAGGCGGTCAAGCTGTTGTCCGGGGCCGGCAGGCCCCACCGGGGGCTTGCCACCTTCGACGGCCTGAGTGGCGAGTGGCGTCACTATCGGCTGGGGCGCGATCCACGCTGTCCTGCCTGCGCAGACCGGGGGCGGTCCGGCGGAGCAAGCGCGTGAGCCGGCAGAGCCCGGTCACCGACTTCGATATTCGTCTATTGCGGGTGTTCAAGGCGGTGGCCGAGTGTGGTGGATTTTCCGCCGCCGAGAACGAGCTTGGCATCAGTCGTTCGGCCATCAGCCTGCATATGGGCGACCTGGAAAAGCGCCTGGGGCTCAAGCTTTGTCGGCGGGGGCGGGGCGGCTTCGCCCTGACCGAGGAAGGCCGTGAGGTGCTGGAAGGCGCCCGTCGTCTGCTGTCGGGACTGGAAGCCTTTCGCACCGAGGTCAATGCGCTGCACCACAGCCTGCGCGGCGAACTCAATATCGGCATCACCGATACCCTGGTCAGCTCACCCGAGATGCGTATCACCCATGCCCTGGCAAGCCTCAAGGCTCAGGGCCCAGAGGTGCGCATCAACATGCACATGGACCCTCCCGGCGAGATCGCCCGGGGGGTGCTCGACGGACGCCTGCATGTCGGTGTCGTTCCGGCGGTCAACCTGCCCGCCAGCGTCGATAGCCAGGCGCTCTACAGCGAACGCTCCGGGCTTTACTGTGGCCGGGGGCATCCGCTGTTTGCCGAGCCATCGACGGCGCTGGAGGCGCTGGGCGGATGGCAGGCGCTGGGGCAGTGGGACGCCGTGGTACCGTCCTATCCGCTGTCGGAAGCCGGCCGTGAGCGCCATGTCGGGCTCAAGCCCAGCGCCACCGCGTCCGACCGGGAAGGCGCGGCCTTTCTTATCCTGACCGGGGCCTACATCGGCTATCTGCCGGATCACCACGCCAATCTCTGGGTCGCGCAGGGACGACTGCGCGAGCTGTGTTCCGAAAGCGCCGCCTACGAGACGCCGTTCGTCGCCATCACCCGCCGTGACCGCCGCCCCCATCGGGTGCTGGAAGCCTTTCTGGCGGCGCTGGGGGAGCATTGAGACGCGCCTTGAGGTCTCGATGCTGTTAGTCTGAGTACGTATGCAGAAATGATTGAGTCGTCAACGATGAAACAAAGGCCGGCGGTAACCTCGAAGGAAGTGGCAAGGCTGGCGGGGGTCTCTCAGTCCGCCGTAAGCCGGTGTTTCTCCCCCAATGCAAGTATTTCCGAGAAGACTCGGGAAAAGGTATTGCGCGCGGCACAGGAGCTGGGCTATCGGCCCAATACGGTGGCGCGCTCGCTGATCATGCGATCGACACGGACGATCGCCCTGGTGCTGTCCTCGCTGGACAACATGTTCTACCCAATGGCGGTGCAGATGGCGTCTCAACGGTTCCAGGATGAGGGCTACCATCTGCTGTTGTTCGTGGTTCCGGAAAGCGACGATTTCCCGGGAGTCATGGACCGTATCCTGCAGAGCCAGGTGGACGGGATCCTTATGCTGTCGGCGCTGTTGACCTCGAGCCTGGCCAGAGAGTGCGTGAACGCCGGCGTGCCGCTGGTGCTGCTCAACCGCGGCGTCGATATCGAAGGAATTGGCCAGGTCTACAGCGACAACTACCACGGTGGTTACTGGGCTGGCAGCTATCTGGCCATGGGTGGGCACCGGAATATCGCCTTTGTCGCCGGTGTCGAGCGTTCGTCGACCAGCCGGCGTCGCTTCGAAGGCTTTAGCGATGGGCTGGCGGCCCACGGGCTCAAGCCCCACGCGGTTGTCCATGGCGACTACGACTTCGAGATGGCACGCCAGCAGACCCGTCGATTGTTCGCTGAAACCGTCGTGCCCGACGCCATCTTTGCCGCCAGCGACCATATGGCGGTGGCGGTGCTCGAGACCTTGCGCCATGAACTCGGTAAGCGGGTCCCGGAGGACGTGTCGGTGATCGGCTTTGACGATACCCCTGTTTCTGCCTGGCCAAGCTATTCGCTGACCACCGTTCGCCAGCCCATCGATCAGATGATCGAGGTGGCGACCTCGCTGCTTATGCGTCAGATTCATGAGGGCGGAGGAGCCGAGAGCCGTGTACTGCCGGTTATTCCAGTACTGCGCGAGACCGCCCGGCGGCCCGACTCGGCCTGATTGCGATGCCAGTCCTTGCGCAGGAACCTGGCTAGCCCCGTGGTGTGAGATGCGTCGCTGCGTTCTGTCCTGATCGCCGCGCGAGGCCTATAGGGAGCTTACCGCTAGCCCCTGCAGGTTGTGCTGTCGTTTAGCGATATTCATTTTGCTGTCTTCCTCCGAGTTCCCTTTCCCCGAATTGGCTTTCCCCAAACTGCCGTTCTCTGAGTAGCCGGCCATTGATCATGGTGAGCCCTGGCTTGCCTGCGTTTCTGTTGCACTGCAGCTCAGAGATATCTCTAGAAGATGCTGTCTTTGACGCATTGCATGCGTATGCAAATAGTGCCAGCCTCAGACGTAGGTACCGGCGGCTGATCGATCACTGTCCCGACGCTGCCGGCAACGACAAGCACTGCAACAAGCACAACAACAAGCACAACAACAACGACGGTAACCGCCATGGAAAATCTGGGAGCGCTGAACTGGTCCATCGTGATCCTGTACCTGGTCGTCAACCTGGTGATGGGGTCCATGCTGAGCAAGAAGATCCACACCGCCGAAGACTATTATGTCGGCCAGAAGACCACTCCCTGGTGGGCCATCGGGCTCTCGGTGATGGCCACCTATGTCAGCGCCATGTCCTTTCTGGGCGGGCCGGCCTGGTCGTACCAGAGCGGTCTGGGGGTGATGATGATCCAGATCAACTATCCCCTCGTGGTGTTTCTGGTCATCACCTTCTTCCTGCCGTTCTTCTACAACAGTGGCGTGGTCTCCATCTACGAGTACCAGGAGCGTCGCTTCGGCAAGAAGGCCAGGGCGGTCATGTCGATCATCTTCATGATGACCCAGACGCTGTCCTCGGCCGCGGTGCTCTACGCCACCGCGCTGGTGCTGAGCTACATGACCGGCTTTGACGTGGTGCACGCCATCATCGCCATCTCCCTCATCGCTCTGGTCTACACCATGATGGGGGGGATCACCGCGGTCATCTGGACCGACGTGCTGCAGGCGCTGATCCTGCTGGTCGGCGCCATCATCATCCTGTTTGCCTTGATCGACAGGATGCCCGAATCGCTGTCGCTGACGTTTGATGCGCTGCGCGACCAGGACAAGCTCAATATCCTCGACTGGTCGCTGGACACCAAGGTCACCGCCACCGTGTGGTCCGGGGTGATCGCCATGACGCTCTATCACACCACCGTCTACGGCACGAACCAGATGGTCGTGCAGCGGGCGCTGGCGGCCAGAAATATTGGCGATGCCAAGAAGTCGTTCATGCTGATGGGGTTCGGGGCCTTCTTTATCTACTTCATGTTTCTGATGATGGGGGTGCTGTTCTACAGCTACTACGGCGGTCGCGAGTTCGACAACAGTAATACCATCGTGCTTGAGTTCGCCGCCGAGTACGGCATGCCGGGGCTGCTTGGCATCGTCGCTGCGGCGGTGGTGGCGGCGTCGATGTCGAGTCTCGACTCCGCCCTCAACTCCCTGGCCACGGTCACCACGGTGGACTTCTACGAGAAGTATCTGCGTCCTGGTGCCAGCGGCGAGCACTACCTCAAGGCATCGCGCTGGTTCACTGTGCTGTGGGCGGTGCTGATCGTCGGTCCGGCCATCGCCTTCGCCGGCAATCAGGGTTCGGTGCTGGAGCTTCTGACCAAGGCGGGGTCCTTCTTCGTCGGCGCCAAGCTCAGCATGTACGCGCTTGGCTTCTTCTCGCGGGACACCACCGAACGCGGGCTACTGGTTGGCGTTGCTGCCGGCTTCGTCGCGGTGTGGGCGGTCGCCGTCTGGACCGACATCAGCTGGCCCTGGTACTGCGCCATCGGCGCCTTTTTCAATGTGGTGGTGTCGCTGGGGGCCAGCCGCCTGCTCGACGGTCGCCAGTCAGAATATTCCCCCTACACCGTGAAAGGCCAGCGGGCGCTGTTTGCCCGGGAAGGGTGGCCGATCACGGAGGGCGGCTGGTCGCTGCTGCCCGGGAAGGTGGACTCGCCGGCGTGGCTGTTGATTGTCTTCTTCTTCATCACCATGGGATGTCTGGCGGTGCTGTCAGCGTAGCGATCACACCCTCCGCGGGGTGCGTTCGGCTATGGGTTTGGCTGCTGTATGCCACGCCGTCACATTCCACCAAAGTCGGGGGTAGCCTGGTTTGCATTCGTATGCAAAAAGGGTCAGTCTAAGAAGCATCAAATGACATGCAAGTGATCGCGCTGGTCGAGCAACTCTGCCCCTGGCCGCCCTTTATCGGCGATCTCGATCCGCGTATCGCGTCACACCCGACAGTAACCCACAACAATCCACAACACGCCTTGACCGGAGCCCCCATGATTCGACATCTGAAGAACGCCACCAGCCAGGAAGCCCGCGCCGAAGCCGATCGCAAGGTGAGGGAGGTGGTGGAAACCACCCTGGCATCGATCGAAGCCAACGGCGACGCGGCCGTGCGCGAGTTGTCCGAGCGCTTCGACAACTGGTCGCCGACAAGCTTTCGCCTGAGCGATGACGACATCCAGGCTGCCATGGCCGAGGTCTCTCCCCAGGCGCTCGAGGACATCCGGTTCGCCCAGGCCCAGGTCAGGAACTTTGCTGAGGCCCAGCTGGCCTCGATGCAGCCGGTCGAGGTCGAGAACAGCCCCGGCGTGATCCTGGGTCACAAGCATCTGCCGCTCAACGCCGTCGGCTGCTATGTGCCGGGCGGCGCCTATCCGATGGTGGCGTCTGCCCACATGAGTGTGCTGACCGCCAAGGTCGCCGGGGTCAAGCGAGTGGTAGCGGCGGCGCCGCCTCACAAGGGCAAGCCGCATCCCGCCATCGTTGCCGCCATGCACCTGGCCGGCGCCGACGAGATCCTGGTACTGGGCGGGGTCCAGGCGGTGGGGGCCATGGCGATCGGCACGGAGACCATCGATCCCGTCGACATGCTGGTCGGGCCGGGCAACGCCTTCGTGGCCGAGGCCAAGCGCCAACTGTTCGGCCGGGTCGGCATCGATCTGTTCGCCGGTCCCACCGAAACCCTGGTCATCGCCGACGACAGCGTCGACGGACTGTTGTGCGCCACCGATCTGCTGGGTCAGGCCGAGCATGGCCCGACCTCGCCGGCGGCGCTGCTGACCAACTCCGAGACTCTGGCTCGCGACACCGAAGCGGCAATCGCGACGCTGCTCGAGAAACTGCCGACCGCCGACATCGCCCGTCAGGCCTGGGACAGCTACGGCGAGATCATCGTCTGCGACAGCCATGAGGAGATGCTCGAGGTGGCCAATGACATGGCCTACGAGCACGTCCAGGTGATGACCGAGAACGCCGACTGGTACCTCGACAACATGACCAACTACGGGGCGCTGTTCCTGGGGCCGCGGACCAACGTGGCCTATGGCGACAAGGTCATCGGCACCAATCACACCCTGCCGACCAAGAAGGCGGCGCGCTATACCGGCGGCCTGTGGGTGGGCAAGTTCTTGAAGACCTGCACCTACCAGCGCGTGGTCAGCGACGAGGCATCGGCACGCATCGGTAGCTACTGTTCACGGTTGTGCGCCCTGGAGGGCTTTGCCGGACACGGCGAGCAGGCCAACGAGCGAGTCCGGCGCTACGGTCATCAAGAGGTTCCCTACGCCGGACAGGTGGCACCGTGAGCGAGCTTTCTCTGCCATCGACACCGAGTTTTCGTCTGGAAGGCAAGCGGGCCCTGGTCACCGGGGCCAGCAAGGGGCTTGGGCTGGCCTGCGCCTGTGCCCTGGCCCAGGCGGGGGCCGCGGTGACCCTGGTGGCCCGCCAGGCCGATGAGCTCGAGCGGGTGCGCGCGGCACTGTCCGACGCCGGTCATCGGGTCGACTGCCTGGCGCTGGACGTCACCGACCTCGACGCCGTACAGCGTGCCCTGGCGACCCAGGCGTTCGACATCCTGGTCAACAATGCCGGTACCAATCGTCCCAAGCCGCTCGACGAGATCAGCGTCGACGACTACGACAGCGTCATGAACCTCAACGTCCGCGCTGCCTACTTTCTGGCTCAGACGGTGGCCCGGCGGATGCCGGCCGGCGGCTCGATCATCAATATGTCGTCGCAGATGGGGCATGTGGGCGCGGCCAACCGGACCCTCTATTGCGCCTCCAAGGCGGCGATGGAGGGCATGACCAAAGCCATGGCGGTGGAGCTCGGGCCGGTGGGGATTCGTGCCAATACCCTCTGTCCCACCTTTGTCGAGACCCCCATGACGCGTCCCTTCTTCGAGCGTCCAGGATTTCGTGATGAGGTGCTGGCCAAGATCCCGCTGGGCCGTCTGGGGCAGGTGGAAGACATCATGGGCCCGCTGGTCTTTCTTGCCTCTGCGGCCTCGGCGCTGGTCTCCGGCAGCGCGCTGATGGTGGATGGCGGCTGGACCGCCCATTGAGCGCACGGTCTTTCCCGCGCGCAGCGATGGTATCAATGAAATGCCTGGAACAAGGAGACGCATCGATGGGACTGCAGGGATTCGACAAGCGTTTCTGCGACCTTCGCGACTATATCCTGACGATCACCGAGGAAATCTGGGAAGGGCGGGGTATCGATCTCATTCGTCACTACTACAGCGAGGACTGTCCGGTGAAAACGCCAGCCGGAGCCTTTCGCGGGGTGGAAAAGGTCGTTCAGGGCACCCTGGCCACCCTTCAGGAGTTTCCCGATCGGACCCTGCTCGGTGAAGACGTGATCGAGGGCGGGCCGGTGTCCGGTTGCTACTACTCCTCCCATCGCATCCTGTCTCAGATGACACATATGGGAGAAGGGCAGTTCGGCTCGCCCACCTGGCGCAGCGCCGAGGTGATGACCATCGCTGACTGTCTGTGCCAGAACAACCGGATCGTGGATGAGTGGCTGGTCAGGGACCAGTCCGGCCTGGCGCTTCAGCTAGGGGCGTCCCCGATGACACTGGGGCAGGCGCTGGCGACAACGGCCGATTGGCCCGATGCCGAGGCTCTGGTGGAGCGCTGGCGGGGAGCCCAGGGCGACCTTGATATTGACAGCCTGGGTGAAGTGGCGCAGCGCTACCGCGATCTGTGGCAGGACGCCTGTCTCGACAGGCTCAGGCGAGGCTATTCCCGTGCGATCGACGCCAAGGTGCCGGGCGGACGACATCTGCGTGGATTGACCCAGCTCGAGTCATTCTGGTTCGAGATGAAGGCTGCCTTCCCCGCGGGGTGCTATCGCATACATCACTATCTGGATCGAGAAGAACCGGGGATGCCCCGGCGGGTGGCGCTGCGCTGGTCGTTGCACACGCGCCATCTGGGAGCAGGTCGTTTCGGTCAGCCGAGCGGCGCCGAGGTGGTGCTGCTGGGTATCACCCACGCCGAAATCGTCCGAGGTCAGGTCCTGCGTGAATGGCACTTGCTCGACGAGATTGCCATTCATGCCCAGATCGCCCATCAACAACGCTGAGGAAACAACATGAGCTGGACCCTGGACGCCCTTGAGGCACGCCGTGTGCGCTACGACGAACTGATTCCGTGCCGCAACGCCTTCGTCGATACCCGCTCGCCGGGCTCGGATCGCAAGGAAAACTTCACCATCATTGGCCCCGGGGTCGCAGAGAACCCCCATCAGTATGTGCACATCAGCGAACCCCACGGTTTCAACGTGGGCGGGGCGCGTCAGCCGGGAGGTTGCCTGAACTCCCAGCATTCCCACGAAAGCGCCGAGGTATTTATCGTGCACAGCGGCCGCTGGCGCCTGATCTTCGGGCCAGAAGGTCAGGACGGTGATCTCGAGGTTGGCCCGGGTGACGTCGCCAGCGTGCCGATCCATATGTTCCGGGGGTTCGAGAAGATCGACGAAGGTACCGGCTTCCTGTTCGTCCTGCTGGGTGGCGACGACCCTGGCCGCGTCAAGTGGGCACCCAGCGTGTTCGATCTGGCCAAGGAGCACGGCCTGGTGCTGCTCAAGGGCGGGCGTCTGGTCGATGTGGCCGCCGGAGAATCCGTGCCGGAAGGCGCCGAGCTCGAAGCCGCGCCGGATGCCGAGGAACTCGCACGCTTGATTACCCCGACGCCGCAGCGCCTGGCCGAGTGCGTGGTTCGCCGCAATGAACTGCGTGCCAATCCTCAGGCGGCGCTGGCGGGGCCGGGGGTGGAGGAGTGCCCGGTGATTGTCCCTCAGGCCAGTGGAGACGGCTTCTCTCCCGGGCCTATCGTGGGCTGGTGGCCCCACGGCTTCCAGCTGCGAGTACTACGTATGCAAAAAGGCGCAGCGACGCCCGGCTATCACTGCCACGAGCCGGAGGTGCTGTTCGTTCAGCGGGGCAGCGTCAAGGTGAAGAGTGACCAGGGAACCATCGATCTTGGGCCCGGCGATACATTTACCTCGCCCCAGGGCTGGACCCATCGGCTGATGGCCGATCAGGACGCCGAAGTGGTGGTGGCCCGAGGCACCGAGGCGCCGCGCGGACCGGTGGTGGCGGCATGAATGGCTCGATGGCGGCAGAAGGCAGCGACGGTAACCGTCTGCCGCTGATGCTGGTGCCCGGGACCCTGTGCGATGCACGTCTGTGGAGTCCTCAGATCGAGGCGCTGGGGCACGAGGTGGACACCTACGTGCCTCGCCTCGGCGCCAGCGATGACATGGACGCCCTGGCCCGGGACCTGCTGGATCAGGCCCCCTGGCCTCGCTTCAACCTGGCGGGCCTGTCCATGGGTGGCATTCTGGCCATGTCGATGGTGCGCCAGGCCAGTGAGCGTATCGAGCGCCTGGCGCTTTTTAATACCAACCCTTTCGCCGAGGTGGAGGAGCGCCGCATTCAGCGTGCCGCGGATATCCACCAGGCCGAGGAGATGGGGCTCGAGCGCTACGCTCGGGAAGTCCTGGCACCGCTGTATCCGGCGCAGGGGCAAGAACCATCGCCGGAACATACCGACCTGATAGTGAAGATGGCGAGGGGGCAAGGCCTCGAGACCTTTCGCCGCCAGTCCCTGGCGCTGCGTGATCGTGCCGACGCCAGCCAGTGGCTTGGCGCGGTTCGTCAACCGACGCTGGTGCTGTGTGGTGACGGCGACAGGCTATGCCCGGTATCCCGGCATACCTGGCTGGCGGACCACATTCCGGATACCCAACTGGTCGTGCTCGAGGGGGTAGGGCACCTCAGTACCCTGCAGGCCCCCCTAGCCGTCAACCACGCCCTGATGCAGTGGCTCGGACGTCCGGCAGGCGAGGACGCCGCTCCGGCGAAGGCGTCTTCCTGACCACAACAACGAGACCCATGATCATGACCCCTGACCTGCTCGAACAGCTTCGTCGATTCGATACGCCGACCATCGCAAATGCGCTGGATCTGGTGCGTGGCACCCGCAGTGCCGAAGGATTTACCCGCACCCCGGTGGTGGCGGCCGATCCGTCACGCCCTCCACTGGTGGGATACGCACGGTGCGCGCGAATCAGGGGGCTGACGCCGCCCGATGAGCCTGCCGAGGCCATCCGCGAGCGGCGCATGGCCTACTACCGCTACATCGCCGAAAGTCCCGCCGACAGCCTGATGGTGATCGAGGATGAAGATGGTGATGAAGCCGTCAGTGCCTTCTGGGGAGAGGTCAACACTTGCCTCCACCACCGCTTCGGTCTGCTCGGTGTCCTGACCAACGGGGTAATTCGTGACCTCGATGACCTTGAGCCGGGATTTACGGTGCTGGGCGGCCGTGTCGGTCCGTCCCACGCCTATGTGCGCGTCACCGCGGTGGACACGCCGGTGACGGTATTCGGCCTCGAGGTGACACCGGGGGACCTGATCCACGCCGACCGCCATGGCGCGGTACGGCTGACACCGGATGAGGCCAGGGCACTGCCCGAGGCCATCGATCGCATCGTCGGCGCCGAGCAGGAACTTCTGGAGCGCATACGTCGTCCCGGTTTCGACCTTCAGGGACTGATGGATGCCTGGGCAGCATTCGAGAAGCGCCGCGTCTAGCGGCTCCGATAGCCCTGCCTGGCGGTAGTCGCCCGCTCTGGCTCGATGGCAGCAAAAGGTTTGGCGATGTGGCGCACGCAGGCGCTATCCCATCCAGGCGCCAGATAGCGAGACCCGTTGATAAAAAAGCAGATAGAGCAACAAGGACCCCTGATGAAAGGTTTCAATGACGACTACGAGACGTTCCCGGATTTCATCCATGGAATCACCCATGAAATCTGGGAGGAGCGTGGCGTAGGTGCGGCGCTCAAGCGCTACTACGCCGATGACGTGCTGGTCAGGGCGCCCAGCGGCATCCTTACCGACAATACCGGTGTCACCGCCGCCACCCTGGCGACCCTCAACGAGTTTCCGGACCGTCAACTGGTGGGTGAGGATGTGATCTGGCGTAGCGAAGACGACAGTGAACATGTCTCGTCCCATCGATTGATCTCGGTGATGCGCCATACCGGAGGCGGCGCCTACGGCGAGGCCAGCGGTCGCCTGGTTCGCTCGCGCATCATTGCCGACTGCGTGGTGCGGGAAAACCAGGTCAAGGAGGAGTGGCTGGTACGTGACCAGGCCGCCTTCGCCCGATGTCTTGGCCTTTCGCCGCGGGAACTTGCCCGGCGCCAGGTCGACAGTGATATGCGCCAGTTCGGCGAGCCGCGCTTCTTTACCCCGGCGCAGGACGTTGCCGGCACCTATCGTCCCTTTATCGCCGAGGACTCCACCGCACGCGCCTACGCCGACGGCTGGACACGCATCTGGGGGGGCAAGGAGATCTCGGCGCTCCAGCATCTCTATCATCCGGGCGCTTGTCTGCACGTTCCCGGTGGGGAATCGCGCAACGGCCATGCCGATATCGACCGCTTCCTGCTCGGCTACCTGGCCTCTTTTCCGGACGCGGAATTTTGCGTCGAACACCTGATGATCAATCGCGAGCCTGAACAGCCCGTTCGCATCGCCATGCGCTGGTCCTTGCGCGGCAGTCATTCGGGATGGGGCGCCTTCGGTGAGCCGACCGGGGCGCCGGTGTACGTGATGGGGATCACTCACGCCTACCTGACAGGCGGTCGGGTCACCATGGAATGGGTCATGGTCGATGAGGTTGCGGTGTGGAAGCAGATCGTGAGCGCGACGCTTGCGCAATGATTCTGCGTAGAAATCTTGAGAGGTGGGAGACCTATCGCGGTTCAGGGTTCGGGAAGCGCCGGTAAAGCCTTGCGTAGTGCATCGACGGGAGAGAACAGCGGCAGTGGGCTCTCCCTGCGTTCAATTCACGGCACTTGTATCTGAGAAAAACAATCTAGGAGAGTGCAATGAGTGAATCATCCGACAGCAAGATGGGCCGTGCCTACTACATGCGTACGCGCCGGGAAGCCATGGTCGCCGGCATTATCTGGGTCGTGTTTCTGGTCTGGACCGTGGGGGTGTCCTACATCCTCGGATACCGCAACAACGACCTTTCGACAACCATGGGAATACCCACCTGGATCTTCTGGGGAGTGCTTGTGCCGTTCTACGCCGCCGCGCTGACGAACAGTATCTATGCCTTCTTCTATCTCCAGGATGATCCCGAGTAGCGAGAGCCGAACATGACAATCTACAAGATGGCTTCGAGGCGCTGATCCATGTATTCAGAAAATTCAACGAGTGTTGCGCTGGTGATCGCCTTGTATCTGGCAGTCACCTTTATCTTTGCCTTCGTCAGCGGTCGCAAGACCAGCAAGGGCGAATTCATGGAGGAGTATTTTGTCGGTGGACGGCAGACCGGCCCCTGGGTTCTGGGCCTGACCTGGATCGCCACCATGGCCAGTGGAGGCACCTTTATCGGCGTGCCTGGCCTGTTGCATACCTATGGCTGGATCGTCTTTCTGTGGATCGCCGGTTTCATGGTAGTCATCACCACAGGGTTCGGCATTCTTGGCAAGCGAATTGGTCAGATCGGGCGCAAGACCGGCGCGCTGACCTTCCCGGATCTGCTGCGTGATCGGTTTGAAAGCCCGATGATCGGCGTGCTGTCTGCAGTCATGATCGTGATTCTGTACCTGGCCTTCATGGTGGCCCAGTACGCTGCAGGTGCCCGAGTGCTGGAAGCCGTTGTCGGCATTCCCTACCAGTGGGGCGTGATCGGTTTTGCGGTATCCGTCGCGCTCTATACCGCCTACGGCGGCTTTCGGGCGGTGGCGTGGACCGACAGCTTCCAGGCCATTGTCATGCTGTTCGGGGTCATGCTGACGGCGTACTTCGCGGTCAAGATGGCAGGGGGACTCGAGGCGATTCAGGCGGGACTGATCGAACAGTCGCCGGAGCTGGTGTCCGGGCCGGGACCCAAGGACTTCCTGCCACTCGTTGCTGCCGTGTCGTTCTTCGTGCTGATGCCACTGTCGCAGCTGGGCCAGCCGGCACTGGTCAGCCGTTTTCTGACCTTCAACGACTCTGCCGTGCTCAAGCGGGCGGCGCTGATGACCGGACTCTACGTCGCCATCATGTACCCGTTGATCATGCTGGTAGGGGTAACAGGACGGGTGCTGATTCCCGAACTGGAGTCGCCGGACCATGCCCTGACCGCGACCGTCATGATGGCACTTCCGGCCGCGATCGCCGGCTTCATCATCGCAGCACCAGTGTCGGCCATCATGTCGTCGCTTAGCTCCTTCCTGCTGGTGACCGCCGGTGCCCTGGTGCGCGATATCTATCAGCATAGTTTCGAGCCTAACATGAGCGGCGAGAAGGCCAAGAAGCTGACCCATCTGATGACCTTCAGCGTCACCATCGTGGGGGTAATCCTGGCCTTCAATCCCCCCAAGCTGCTGCAGTTGATCGTGGTCTTCGCCGGGGCCGGCCTCGGGGCCACCTTTGCCTGGCCGACGATCTTCGCCATCTTCTGGCCACGCATGAACCGCATGGGCTGTCTGCTCGGCATGCTGGTGGGATTCCTGTCCTTCGTGCTGCAGTACGTGACCGTGGGGAGCACCAGCCTGTTCGGTATTCATCCCTTCGTCTGGTCGTTCGTGTTGTCGGCGCTGGCCTGCATTCTCGGCAGTCGCCTGGCGCCCAGGCAGAGCACCGAAGTACTGGAGGTCTACTTCGGCGACCGTACGCGCTCACGCAAGGAGAAGAAAAAGCTGCAGGAGGCTTCTGCCTGATCGACACCCAGGAGGATGACAGGCCAGGGGCCGTCGTCCGCGTCAGTGGACATCCTCGCAACGAGGGTAAGACACCGGCGTGGGCGGCAGCCCTCCTGGCCTTCTTTGCTATTGGATTCCCTTGTCACGCAAGGAGGCAGCATGGTCAATGATCCTTCCCCAAAACAGTCGGTACGGGCCTTCCAGGCAGCGCTGGATGCGGCCGATGCCAGCACGGTCGGCCAGGTGTTGTCCCGGTACTGTTCATCGAATCTGCGCTGGTACGGGGTCCACCCCTTCGGTGAGTTGTCCGGTATCGAGGACGTCGCTGGGCGATTCTGGCAACCCTTCAAGACCGCCTGGCGACATGTCCAGCGCCGCCAGGACGTCTTCTTTGGCGGCCGCCATGGTGCCGATGGGCAAGAATGGGTGGTCAGCATGGGGCATCTGGTCGGGCTGCGTGACGCACCCTGGCTCGGCATCCCGGCATCCCGGCAACCGGCAAGTTGAGTGCGCTGCGTTACGCCGAGTTCTACCGTGTTGAGGCTGGCCGAATTACCGCCATGTCACTGTTCTTCGACCTGATCGACGTGATGCGACAGGCGGGCTTCGACCCCTTGCCCCATCAACGGGGAGCGGCAGGGCTAGTCCCCGGGCCTCGCTACCATGATGGCCTGCTGTTCGAGGACCGCCCGCCACAACAGGGCGCGCAGACCCTGGCGCTGGTCGAGGCCATGGTCGACGATCTTTCGCGTCTCAACGCCAGTGGCTCGGATGACTGCCCGCCACAGCGACTGGCGCGTTTCTGGCATCACGACATGGCCTGGTACGGTCCCGCAGGCATTGGTTCCACGCTGACCATTGAGCGCTATCATGCCCAGCACCAGATGCCGTTTCGTCGTGGCCTCACGAACAAGGTCTTTAATGGCCATATGGCACGTTTTGCCGAAGGCGACTACGCCGCCTTCTTTGGCTGGCCCAACCTTACCCATCAGCCTGTGGGCGGCTTTCTCGGTTTGCCCGCCTGCGAACGCAGGGTCGACATGCGGGTGGTCGATGTCTACCGGCGTGAGGGTGAGCGATTGGCCGAGAACTGGGTTCTGATCGATCTGCCCCACTGGCTCGACCAGCAGGGCGTCGACGTGCTGGCTCGCTGCCGAGACTGGGCACAGCCGACTACATCGTAGCGAGGAGACAGACATGGCCGGAGCGAGACCCGAGCAGGGCCAGTTGACACGAGACAACGATCTGTCGAGAACCGCCGAGACCGAGGCTGCGATCGATGCCATGGTCGATGGTCTCAATGATCACGATATCGAGGGTATGGGGCGCTTTTTCGACGAGGAATTTCGCTGGCTTGGCAATGCGGGATGCGGCGTCAAGATGGGCCTCGACCAGTTCCAGCGGCATTGGCAGATGCCGTTTCAGCATGCCTTTTCCGATAAGGTCTGCATCGATGAGGCTCGCGTCGTGCAAGGACAGTGGTGTGCAGCCTTCGGTCGCCAGGAGGCGGTTCATAGCGGGGAGTTCATGGGCATTCCCGCCACCGGTAAACGGGTGGAGATCCGTTACATGGACTTCTGGAAGGTGGTGGACGGCAAGATCGTCGACAACTGGGTGATGGTCGACTTTCCCTACGTAATGCAGCAGCTGGGTGTGGACCCGTTCGGTGGACATGGCTGGGAACGATTCGACAGCCACCGGCGAGCGCTGCGGACCGGTGAGCGTGATGAGGGAGAGCAGCCATTGGCCAAGGAGGGAGATCGATGATGTGTTGCCGAGAGGTGATCGATCGCTGGCGCGCGCTGTGGTACGACAAGGTGCATGGCTTCGACGACGGGGAGCTTGAGCGCGCGCTTGCCGAGCTGATGCATGACGAATGTCACTGCCATCTGGCGTACCCCCTTGGCGAGTGCGTCGGGCCGCAGGAACTGCTGGAGAGCATCTATCGCCCGCTGCTGGCGGCGGTACCGGACCTCGAGCGTCGTGACTATATCGTGGTTTCAGGCGCGGCGTACGAGAGCATCGGCGGCCCGCCGAGCACAGCGCACTGGGTCGGTTGCGCCGGCTTCTATACCGGGGTGTTCGAGACACCCTGGCTGGATATTCCCGCCACCGGCCATATCATGACCCTGCGCTACGCAGAGTTCTTTCGCATCGAGGCCGGTCGCATCGTCGAGATGCGGGCGCTGTGGGATATCCCCGAGGTGATGCTGGGCGCTGGCGCCTGGCCCATGGTGCCGAGCCTGGGATGCGAGATGCTGGTGCCGGGGCCTGCGACCCAGGATGGTATTCATCCCGGACTCGGCATCGAACCCGAAGGCCAGGTGCGCCGGGCGGCGGCCAGTCTCGATCTGGTCAACCGCATGCTCGAGGGGCTCGGCCGCTACGCCGAAGGGGGGGTGGCGGCCATGGAACTCGAGCGCTACTGGCATCCGCGCATGATGTGGTATGGCCCGGCTGGCATCGGTTCAGGCCGGCGGGTCTCCGGCTTTCGCCAGTGGCATCAGCGGCCCTTCCTGGCGGGAATGCCGGATCGTCGCAACGATGGCCATCATGTGGTGTTCAGTGAAGGGGACTATGTAGCGCTGTGCGGTTGGCCAGCGCTGGAGGCGACCATCAGCGGCGATGGCTGGCTGGGTATCGCTCCGGGCGGTCAGCAGGTGCGTCTGCGGAGTCTGGATTTCTGGCGTTGCGAGGATGCCCTGATTCGTGAGAACTGGGTGCTGGTCGACCTGCTGGATGTCTACCGGCAGCTTGGCGTTGATGTTCTGGCGCGGATGCGTCAGATGACGGGTGGGCTCCGGAGTGAGCGATCTTCACTCTAGGGCTTGTCTGAAAAGTGCCTGCGCTCGGTAATACGGCGTTAAAAATCGGATCAAAATGCTCATTTACACCCCGTAAACTGCGCTTTCTCACCGATTTTTGCCTTGTCTAACCTTCGCTCGTCGACTTTTCGGACAGCGCCTAGGCTTGCCTGAAAGATGTCTGCGCTCGACGGTATCTTAGACCGAGCCTGGCAACTGTCCTGAAATCCCTTCCTTGTGGCGGGAGAGGGCGCCCTTGAACGGGCGTCCGCCGCTTCTGCCCGACATTTCTTGCCCCAGCGGTCTCGCATATACTCGACAGTCCCTGCCGGAGCTTGTCCGGCCCACCTCTGACCCGATCTGATCTGGTCGGTGCCGGGCGGCGGCTTGGCGCGCCTGTGCGTCGAGCGCAAGAGGGGCACGTTCAGCTTGCCTTGCTGTTAAAGGCGATGCGTATCGAATCGCTGACGTTGAAGTCAGGAATTTAGTGTTATTGGATACTTGACGCCTGGTGGCGAGAAAGTGGCACACTGTCGGTGTCACCTTCATGCGAAGGTGCGAGATTCAATAACAACAAGCGCATTGCGCAACCAATACGGACTCTCTATGACAGATTCCTCCACGTCCGAGGCCGCCTCCTGGTACCGCGATTCCGTCCGGGTCGAGCTGTTGCCGACATCCAGGCTCGAGGGCGACGTTCGCGCTGACGTCTGTGTGATCGGGGCCGGGGTGACGGGCTGTTCGGCGGCGCTGCATCTGGCCGAGCAAGGCTACAAGGTGGTGGTGCTGGAAGCCCATGACGTCGGCCATGGCGCCTCCGGTCGCAGCGGCGGCCAGATCCTGCCCGGGCTCGGTACCGACATGGACACCGTGGAACAGGCGCTTGGCCTGTCGGCGGCCCGCGATATCTGGGAAATGAGCCGCGAAGCGGTGCGCCTGACCGCACAGCTGGTCGAGCGTCACGCCATTCCCTGCGACCTTGCCTGGGGCTACCTGCATGCGGCGGTCAAGCCGCGCCATGTGCGCGAGTTGCGCGCCTTCCAGGAGACCATGGCGCACAAGTACGACTACCAGGCGCTGGAATGGCGCGAAGGGCAGTCGCTGCGCGAACATGTGGTCACCGACGCCTACCCGGCGGCCCTGTGGGAGGCCGAGGGCGGGCATCTGCATCCGCTCAACTATACCCTCGGCCTGGCCAGGGCCGCCCAGCAGGCGGGGGCGATCTTCCACTCGCACAGCCCGGTCACCGCGGTGACCAAAGGCGAGCCTGCCCGGGTGAAGACCGCCGGCGGAGAGGTCACCGCCGATAGCGTGGTGGTGGCGACCAACGCCTACGGCATCGACCTGTTGCCGGAGATGCGCGGGCGCATCATGCGCTGTGCCAACTACATGATCGCCACCGAGCCGATGAGCGAGCAGCAGGCGGCCCAGGTGCTGCCGAAGAATGACGCCCTGGCCGATGCCAATTTTGTGCTCGACTACTATCGGCTGTCGGCGGATCGACGCCTGATCTATGGCGGTGAAGTCAGCTACGACGGGCGCCCGCCCAAGGGGCTCGAGGCGCGCATCGACGGCAAGATCCGGCGCCTGTTCAAGGTGCTCGATGATGTCGAGATCGCCTACCGTTGGGGCGGTGACGTGGCCATCACGCTCAATCGCGCCCCGGACTTCGGCAGACTGGCCGCCAACCTCTACTATGCGCAAGGCTACTCCGGTCATGGCATGGCCATGGCGGGACTGGCCGGCAAGTTGCTGGCCGAGACCATCGCCGGGCAGAGCGAGCGCTTCGACGTCTTTGCCGCCATGCCCCATCGTCGCTTCCCCGGCGGTCGCCTGTTGAGAACACCGCTGTTGCTGCTGGCCACCCACTTCTACAAGCTTCGCGATCGGCTGTGAGCTGCCGACAACGACGAGGAATGCCCCTATGACCGAGACCTCCACCGCCGAGCGTCACTCACAGCGCCGGGATGAACCCCATGATGGCGTACGCCCGGGCGTCGATGCCGACGGCTCCGAGCGGACCGCCTCCGCGATCCATATGCAGGGCCTGCACAAGCGCTTCGGCGCCAGTACGGTGGCGCTCGATGGCGTCGATCTGACCATCGAGGCCGGCGAGTTCTTTACCCTGCTGGGCCCATCGGGCTGTGGCAAGACCACGCTGCTGCGCATCCTGGCGGGTCTGGAAGACGCCGATCAGGGACGCCTGACCATCGGTGAGCGCGACGTCACCGAGGTGGCGCCGCACCATCGCAGCGTCAATACCGTGTTTCAGTCCTACGCGCTGTTTCCCCACCTGTCGGTGCGCGACAATCTGGCCTTCGGTCTCAAGATGCGCGGTGTCGATCGTGCCGAGCGCGAGGCACGGGTCGAGCGCATCGCCGAGTTCATCCAGTTGGGCGATCTGATCGATCGGCGCATCGATCAGCTCTCCGGCGGACAGCGTCAGCGCATCGCCCTGGCCCGGGCGCTGGTCTGCGAGCCCGACGTGCTGCTGTTGGACGAGCCGCTGTCGGCGCTCGACGCCGGCCTTCGCAGCCAGCTACAGGTTGAATTGCTGAGGGTGCAGAAGCGCCTGGGCATGACCTTCGTCTTCGTGACCCATGATCAGGACGAGGCCATGGTGATGTCCGATCGCATCGCCGTGCTCAATGGCGGGACCATCCAGCAGGTGGGGCCACCTCGGGAGGTCTACGAGCGCCCGGTCAATGCCTTTGTCGCCCGTTTCATGGGCCATGCCAACCTCTATCCGATCAGCGCCCGACAGGGCCAGCGCGTGACCACCGAGCTTGGCGAGCTGGAGCTCGAGCCCGACCTCGACACGCCACAGCAGGGAGGCGGCGAGCTGTTGCTGATTCGCCCCGAGACGCTGGACGTGCGTCTGGGGCGTCATCAAGGGGTGAACCACCTGGTCGGGCGGATCACCGAACGGCTCTATCGTGGTAGCCACGCCGAGTTCCGTCTCGCGGTCGGTGACACCACCCTGCAGGCCACCATCAACAATCGCGGGCGCCGACTGCCCGAGGTCGGCGACGAGGTGACCCTGGTGGTCGCCCCGGAAGACCTCGTCACCGTGGCCAACTGAGGGGGCATGTCATGACCGATACCGCTGTCCTCGGACGCAGCCAGGGCATGGTCAGAGAAGCGCGCCATCTTCTCTTTACCGTGACACCCGGCGCGGCCTGGATCATCGCCTTTCTGGTGCTGCCCAGCGCCTACCTGATGGGCGTGGCCTTCATGACCAACGGGCCCTATGGCCTGCCGCAGATGCCGCTGTCGCTCGATTCGTTCAAGCAGCTTGCCGGCTTCGGTTTTCTGGGCTGGAGCCCGGGCAACCTCTACACCCTGTTGAGGTCGCTGTGGCAGACCCTGGTGGCGACCGGCCTGGTCGTTATCGTGGCCTATCCGATCGCCTACTACATCACCACCTGCCGGGCGAAATGGCGGCCGATCATGCTGCTGCTGGTGGTGGTGCCGTCCTGGACCAATCAGGTCATCCGTACCTTCGGCTGGATGAACCTGCTGGCGCCGGGGACGCCGCTTTCCAGCGTCGCCGAGTCGCTGGGGCTGATCGCCCCCAACATGGGGCTGTATCCGTCCAACTTCGCGGTGACCCTGGGGCTGGTCTACAACTTCCTGCCGTTCATGGTGCTGCCGCTGTACGCCGCCTTCGAGAAGCTCGACACCGCCCAGGTGGAGGCCGCCCAGGACCTCTACGCCACCCCGGTGAAGGCGTTCTGGCACGCGGTCTTTCCCCAGACCTTGCCGGGGCTGCTCGCCGGGATCGTGCTGGTGGCGATTCCGGCCTTCGGCATGTACGTGATTCCGGAACTGCTGGGCGGCGGCAAGGCGTTGATGCTCGGCAATCTGGTGGCCAACCAGTTCTCCGGTGGGTCGAACTGGCCGCTGGGCGCCGCCGGCGCCATCCTGATGCTGCTGGCGACCTTCGCCGGACTCTATGCCATGCGCCGGATCGGCAAGCGACTCGGCGGCGGTGAGGAGGTGGTGATATGAGAAAGCGCACACTCAAGCGAGGTCTGAGTGCCTTCTGGTGGCTGACCCTGGTGTTTCTTTACCTGCCGCTGGCGGTGGTGGTGCTGTTCTCCTTCAACGCCGCCAACAGCGCGGCCAGCATGACCGGACTGTCGCTGCGCTGGTACCACCAGCTGTTCGCCAATGACCAGATCATGAGCGCCTTCGGCAACACCCTGGTGCTGGCGCTGACGTCCTCGCTGATCGCCCTGGTGATCGGCTGCTTGATCGGTTATGGCATGTATCGCCACCGTCACCGCAAGCTGGGCTGGCTGATCGTGCTGATCTATCTGCCCATCGTGCTGCCGGATATCGTTTTCGGTATCTCGGAGATGGCCTTCTTCGTCAAGGTGAATGAGCTGACCGGGCTCCTGGGGCCGGGGCTGGGCACCATGATCATCGCCCACGTCACCTTCCAGATTCCGTTCGTCGCGCTGATCGTCTACTCGCGCTTCGTGGGTCTGGATCCGTCCCTGTTCGAGGCGGCCAAGGACCTCTATGCCTCGCCCTTTAAGCGAGTGGTGCACTTCATGCTGCCGACCATCAAGCCGGCGTTGATATCGGCCTTCTTTCTCTCCTTTACCCTGTCGGTGGATGACTTCGTCATCAGCTTCTTCACCTCCGGCCCGGAGAGCGCGACCCTGCCGATCTATATCTGGGGCGCGATCAAGAAGGGGGTGTCACCGGAGATCAACGCCATCGCCACACTGATGATCGCGGCGGTGGCGCTGGCCGCCCTGGCAAGCCTCGTCGTCAATCGGCGCAAGGCATGACGCCTGTGCCATTGGCGGACACAGCGGCAATCTCGGAACAGATCGATCAACACCTGACGTACCCAGACAAGACCAAGCAATACAAGGAGAAAGCAACGATGCTCAACAAGACTCGCAGCGCCCTGGGCCTCGCCGTGGCCGCCGCCATGCTCGCAGGCGTCGCCCAGGCTGAAGAGGGCAAGCTGTACCTGTTCAACTGGACCGAGTACATGGACCCCGAGATCATCGAGGCCTTCGAGGAAAAGTATGACGTCGAGGTGGTGACCAACTACTTCAACTCGAACCCGGAGATGATCGCCAAGCTCAATGCCGGTGGCACTTCCCAGTACGACATCGTGGTGCCGTCGAACTACTACATTCCGCGGATGATCGAGACCGGCCTGATCCAGAAGCTCGACCGCTCGCAGATTCCGAACTTCGACAACCTGGTGGCGCAGTTCAAGGATCCGAGCTTTGATCCCGGTGCCGAGTACTCCGCTGCCTACCAGTGGGGCACCACGGGCCTTGTCTACAACACCGAGACCTTCCCCGATGCGCCCAAGAGCTGGTCGTTGCTGTTCGACCCCGAGGTCAACGGCGACTATCCGTTCTCGATGATCCAGGACGGCCAGGTCGCCACCGGCAGCGCCTGCGCCTATCTGGGCGCGAGCTTCGACTGCAGTGGTCTGGATGACCTGAAGAATGCCGCCAGACTGCTGATCGAGACCAAGAATCGCGACAACTTCTCGGGCTTCACCGACGGCACACCGACCCTGCAGCAGCTGGCCCGGGGCGTCACCCACGTGGGCATGTCCTTCAACGGCGACTACCTGTACTTCAAGGATGAGGACCCGGAGACCTTCGAACATCTGGACTTCGTGATTCCCGACGAAGGCGCCGAGATGTGGGTCGACTCCATGGTCATCCCCTCCGAGGCACCCAACCCGGAGCTCGCGCACAAGTTCATCGACTTCATCCTGGACGCCGAGATCGGTGCCCAGCTGTCGAACTACAACTACTACGCCAGCCCCAACGAGGCGGCGCGCCCGCATCTCGACGAGGTGCTGACCCAGCCGCCGACCCAGCCCAGCGAAGAGGACATGGCGCGGCTTGTCTTCACCCCCAGCCTGTCCGGTCAGCAACTGCAGACCTTTCAGCAACTGTGGTCAGAGGTAAAGGCTCGGTGAAGGGATTGGCCCAGGGGCGTTGATGCGCCCGGGGCCGCCCTGCAAGGAAAGAGCCCCGGCGACGTCGGGGCTCGGCCACCGAGTGAGACACTCACGTAACGGAACACTCTCATGAGTAACCGCCAGGAAAGCCCAGCGCTCAGCGACTGGTTCAAGCAGTACGGCATCACCGAGGTGGAGTGCCTGGTCACCGACCTTACCGGCATCCTCAAGGGCAAGATCATGCCCGCGGGCAAGTACCTCAACGGCGGACGACCGCGCCTGCCGGACTCCATCTTTATCCAGACCGTCACCGGGGGCTATCCCGACGATGACGACATCCGCTTCTGGAATCCTGCCGAGCGGGACATGGAGCTGGTGCCTGACCCCAACGCCGTCTTCCTGGTGCCCTGGGCCGACGATCCTACCGCCCAGATCATCCACGACTGCCACTATCTGAGCGGCGAGCCGGTGGAGCTGGCGCCGCGCTATGTGCTCAAGCGTGTGCTGGAGCTGTACCAGGCACGTGGCTGGGTCCCGGTGGTGGCACCGGAGGTGGAGTTCTTCCTGGTCAAGACCAACACCGACTCCGACTACCCGCTGGAGCCGCCGGTGGGGCGCACCGGTCGCCAGGAAAGCAGTCGCCAGAGTTTCTCCATCGATGCGGTCAACGAGTTCGATCCGCTGTTCGAGGAGATGTACGACTACTGCGAGGCGATGAACCTGGATCTGGATACCCTGATCCACGAAGAGGGCGCCGGGCAGATGGAGGTCAACTTCCAGCACGGTGATCCGCTGGCGCTGGCCGACCAGGTGGTGCTGTTCAAGCGGGTACTGCGCGAGACCGCGTTGCGCCACGGCATGTACGGCACCTTCATGGCCAAACCCATGGCCAACGAGCCGGGCAGCTCGATGCACATTCACCAGAGCCTGATCGACCCGGCCAGCGGACGAAATCTGTTTGCCGGCGAGGATGGCCAGCCCAGCCGTCTGTTCCACCACTTCATCGGCGGCCTGCAGCGCTACCTGCCCTCGGCGATGCCGCTGCTGGCCCCCAACGTCAACTCCTACCGGCGGCTGCTGCGTACCGAGACCTCGGGCTCGGCGCCGATCAACGTCGAGTGGGGCATGGACAACCGTACCGTGGGCCTGCGCGTGCCGGTCTCCGGGCCCGAGGCCACCCGGGTCGAGAACCGACTGGCCGGTGCCGACGCCAATCCCTACCTGGTCATGGCGGCGTCACTCGCCTGTGGTTACCTCGGCATGCTCGGCCAGGTGGAGCCCCGCCCGCCCATGGTCGGCTCGGCCTGGTCCGGCGGCAACAAGCTGCCTGACGATATCGGACCGGCGCTGGACCTGCTGCACGAGTGTGACGCCCTGGCAGGTATCCTCGGCGAGCGCTTTACCAACAGCTACCTGGCGGTAAAGCGGGCCGAGCACCGTGAGTACTTTCAGGTGATTTCGTCCTGGGAGCGTGAGCACCTGCTGCTGCGGGTGTGAGCCGCGGCCTTGGAGGACGCCCTGGGGTGGCGCAAGCCTGAGAAGGTGGCGCGAAGCTCAGAGAGTGGTGTAGGCCTGAGAAGGTGGCGCGATCCCGAGAAGGTGGCGCAAGCCCGAGACGGTGGCATGAGGCACCATCAGCGAGCCAGGCCAGGTGCCTGGCTCGCTGCGTTGTGGGGCTATGGCGTCGGTGCGTGGTGGTGATTATTCCATGTCTTTATCTTGAAGATATCTCCTTTCGCCGCGTAGAATGCGATCTAGTGTTGAATAAAATAACCACTTTGGGAGTCCGTCATGTCCAGCCGTTCCACCGCTACCGATCCCCGTGGAGGGGCCGCCGAGGTCCAGCATGCCGCGTCCTGGTATGCCGCCTCGGCCAATGCCTCACCCCAGCGCCCGGCCCTCGAGGGAGAGGTAAGCTGTGATGTCTGCGTGGTCGGGGCCGGCTTCACCGGCATCTCCGCCGCGCTCCATCTGGCGGAGCAGGGGCTCAAGGTGGTGGTACTGGAGGCGGCCAGGGTCGGTTACGGCGCCTCGGGCCGCAACGGCGGTCAGATCGTCAACAGCTACAGCCGCGACATGGACGTGATCGAGGACAAGTACGGTGCCGACACCGCGCGTGCCCTCGGCGACATGGCCTTCGAGGGCAATCGCATCATCCGTGAGCGCATCGCCCGCTACGACATCCAGTGCGACCTGCGTGAAGGCAACCTGTTCGCCGCCTGCAACGAGCGCCAGCTCAAGGGGCTGCGCGAGCATCAGGCGCTGTGGCAGCGCTACGGCCACGACGGGCTGGAGCTGTTGGAAGGCGACGCCTGTCGCCGCGAGGTGGGCAGCGATCGCTACACCGGCGCCCTGGTGGACCACTCCGGCGGTCACCTGCATCCGCTCAACCTGGTACTGGGCCAGGCGGCGGCGCTGGAATCCCTGGGCGGTGTGATCTTCGAGCAGAGCCCGGTGGAGTCGCTGGTGCACGGCCAGCCGGTGGTACTGAAGAGCCGCAACGGCAGCGTTCGCGCCGAGCGTGTGGTGATGGCGGGCAACGCCTACATGAGCGGCGTGATGCCGGAGCTCGAGGCCAAGTCGATGCCCTGCGGCACCCAGATCATCACCACCGAGCCGCTCGGCGAGGACCTGGCCCGGGAGCTTCTGCCCAACAACATGGCGGTGGAAGACTGCAACTATCTGCTCGACTATTTCCGCCTGACCCGCGACAACCGCCTGATCTACGGCGGGGGAGTCAACTACGGCGGCGAGGACCCCCAGGACATCGAGGCGGTCATTCGTCCCAAGATGGAAAAGACCTTCCCGATGCTCAAGACGGTCAAGGTGGACTACGCCTGGAGCGGGACCTTCCTGATGACCCTCAACCGACTGCCCCAGTTCGGGGTGATCAATGACAACGTCTACTACGCCCAGGGCTACTCCGGCCACGGCGTGACCTGCACCCACCTGGCCGGTCGCCTGATCAGCGAGGTGATGACCGGCCGTGACGAGCGCTTCGATGCCTTCGCCGGCCTTCCGCACCTGCCGTTCCCTGGCGGCCGCATGCTCAGGGTGCCGCTGTCCGCCATCGGTGCCTGGTACTACCAGACCCGGGACAAGCTGGGTATCTAGCCGCTGGTCGGTGTCACAGACAAGTGCGGGCAAGCCAATGGCCGCGGGATGCTTCGTGGCCCGCGCTCCCGGCTTTTGAGCCCCATTGTCGCGTCTCGCCCAACGCCTCGCTGCCTCCGGCAGCGAGGCGTTGTGATGAGTGGGCAGGGGTGTGCCAATGGCATAAGAGGCGAGGGCAGCAGCGCCCATCGTCGCCGATTGGGGGCACCTTTGTCGGTGAGTTGCGACAGCCTCACAAACAACTTGCAAGTGGCTCCATGGTTCTTCGAACGCTGTTCGATAACGGCTAGGATAGTGTCATCACATCGCCAAGACATCTGCCGTGGCGCCTCTCGCACGCTAAGTGAGCGCCCTGGCGGAGCAAGGAGAACAGCATGAGCAAGTCGATCATCGTCGGTTCCACCCTCGCGGTCTTTGGCCTTGGTGGCCTGGCATTTGGCGCCTGGCAGGTGCAGCAGGCGCCCCAGGGGCCGCAGTTCGCCGATATTACCGCCGTCACGCCGGTCACCGAGACCGTCTCCACGCCGCGAGAGGTCTGCGAGAACGTTCAGGTGACACGCCAGGCGCCGACCCGGGATCCGCACAGCATTCTGGGCAGCGCTGCCGGTGCGGTGGTCGGTGGCCTGGTGGGCAACCAGATCGGCGGTGGCAGCGGCCGCAAGATCGCCACCGTGGCCGGTGCCATCGGCGGTGGCTTCGCCGGACGCGAAGTGCAGCGTCGGGTCGAGGCTGGCCAGACCTATACCACCACCGAACAGCGGTGCCACACCGTCAACGACACTCGTGAAAAGACCCTGGGCTACGACGTGGCCTGGGAGTATGACGGCGTGCGTCAGGTGGCGCGTCTGGAGCAGGCGCCCGACGGCGAGCGTGTGCTGATCGAGCAGGGTCAGCCCCAGTGGGACGTGGTCCGGGGTGCCCCCGACAAGTCCTGACGGGAACCTGGTTCCGGTCTTCAGCCTTCGCGTAAACACCCAGCCCCCGCCAACCGGTATCTTTCGATGCTGGCTGGCGGGGGCTGTTGTCGTCGCTGTAGTTGTGAACCTGAACGTGAACGTGGGCGAGGGCAGGGGCGCTGGCCCCGGGCGCCCTACAGATCGCTGTTGGTCTTGTTGACCACCTTGCCGAGGGCGTCGATGGGCTTGCTGGAGGGGTACTTGTAGGAGGCGAAGCGCACCGCCAGCACGGACAGGGCCAGCAGGAAGATGCCGCCGCACAGGTACAAGAGACCGGCGTCGGGCTTGGGGTGGTGGGAAATGTCACCGATCAGGTAGCGGGTCAGGGCGGTGATGGCGACATACAACAGGAAGCGAATCGGCAGGTGATTGGTCTTGAAGTAGATGCCCACCATGGCGCCCAGCTCAAGATAGATGAACAGCAGCAGGATGTCGTCGACGCTGGCGTGGCCACTGGTCAGCATGTCGAGGAAGGCGACCACCGAGGCCCAGGCGATCATCCCGCCGATGACGAAGAGTCCCAGGTAGTGAAAGCCTTCCACGAGCAGGTTGCCGATGGTATCGGCGTGATGGTGCATCTTGTCGCGGCTGGTGCGAGCCCATTTCACAGGCGATTCCTCATCGGTGGGTGTGGTGGCGTCTTTCACGCTAGCCCGGCGTGGTAGGCGTGACAAGCCGATACTCCGTTGGTTCAGGGCGGTTTGTTGACGCAGTCACGCGGATTGCGCCGCTTTTCACCGGCATACTGAAACGCCGCCGTATCGACAAGGAGCCGGTCGATGGTGACGACGCTGCCCCAGGCCTTCTTTCGCAACTTTATCGGTCCCTCGCCGGACTGGTACAAGACCGCCATCCTGGTCTGCCTTGTGATCAATCCGCTGGTCTACGCCTGGTCTGGGGGATTCGTCGCGGGATGGCTGTTGCTGGTCGAATTCATCTTCACCTTGACCATGGCGCTGAAGTGCTATCCGTTGCAGCCTGGTGGGCTGCTGGCACTGGAAGCCGTGGCCATCGGCATGACCGGCCCCGACAGTGTGATGCACGAGGTGGCGCTCAACCTGGACGTCCTGCTGTTGCTGGTGTTCATGGTGGCGGGCATCACTTTCATGAAGCAGCTGTTGCTCAAGGCGTTCACACGCCTGCTGATCGGTGTCACGTCCAAGCGTCTGCTGTCGCTGTGTTTCTGCGTGACGACGGCAGCGCTCTCCGCCTTTCTGGATGCCTTGACGGTGATCGCGGTGGTGATCAGCGTGACGGTGGGTTTCTACGCCATCTATCATCGGGTGGCGTCGATGAAGGGGCAGCACGACGATCATGACTACAGCGATGATAGCGGGCTCCCCGAGGTCAGCCACCAGGACCTGATCGACTATCGTCGCTTTCTGCGCTCGCTGCTGCTCCACGCCGCCATGGGGACCGCCCTCGGCGGTGTCACGACCATGGTCGGTGAGCCCCAGAACCTGATCATCGCCGAGCAGGCTGGCTGGGGCTTTGGCGAATTTGTGCTGCGTATGGCGCCTGTCACTCTGCCGGTGCTGGTGGCAGGCCTTGCCACCTGCCTGCTGGTGGAAAGCCTGCGCTGTTTTGGTTACGGCCAGCGTCTACCGGCCAAGGTACGCGCCATCCTGGTCGAGCACGACCGCCAGGAGCGGGCAGGCCAGTCGCTGATCGAGGTGGCCAGGTTATGGGTGCAAGCGGCGGTGCTGGTCTGGCTGGTGGTGGCGCTGGCTCGCCACGAGGCGTCGGTGGGGCTGATCGGGCTTGCCGTCATTGTGTTGGCAAGCGCCTTTCTCGGTGTCACCGAGGAGCACGCCCTTGGCAAGGCCTTCGAGGAAGCCTTGCCCTTCACCGCCCTGCTGGTGGTGTTCTTCGCGGTGGTGGCGGTGATCATCGAGCAGGATCTGTTTGCACCGGTGATCGAGCTGGTGCTGTCACGCCAAGGCAGTGAGCAGCTGGGCCTGGTGTACGTGACCAATGGTCTGCTGTCGATGGTCTCGGACAACGTCTTCGTCGGCACCGTCTACATCAGCGAAATCCACTCGGCCTTAAGCGCTGCGCGCATCGGCGCCGAGCAGTTCGACCTGCTGGCCGTGGCGGTGGCCTGCGGCACCAACCTGCCGTCGGTGGCGATGCCCAATGGCCAGGCAGCCTTTCTGTTTCTGCTGACCTCGGCGGTGGCACCGCTGATTCGCCTTTCCTACGGCCGCATGGTGTGGATGGCCGCACCCTATACCCTCGCACTCAGCCTGGTGGGGTTTGTGTGCGTACGCTACGTGCTGGTGCCTGCCAATCAGGCGATGCAGGCCATGGGGTGGCTGTAGCGTTGGTTTGCTCGTAGATCCAGGCTGCGTCAAGCCTGGCGCAGGTCTCCTTGAAGGACCTTCTTCTCCGCCACCAGCGGTGCGCTCTTCTGATCGAAGGCATGAAAGTGGTCGGTGTCCAGATGCCATCTGAAGGCGTCTTGGTCCCGGTAGAGCTCGTAGAGGACGAAGGTGTTCTCGTTCCGTAGTCGAACCACATCGAAGCGCTGGCAGTGACGTTCCTTTTCCAGGCTATCCGAGGCTTGGCGGAGCAGTAGTGCCTCGAGGCGATCGGCACACCCTTGCTGCGGGGTAAAACTGACGATGACGGCGTGCACGGTGAATGTCTCCTGTCTGGGGTGGATGAGAGCGGTGACTGATGAGAGCGGGGTGGATGAGCGTTGGTGTCGGCAGCTCGGTGCCGACACCCGTCCCCTTGTCGATGTGACGCTACTGAGGGTCGTCGGCGCCATGCGCTGGCTTGCCAGCTAGCGCACGCCCTCTGAATTTTTTCCATAGGCGGCTGCGATAGCGCTTCCAGGCCGGGATCTGAGACGCGATGGTCAGCACGATCACGGCGATCAGCAGTAGCGACACCGGTCGTTCGAAGAATCCCATCAGGCTGCCCTCGGACACCATCAGGGCGCGGCGCAGGTTTTCGTCCGCCATCGGGCCCAGAATGACGCCGATGACCAGAGGCGAAATCGGATAGTCCATCTCTCCCAGGACGTAGGCGGCGATGCCGATCGGCACCATCAGGTAGAGATTCAGCAGGCTGAGGCCCAGCGCGTAGGACCCGATAACCGACAGCACCGCGACAATCGGCAGAAAGATTGACGAGGGTACCCGCAGCACCTTGATGACGTGCTTGGCCAGAAACATGCCGTTGATCCACATGGCCAGGGAGGCGAGGGCGATGATGGCGGTGAGCTCGACCAGGAAGTTGGGCTGGGTGATGGCGATCATCGGACCCGGGTTCAGGCCGTGCAGCATCAACGCGCCCAGCAGCATTACCGCCGGTGGGCTACCTGGAATGCCGAGTGTCGTCAGAGGAATGAGCGCACCACCAATACAGGCATTGTTGGCCGTTTCCGACGAGACCAGGCCGGCAGGTTCGCCCTTGCCGAAGCGTTCAGGGTGGGCAGAGGAGTTCTGGGCGGTACCGTAGGACACCCAGCCGGCGATATCCTCGCCGACGCCGGGGACGGCACCGATACCCACGCCGATGAACGCCGAGCGGATGACGTGGCGCAGATTGCGGAAGACTGCACGGAATTCGGGCAGCACGCGCTTGACGGGCTGGGGACTGCCGAGGGCTACCCTGTCGCGCAAGGTGCGAATGATCTGCGGGATCGCAAAGGCGCCGATCAACACCGGAACGACCTCGATGCCACCGTCCAGCTCCGGCAGGCCGAAGGTGAACCTGGGGAAGAACTGAAGCTGGTCGCGACCGATCGTCGATAGCGCAAGGCCCAGCAGTCCGGCGATCCATCCCTTGTAGACCAGGTCCTTGCTCGTCAGGGTGCCGCTGATGATGATGCCGAAGAGCGCCAGAAGAAAGAATTCATAGGACGTGAACTGCAGTGCAGCCTCGGAGATCAGCGGTGCCAGGGCGACCAGCGCGACCATGCCGATCAGGGTGCCGATAAAGGACGCGGTGGTGGTCATGCCGAGCGCCTTGCCGCCTTCCCCCCGTTGGGCCATGGGGTAGCCGTCCATGGCGGTGGCGGCGCCCGCCGCGGTGCCGGGGATATTGATGAGAATGGCCGGGTAGGACCCACCGTACACCGCCCCCACGTACATGGCGATCAGCGAGATCAGTGCGGTCTGAAGGTCCATCGAATAGGTCAGCGTGGTCAGCAGGGCGACCCCGAGCGTCGCGGTCAGGCCGGGAAGCGCCCCGAAGATGATACCCAGGAAGCTCGACCCCAGCAGTAGCGCCACCATGGCGGGGTTGGTAAGGATCTGCCAGATGGCATGCGCGAATACCGAAAGCTGCGCGATAAAGTCCATGCGAGTGTCTCCTTAACCTTGGGCCGTCAGGCGGCTGACGAGGGCTTGCATGGTGTCTATCACCAGACCTTCCACCGGGAGTGGCACCAGCAGGAAGAAACGGAAGATCGGTACCAGCACCAGGGGAACGGCAATGCTGACCAGCACGACGGTGCGCAGTTTCCTGCATTCGCTAGGCGAATGGCGCAGCAACCACCAGGCGATGGTGGCGACTGTCAGAAGCGTGGCGATAGCTACCAGATCCAGGGCGTACTGCTGAGATGTGGGCCGATGGCTCAGTAGTGTGATGAGCACGCAAGCGATGACGGCGCCGACCAGTGTCAGGGGAATGAGAGCCACCTTTTCGATATAGAAAGGTGTGATGAAGAGAAAGAGGAAGAGGGCGCTGGCCAGTGCAAAATCGACGCTGGGGACGAACGAGTAAACGTACAGACCGATAAAGGCCATGATCACGGCCACACGACAGGATGCAGAAGCTGGAAACGACGCCTTCGATCGGCCCTTCGAGGCGCTCTCTCTACGTCTGGCGCCGCCATCGAGGATGGCGCGTCGCAGCAACAGCAGCGACACCAACCCCAGGGTAACGGCGATCGACAGAGGGAACAGCGCGGGGGAAACGTACCAGGCGTTGGTGACACCGCCGTAGCTGTCGGTCATGGGGAAGGTGAGGGATTTTGCGAGCATGGCGAATGCCAGCAGCAGCAGTGCCAGGCTCGTGAAGAAATCGCGGCGTCGCCGCTGGATGAGTTCGTCGTTCCCCGAGAAAGCGGCGCCTGCCTGATTCTCGGGTTCAGGGAGCTGTTTGCTGTCAACCATGATGTGTCCAGTGAACCTGATGTTCTACGAGGTATTGACGTGGCCCGGAAAATGCCCGGAGGCAACGATTGCCTCCGGGCCTTCGGTTATCGGGAACGAAGAAGTCGCGATCAGGGCCTTGGAATATTCAATTCCTCCGGATTGATGGAAGCAGACTCCAGGTCATACAGCGTCCATGAGAAGAGGGACTCGAGCCGAGAGAATTCCTCCGAAGCTTCTTCTCCCGTCTTGCCGGACAACTGGAAGTAGTTGTCCTCTGCCCACTGTTTTACCGCGTCGGTTTCCAGTGCCTGCTCGAACGCCTGTTCAAGGGTCTCCTTGACCTCCTCCGGGGCATCGTCGCGGACGGCAAAACCGATGGTCTGTCGAATAGGCAGATATTCCTTCAACTGCGGATAGCTGTCGAAGGCAGAGGGGATTTCACCGGTTCCCTCGATGTCGACCGGGCTATCGGTCAACACTGCCAGGGGCCGAAGTCGATTGGCCGCAATCAGTTGCTGCTGCTCGGCAAGAGAGGTGATGACCACGCTGACTTCACCCGTGATGGCGGCGTTCTGGCCCGGCGCGGAACCCGGGTAGGGAATGAAGTTGAGATCTGCCCCCGTGCCTTTCTCGAAGGCGAGCAGATTGAGGTGATGAACGGAGCCCGAGCCCCCCGCGGCTGCCTTGATGGTGACGTCGCCGCTGGAGGCCGCCTCCACCAGTTCTTCCAGGGTGGTATAGGACGAATTGCTGCCTACGGAGATCAGGTCCGGCGATCCCCCGATGATGAAGGGGTACCAGCTGTCGAAGGTATTTTCCCAGCCGCCCTGGACCGCCGCGGCGACATTCGATTCGGACAGACCTGCCAACGTGTAGCCGTCGGCGGGCTGGTTGCTGACATGGCTCATGCCGATGGAGCCGGCGACACCGCCCGGTTTGTTGACCACGTTGATGCGCCTTGGAAGGAAGGCATTCATTTCTGCACTGACGACCCGGTTTGCGACATCGGTGCCGCCGCCGGCCGACCACACGACCACATTGGTGATGTCGCGTTCGGGGTAGTCCGCGGCGGCTGCGTGAAAGGAGAGACCCATGAGCAGGGCGATTGCTGGCGTGACATGACGTTTCATTTGGCTTCCTCGTCGCTTGTTGTTGTGCCGGTCGCCCGGGTGGCTGACGCGGTCTGGTCTTGACCGGCTTTGTGCATGTGTTAATGTATGCGTTAACGAGTTGGTCGTCAAACGCTGGTGAAAGGGCCACGGAAACGGTCCCTCGGAACATCGAAATCCCGGAACAACAAGAAGACTGACCAACGCAAGAACAGAACAACGAGACCCAGGAACAACATGATCGAACTCGAAGCGCTGGACTATAGCGGTGGCGACTTGAGTCGGCCCGAATGCGTGCTGACACATTCGAGTGGCCTGCTGATGACCGCAGACTGGACCGACAGCGGTGGCGTGGCGATCTTCCGCCATGCGGATCGCGCGCCGGCCCTTCGCATCCTGTCGAACCAGCAGGGCTTCCAGCTTCGTCCCAACGGTATTGCTCTGGAAGACGACGGCGGTGTGATCGCGACCCATCTGGGCGAAGACCAGGGGGGCGTCTTTCGGCTGCACGTCGATGGCGCCCTGGAGCCATTGGTGACCGAGATCGACGGTGTCGCCCTGCCTCCCACCAACTTCGTTCATCGAGACGGCGCCGGTCGCCTCTGGATCACCGTCAGTACCCGTCAGCAGCCCCGCGCCAAGGGGTACAGCGCGGCGGTGGCCGACGGTTTTATTGCTCTGGCCAACGCCGATGGCAGTGACGCCAGAATCGTCGCCGATGGCCTGGGTTACACCAACGAGTGCGCCCTGCACCCCGATGGGCAGTGGCTTTACGTCAATGAAACCTTTGCCCGCCGGCTGAGCCGTTTTTCCGTGGAGGAAAAGGGACGACTCGGCGAGCGCCAGACCGTCTGTGAGTTCGGCCCTGGCACCTTTCCCGATGGGGTGACCTTCGATGTCGAAGGCGGGGCCTGGATCACCAGTATCGTCAGCAACCGGGTCATCCGGGTCTCGCCGACCGGGGAGCAGAGTGTCGTGCTGGAAGACAGCGACGAGGCCTATCTCAAGCAAGTGGAGGAGGCGTTTGACGCCGGTCGGATGGGGCGCCCTCACCTGGATGGCGTCGTCAGTCGTCGACTCGGTCACGTATCGAGCCTGGCATTTGGCGGCCGCGACCTCGATCGGGCTTACCTTGGCTGCCTGCTGGGAGACCGCCTTGCCTCGTTTCAGGCGCCAGTGCGTGGCGTGGCGCCGATCCATTGGCGTGCTCCCTTGACCCGATTGCGTTCGGCACTCGCCGGCGCCGATGCCTGACTTCTTCAAGTAACAACCAACAATAGCGAGAGGCTGTCAAATGACCAACAAGACCCACTTTTCCATCGCTGTCTTTCCCGGTGACGGCATTGGCCAGGAAATCATGAAGCCGTGCGTCACGCTGCTGGAGGCAGCCATGGCGCGGGTCGGTGGCGTATCGGCGAGCTTCGAGGAGCTGCCTGCCGGTGCTGCCCACTTCAGGGATACAGGGGAGTCGCTTCCCGAGGCCTCGTTGAAGCGTGCCGACGAGGCCGATGCGATCCTGCTGGGTGCCATGGGACTGCCGGACGTTCGCTATCCGGATGGCACCGAGATCTCGCCACAGATCGACTTCCGCTTCCGTTTCGGCCTGTACGCCGGGGTCAGGCCGGTGCGCACCATCGCCGGGCTTCAGCCGATGCTCAATAACCCCAGCGCCCACGAACTCGACTTCGTGATCGTGCGCGAGTCCACCGAGGGCCTGTTTGCGTCTCACGGCAGGGGCGAGATCAAGGGCGACGAGGAAGCGCGCGATACCCTGGTCATCACCCGGGATGTGAGTCAGCGACTGTTCGACTTCACCCTGGCGCTGGGCCAAAGCCGCCAGGCCCAGGGGGGGAAGGGCAGGGTGACCTGTGTCGACAAGGCCAATGTGTTCAAGTCCTTTGCCTTCTTCCGCAAGATCTTCGACGAGCGGGCCGAGGCGCATCCGCAGCTCGACTGCGACCACATGTACGTGGACGCGGCGGCGCTCAACATGGTCACCAGGCCCTGGGATCTCGACGTGATGGTCACCGAGAATATGTTCGGCGACATACTGTCCGACCTGGGCGCCGGTCTGATCGGTGGCATGGGTTACGCGCCTTCTGCGGACATCGGCGATGATCACGCGGTCTTTCAACCATGCCATGGCAGTGCGCCGGATATCGCTGGCAAGGGCCTCGCCAATCCAACGGCCATGGTGCTGTCCGGTGTGATGATGCTGGAGTGGCTGGGAGAGAAGCACGACTGTGAGCCGGCGCTGAAGGCAGGCAAGTTGCTGCGAGAGGCCGTGGACGCTGCCTTTGCCACTGGCACCCTGGTGACCTGCGAGCTGGGCGGGGATGCCGGTACGACCGCGGTGTTCGAGGCGGTCATGGCCGAGCTGGTCGAGCTCCCGATCCAGTAGCTTTTGATGGTTGGGTGGTGCGCCGCTCACAATGGCAGGTCGCAGGAGGTAGGTTGTTGATGGAAAAGCTAAGGGTCGCAGCGGTTGGCGCCGGATACTTCAGCCAGTTTCAATATGACGCTTGGCCACCTCACGTGCTCGGGAGGTGGCCAAGCGTCATGGGGGCTGGGAGGTCTACTCGGATGTCCTGGCGATGCTGGAGGAAGCGCGCGCCGACGTGCTGGATATCATCACGCCGCCCTCTTCACACCTGGCCTTGATCCGCCTTGCGGCGGAACGCGGGGTGAACGTGATCTGCCAGAAGCCGTTTTGCAAAAGCCTGGAGGAGGCGCGCCAAGCCGCCGCCCTGGCCGAGCAAGCCGGGATTGAACTGATCGTTCATGAAAACGTCCGGTTTCAGCCCTGGTACGAAGAGATCCAGCGGCAGATCGCCGCGGGCAGGCTGGGGCAGATCTATCAGGCGACGTTCCGGCTGCGCCCGGGAGATGGACAGGGGCCGCAGGCCTATCTGGAGAGGCAGCCGTACTTTCAGAAGATGGAGCGGTTTCTGATCCACGAGACCGGGATACATTGGATCGACACCTTTCGCTATCTCTTCGGCGAGGTGTCCGCTGTCTATGCCGAACTGAGGCGCCTCAACCCGGCTATCGCCGGTGAGGATGCGGGGCATGTCATTATGGAGTGTGCCGGTGGCGTTCGCGCCGTTCTGGATGGCAACCGCCTGTCCGATCATTGCGCCGATAACCGGCGGCTGACCATGGGCGAAATGACCATCGAAGGAAGCGAGGGTGTGCTGGTGCTGAGAGGCGATGGCACCCTGGGTTACAGAAGGCACGGGGAGAATCTGTGGCAGGATATCGACTATGAGTGGGTGGATCACGGTTTTGGCGGGGACTGCGTCTATCGGTTCAGCCGCCATGTGGTGGACGGCCTGATGGGGCGGTCGAGGTTGGCAAATACCGCGTCTGGCTATCTCGCCAACATGAACATCGAAGAGGCTGTCTACACCTCTGCCAGAGAAGGCAGGCGGCTTCGTGTGTCCAGTGACGTCTGTGGAAGCTGAGGATTTGCAGCGATGAACTCAAGAGACACGTCTTCTCGACCCGTGCCGGCGAGCAGGGGCGAGGGGCCTCCGGGGGATAAGCTGTCGCTGCCGGAAAAGGCGTACTACGAGATAAAGCGTCGGATACTCGACAACGAGTTTTCCTCGGGATCCTTTCGCCTCGAGAAGGAGTTGGCGGAACTGCTCGACATGAGCCGGACGCCCGTTCGAGAGGCAATGATTCGGCTGGCCAATGAAGGGCTGGTGGAAATCAGGCCGCGCCACGGTATGCGCGTGTTGCCGGTATCGGCCGAGGATATGGTCGAGATATACGATGTGTTGACGGCGCTCGAGACCCAGGCGGTCGAGTTGCTGGCACGACGTGGATTATCCGACCAGGAGCTCGGCCAGTTGATGGATGCGGTGGATGAAATGGACGATGCCCTGGCCGATGACGACCTGACCCGCTGGGCAGCGGCGGACGAGCGATTCCATCTGCTGCTGGTGGAGTTGTGCGGCAATCGCCGCATCGCCACCATCGTCAACACCTATTGGGATCAGTCCCACCGTGTGCGCATGTTGACCCTGGGACTACGGCCACGGCCGACGTCATCGAACAACGACCATCGGGCCGTTGTCCAGGCCATTCAGAATGGTGACGTCATCGCCGCCAGGGACCATCACCGGGAGCACCGGGTAAATAGCGGCAGGATGCTGGTGGAGCTACTCGACAAGTACGGTCTTTCTTCGATCTAGGCGTGTGTCGCGATACGAAAACCGGGAGCGCATTGCGCTCCCGGTTTCGTTACACCAGTGCGTAGCCCAGCGCCACGAAGCCGAGGCTGGTGACGGTTGCCCCGATCAGGGTGTAGGGCAGCTGGGTCAGGGCGTGCTGCATCGGCAGGACGCCGCTGCCCTGAGATGACAGTACCGAGGAGTCCGAGAAGAAGCAGGCGTGGCTACCGAAGCTCGAGGCCGACAGCAGGGCGCCCACTACCAGTGGCATCGACACCTCCATATGGGCGGCCATCGGGATCACGATGGGGATCGAGATCACGAACACGCCCCAGGACGATCCGGTGGCGAACACCACCACCGCCATGGAGATGAAGACGATGGCCGGCAGCAGCGCCGGGGTGATGTAGGGCGCCAGGGCGTCGATCATGAACTGGGTCATGCCGAGCTGGTCGTTGACCTCCTTGAGCACGAAGCCAACGGCGACGATGGCCAACGGCAGCATCATGGTGCGAAAGCCGTCCATGATCGAGTCCATCAGGCTCGAGAAGGTGGACAGGCGCTGCACCAGGAACAGCACGATGGTGAACAGGGTGGCGGCGATGACGCCCTTGAGCAGGTCGATCTCGAAGTAGGCGCTGGCGCCGATCAGCACCGCCATCGGGGCGACGAAGTTGAACAGGCCAAGCCAGGGGTTGCCACGCGGGGTGTCGTCGCCAAGCGGCTCATCCGGGGCGCCGTCGGGAATCGTCTGGCCGGCGCGGGCGCGGGCCTCGGCGGTCTTCATCGGGCCAAGATCCGGCACGATGCTCATGGCCACCAGAAAGACCAGGCCCATGGCGACCCAGCCATACAGCATGTAGGGAATCGACTGGATGTACAGCCACATGCCAGGGCCATCGGTGGCGCCGTTGGTTTCCAGCAGCTCGGCAAAGTACACCGCCCAGGTCGAGATCGGCACCAGTACGCAGATCGGGGCGGCGGTGGAGTCGACGATATAGGCAAGCTTTTCCCGCGATACGCCGAAACGGTCGGTCAACCGCTTCATCGCCGCCGAGGTTGCCAGCGCATTGAGGTAGTCGTCGATGAAGATCAACAGTCCCAGTACCGCAGTGCACAGCAGTGACTGACGGCGGGTCTTGACCAGGCGACTCATGAAGTGGCTGAAGCTCAGGGTGCAGCCGGACTTCTCGAGCATGGCGATAAAACCACCCATCAGGCCGCATACCAGGATCAGCCAGGCGATGGTCTCGTTCATCATGACCGACAGCGAGACGTCGGCCAGGGCACCGATATAGTCGCTCGGCTCGATCAGGATAAGCCCGGACAGCGCGCCGATGGCCAGGGCCTCCAGGGTCCTGTGGGTGGCAATCGCCACCACCAGCACGATCAGCGAAGGCACCAGGCTGATCCAGCCGAAGGGGGTGCCGGCTTCGTGGTGGAAGGTCAGGCCGGCCACCAGGGCAATGAGTCCTGCGACCATGGCAAAGGTGCGACCCTTGCCCTTCTGGCTGGGCTTGCCGGGGGCGAAGGGATGGGTGGACGGTGCGTTGGTCTGGGTCATGGCGTCACCTCCAGTGCGAGGCCTGGATCGATGACAAGGGGCGTTGTGGTTGTCATGAGGGAGGTACCCGTGATTGCTGTGAGTTATATCGGGTTGTTGAGGTCTTGCGTTCGTGCCGGGCGAGCGCACAGGGCGTCCCTGCCCGGTACGTGAGTCCGGGGCGATAGCGTCGTGACTTCCCGCGCTCAGACGTGGCGCAGGTACCAGTCGTACTCCAGGCGACTGACGCTTTGCATGGCCAGTTCGCGCTCGGCGCGACGGTTGGCCAGAAACACCTTGAGAAACGCCTGGCCGAAGGCTTCCCCGAGGGGTTCGCTGTGCTCCAGCAGGTCGAGGGCCTTTGACCAGCTGTTGGTCAGGGTGGGCTCGTACTGGCGGTAGGCGTTACCAGTGACGGACTCCCCCGGCGAGACAGCGGTTTCCAGACCGTGACAGACCGAGGCCAGCAGGGTGGCCAGCAGCAGATAGGGATTGGCATCGGCTCCGGCTACTCGATGTTCTACCCGGCGGGCGGCGTTGGCTCCAGAGGGGATTCTCAGTGCCACCGAGCGGTTATCGTAGCCCCAGGTCGGCGTCATCGGCACATAGAGGCCGGGCTGGAAACGTCGGAAGGAGTTCAGATTGGGCGCAAACAGCGCCATCGAAGCAGGCATCAGCTCCATCAGGCCACCGATGGCATGACGCAAGGCAGGGGTCCCCAGCGGGTCACCATCGCTGTCGGCGAAGACATTGTCGCCGCTTTCGTCGATCAGGCTCATGTGGACGTGCATGCCGTTGCCGGCCTCGCCGCCGTAGAGCTTGGCCATGAAGGTGGCCTCGAAGCCGTGGCGCAGTGCCACGCCCTTGATCAGGCGCTTGAGCAGCACCGCGCTGTCGCAGGCCTTCATCACGTCATCGCCGTGGATCAGGTTGATCTCGAACTGCCCCGGGGCGCACTCCTTGAGCGCGGTGTCCAGTGGCAGTTGCTGTAGCTGGGCGGCGGCGTGCACCTCCTCGAGGAAGTCGGCGTACTCGTCGAGTTCGTTGATCGAATATAGCTGGCTATCGCTCGCCCGCTCGCCGCTGGCCGGGGAACGGCAGGGCTGGGCCATACCCATCTCGTCGCGTTGGCGATCGACCAGATAGAATTCGAGCTCCAGCGCGACCACCGCCTTGAGGCCGCGCTCGGCCAGTCGCTCGACCTGGCGCGCCAGCACGTTGCGGGGATCGGCGAAGAAGGGGCCGTCCTGGTCATCGCGCATGTTCATCAGCAGTTGCGCCTGGCGTCCCTTGCGCTGCCAGGGCGTGACCATCAGGGTGCCGGGAATGGGGCGGCAGACCTGATCGCGATCGCCGATGTCGAGCCCCAGCCCGGTTTCCTCGACGGTATTGCCGGTGATGTCGAGGGCGAACACCGAGCCGGGGAGCTGGATGCCGCTTACGTAGGCCTTTTCGAGGTTGTCACGGGGGATGCGCTTGCCGCGCAGCACTCCGTTCATGTCGCTGATCAGCAGGTCTACGCTGTCGACCTCGGGATGTCGGGCCAGAAAGTCGCGAGCTTCGTCGACGCTGGGGGTGCCCATGCTGTCACCTTTTGTTGGTTCGTTGTGATGTGGCTAGTGTTTCGCTGACCGGGCCATGGTGTCAAATTATTTACGCGTAGAGGTGAGGGGTTTGTCGAGGTGTTGAGAGGTCCTTTGTTTTATTTAAGTCAGTAGAAACATATAGTTGATAGTCTTTCTGTCAAGATTTTCGGCGCCGGGCTTGGCAAGAAAATCCGACCAAGGTATGTTGAGGAAACCATAACAACGGATAGAGCTGCGAGGAGTTCGATGAACATTCGTCCGCTGGTTGGCGTCATCGCCTGCCGTCGAGAGGTCGAGGGGCACCCGGCCCACATGGTGACCGACAAGTATCTGCGCGCCCTGCGTGACTACGGTCTTGAACCGATCATGCTGCCGGTGTGGCAAGGGCAGGGCCAGGAAGATGCCCGGGCGCTGCTGGCGCGCCTCGATGGACTGGTGCTGACCGGCAGCTACACCAACGTACTGCCCGAGCGCTACGGTGCTGAACGCGAACCGGAGAATACCCGGGACGACGTGGATCGCGACGCCGCCGCCATGAGCTGGGTGCCGCTGGCGCTGGAGCAGCAATTGCCGCTCTTGGGCATCTGTCGAGGATTTCAGGAGCTCAACGTGGCCTTCGGCGGTAGTCTGCACCAGGCGGTGCAGCGGGTGCCGGGGCGGCTGGATCACCGCGAGCCGGAGGGTGAAAAGGCCGAGCAGTATGCGCCGGTACACGGCCTCGAGATTCAGCCAGGTGGCCGTCTGGCCGCGCTTTACCCCGAGGCCAGCGCGCGGGTCAACTCGCTGCATCAGCAGGGTGTCGATCGACTTGGTGAGGGGCTGCGCGTCGAGGCGCTGGCGCCGGACGGGCTGGTGGAAGCCATCTCGGTGGCTGACGCGCCGGGGTTCACCCTGGCGGTACAGTGGCATCCGGAGTGGGAGCCCCAGTCCCATCCGCTGTATGACGCCATCTTCAAGGGCTTTGCTGCTGCCTGTGCGACGCACTAGGGCTTGTCTGAAAAGTGCCTGCACTCGGTAATACGGCGTTAAAAATCGGATCAAAATGCTCATTTACACCCCGTAAACTGCGCTTTCTCACCGATTTTTGCCTTGTCTAACCTTCGCTCGTCGACTTTTCGGACAGCGCCTAATGTCCTGGGCGTCGGCGTCGTGCCGAGTTGGGCAATGACGTCAGCCAGGCGGTGTGTTTGACGCTGTGTTCTGCCTGCTTCGATGAATACTGTGCCGACTTACCACTGTCGGTGGGGAAAAGCTGTCCGCTGCCTCGACAGGCATAGAGATCCTTCTATGCTCAAACGGTGAGGATCGCCCCTGATGCTCGCAGTTGGATGCCCCCTCTCAAGGAATCGAAGGAGAAGACCATGGTGATCAAGCGTTCGTCTTTGATGCTGGTGCTTGCGGGTTCGCTGCTGTCTCTGAGCGCGGCGACGGCCCTGGCGGAGTCTAGTGCCCAGGATGAGCATCGCCAGGAAATGGAAGAGCAGGCGGCCACTTCTCAGCCCGGTGAAGGCATGATGGATCAGACCAACGAGACCTTGCTGGAAGGGTCCGCCGCGGCTACCGAGAAGCGTCAGGAAATGCTCGAGGGCACTTCGGACCCGGGCAATGCCGAGGGTAAGATGGATGGCTACAACGCCGAACTGCTCGAAGGCAGTGCGGCCGCCACCGAAAAACGTCAGGAGATGATGAAAGAGCAGGAGTAAGCCTGCGACGGGGTCATCGCCCCAGGCCTCCTGGCGACCCATCACTTAGCAGATGGCAGCGGTGCCGTAGTCACAGGGCCACCACGTCGTGCTGGCACCCTTTCGCAACGTCGTCACAACACTTGAAGTCGTCCCAACGAAAGCGCCGCCCCAGGAGGGCGGCGCTGTCGTTGTGATGGTAGTAAGTCGTCACGCTGGACGGAGCGGGCGCTGGCGAGCCAGCGCCCGGAGGCGCTCAGGCGCTGGCGTCGCTGGCCGTCGCTACCTTCGTTGCCGCGGTCGCGCGCTGGCCCAGGGTGAACAGCACCGCGGTCAGGGTGGCGACGCCTCCCGCCAGGCCCAGCCACCAAGGCAGGCCGAAACCGGTGCCGAGTGCGCCGAACAGCAGCGCCACGATGCCGACCAGCATGGCGTAGGGTAGCTGCGTCCTGACGTGGTCGATCAGATCACAGCCGCTGGCCATGGCCGCAAGCAGGGTGGTCTCGGCCAGCGGCGAGCAATGATCGCCCCACACCGCGCCGGCCAGTACTCCCGCCACCGAGGCGTACAGCAGCGGCATGCCTTCGGCGGTGCCGGCCATGCCATTGTGCTCGAGTACGGCCCAGGCCAGCGGTACCACCAGCGGCATCATGATGCCCATGACACCCCATGACGAACCGGTGGCGAAGGCGGTGAAGCCGGCCAGGCCGAAGATCACCGCCGGCATCCACTGCGGTGACAGGCTATCGCCCAGCACCGTGACAAGAAAGTCACTGGTGTGCAGGTCCTCGTTCACGCTGGCCAGGGCCCAGGCCATCATCAGGATGGTGATCGGCAGCAGCATCGACTTGACGCCCTCGAACCAGTAGTGGGCGGTTTCGGTCATGCTCATCAGTCGCTGCGCCTGGGTCATGATCACCGCCGTCACGCAGGCCGCCAGCGAACCCCACATCATGGCGCTGAACGAGTCGCCCTCGCCGAAGATGTCGCGCAGCTGATGGTCACCGCCGCCGAGGGCATCGAGGCCGGTGGCGTAGATCCCGCCCAGGGTGATCGCCACCAGCACGATCATCGGTATCACCGCGTTCAGCGCCCGGGTCGGAATGCCTTCCTTGGTGGGGATGTCGGCTTCCTCGACGATGGCTTCCCGGCTGCTCATTGCCTGGCGGGCGCCGGGCTCGGACAGTGCCTTGCGCTCGGCGGTGAGCATGGGGCCGAAGTCACGACCGCTCCAGGCCACCAGGAAGACGAAGGCGAGCGCCAGGATCGGATAGGCGTTGTAGGGAATGGCGTTGACGAACACCGAGTAGGCGGACTCGTTCCAGTCGTCAATGGCATCCATCGCCTCGCTGATCAGCCCGACCTGAAAGCCGATCCAGGTGGTCACCAGCATGATCGCGGACACCGGTGCGGCGGTACTGTCCACCAGGTAGGCCAGCTTGGCTCGCGAGATCCTCACGCGGTCGGTGATATGGCGCATGGTGTTGCCGACGATCAGGGCATTGGCGTAGTCGTCGAAGAAGATGGCCAGACCCAAAAGTGCGGTGGAATTCTGCGCCTGGCGTCGTCCACGGATCACTCGCGCGATGCGCTCGGCGATGCCGCGGGTGCCGCCGTTGCGCGAGATGATGCCGACCATGCCGCCGATCAGCAGGCAAAACAGCACGATCGACATATGGTCGCTGTCGCTGGCGGCGGACAGCACGTGGACGTTGACCGAGTCACCGAAGGCGCCGAGCAGGGCGCCGGCGTTCATGCCGTGGAGCACCCAGCCGCCGAGCAACAGCCCGGCAAACAGCGCCAGGATGACCTGGCGGAAGGCCAGCGCCAGGGTGATGGCGGTCAGGGCAGGCAGCAGCGAGAGCCAGGCGGGAACAGGGTCGAGTTCGAGGGTGGCGGCGGGGGTGTTGGAGGCGTCGTAAAGCGACAGGGTGCGTGGGCCGTCGGTGACGGTCAGGTTCAGCGTCGCGACCCCGTCGGCGTCGACCTCGAGCGGATGGCGACGAGTGCCGTCGTCGATGAGCCAGGGGCGGTCGGGATCAAGCCCGCTGGCCTGGACGTCGGTGGCGACCCCTTCGAGCAGGATGTCCGGGCCGGTCAGCTGGGGTGCTGCCTGGACGGTGGAAAGGCTCGCCCACAGCAGCAAGAGCGACAGCAGAAGCAAAGGCACGCATCGGGTTTTTCGCCGGCCTGTCGGCGAAGGATATGGTGGTTTCATGGTGGCCCCGGTTGTTGTTGGAAGGTGTGGAGAGTGCCGTTTGGCGTCAATGAAAGTTGGTCGTTTGGCCGTTAGTTGTCAATTTTTTTTGTGGCTAAAAATAAAAAATATCGACATTGTACGATGGTAGTAGACGGTAAATCAGTAGTTTATGGTTTTTTTATGAGGAAATGCTGCGCCGGGCTTGGCTTTCACGAGAAGGGTGGTTATGTTGAGTAAACCATAACAAAGCAACTCACCAATATCGGGAGACTTGGCCATGACCTCGCCAGGCGCCGCACGGCTCAAAGAGCTCGATCGCGAACACCATCTGCACCCCTTCACCGACTTCAAGGCGCTCGGGGAGGAAGGCAGTCGTATCATCGTTGACGCCGAGGGGGTCTACATCCAGGACGCGGATGGGCATCGCATCCTCGATGGCATGGCGGGACTGTGGTGCGTCAACCTCGGCTATGGGCGGCAGGAGCTGGTGGACGCCGCCAGCGAGCAGCTCACCCAGCTGCCGTACTACAACAATTTCTTCAAGACCACCCATCCACCGGCGGTGGAGCTTGCCGAGACCCTGTGTCGACTGGCACCGGCGCACATGAACCGGGTGTTCTTCACCGGTTCCGGCTCCGAGGCCAACGACACCGTGCTGCGGATGGTGCGTCGCTACTGGGCGCTCAAGGGCCAGCCAGACAAGCAGTGGATCATCGGTCGCGAAAACGGCTATCACGGCTCCACCGTGGCCGGCATGAGCCTGGGCGGCATGGCGCCGATGCATGAACAGGGTGGCCCCTGTGTGCCGGGTATCACCCACATCCGTCAGCCTTACTGGTTCGGCGAAGGGCGTGATCAGACCCCGGAGGCCTTCGGCCGTGCCTGCGCCGAGGCGCTCGAGGCGCGTATCCAGGAGCTGGGGTCCGACAAGGTCGCGGCCTTTATCGCCGAGCCGGTACAGGGTGCCGGCGGCGCCATCATTCCCCCGGACAGCTACTGGCCGGCGATCAAGGAGGTGCTCGAGCGCCACCAGATCCTGCTGGTGGTCGACGAGGTGATCTGTGGTTTCGGCCGTCTGGGCGAGTGGTTCGGCAGCGTCCACTACGACCTCAAGCCCGACCTGATGCCGATCGCCAAGGGGCTGTCCTCCGGCTACCTGCCGATCGGTGGGGTGCTGGTCGGTGATCGTGTCGCCGACACGCTGATCGACGAGGGTGGCGAGTTCTACCACGGCTTCACCTACTCGGGGCATCCGGTGTGCGCCGCGGTAGCGCTCAAGAACCTTGAGTTGATGCAGGCCGAGGGCGTGGTCGAGCGGGTGCGTGATGATCTGGGGCCTTACCTGGCGACGCACTGGAAGTCCCTGGAGTCCCACCCGCTGATCGGCGAGGCGCGCTCGCTGGGTCTGATCGGCGCCCTGGAGATCGTCGCCGACAAGGACAGCGGCAAGCGCTTCGACAAGTCGCTGGCGGTGGGCAACCTGTGTCGCGATATCTGCTTCGAGACAGGCCTGGTGATGCGCTCGGTGGGAGACACCATGGTCATTTCACCGCCCCTGGTGATCAGCCACGATGAAATCGACGAACTGGTGCGTCTTGCCCGGGAGGCGCTGGACGAGACGCTGCGCCGGTTGACCGCCCAGGGCGTCGAGATCACCGCCGCCGAGGAGGCTGATGCATGAGTCGTCCCCTCGACAAGGCTGGCTGGCAGGCCATGGCCGACACCCTGACGGCGCGGCTGGAAACCCGCGCCTATATCGATGACCGCTTCGTCGACGCCGCCGGCGGCGAGACCTTCGAGACCATCAACCCCGCCACGGGGGAAGTACTGGCGCGGGTCGCAAGCTGTGATCAGGCCGATGCCGAGCTGGCGGTTGCCCACGCCCGGCGCGCCTTCGATGGTGGTGAATGGTCGCGCCTGGCGCCGACCCGGCGCAAGCGGGTGCTGCTGCGGCTGGCCGAGCTGATGGAGGCCCACCGCGACGAACTGGCGCTGCTCGACACTCTGGACATGGGCAAGCCGATCACCAGCGCGCTGGGTGACATGGCCGGCGCCATCGGCGCGATGCGTCACCAGGCCGAATCCATCGACAAGCTCTATGGCGAGGTCGCGCCCACCGGCGAAGAGGCGCTCGCGCTGGTGCTGCGCGAGCCGATCGGGGTGGTGGCGTCCATCGTGCCCTGGAACTTCCCGATGATGATGACCGCCTGGAAGATCGCACCGGCCCTGGCCGCCGGCAACAGCGTCATCCTCAAGCCATCGGAGAAGTCGCCACTGTCGGCGCTGCGTCTGGCTGCCCTGGCCCAGGAGGCCGGCCTGCCACGCGGCGTGCTGCAGGTGTTGCCGGGCTTTGGTCACACCGTGGGCAAGGCGCTGGCGCTGTCGATGGACGTCGACTGTCTGGCCTTCACCGGCTCCACCGCGGTCGGTAAGCAGCTGATGCAGTACGCCGGTCAGTCGAACCTCAAGCGGGTCTATCTGGAGTGCGGTGGCAAGAGCCCCAATCTGGTGTTTGCCGACTGCAGGAATCTCGCCCAGGTGGCGCACCACGCCGCCGAGGCGATCTTCCACAACCAGGGGGAGGTGTGTATCGCCGGTTCGCGGCTGCTGGTCGAGAACAGTGTGCGCGAGGCCTTTATCGAGCACCTGCTGGCGGCGGCCGAGTCGATGCAGCCGGGGGATCCGCTGGACCCGTCGAGCTTCATGGGGGCGATTGTCGATGCGACCCAGCACCGTCGCATCCTCGACTTCATTCGCCAGGGGCAGGAAGAAGGCGGACGGCTGCGTGCCGGCGGCGAGGCGCTCGACGGGCCGGGGCTGTTCATCCAGCCGACGGTGTTCGACGGTGTCACCGAGGACATGACGATCGGGCGTGAAGAGATCTTTGGCCCGGTGCTGTCGGTGTTCGGCTTCGACAGCGAAGAGCAGGCCATCGCCCTGGCCAACGACTCGGTCTATGGGCTGGCCGCCGGGGTGTGGAGTCAGGACGTCGATCGCATCATGCGGGTCAGTCGTCGTCTGCAGTCGGGCCAGGTGTTCGTCAACAACTGGGCAGGCGGGGACCAGAGCGTGCCCTTCGGCGGGGTCAAGCAGTCCGGCAATGGCCGCGACAAGTCGCACCACTCGCTGGCCGAATACACCGAACTCAAGAGCGTCTGGATCGCCTTGAACTAGACTCCCGGTCCGATGTCATTAACGCGCACTGATGGGAGATGACTCCCTGATTGGCCACGCCTTGCGTGGCCTTTTTTGTGGTTTGCAGGGCGGGCAGTGCCGAAGGGTAGGGGGCTGTCAGTGTCCGAGCGTTGCTAGAAGGCACGGGCTGGGGTGGTGCAGCTGACCAGATGGCAGGAACTGGGCGGGCGCCGCTAAGCCGACGCCACGGTATTCGCCGCTCGCTAGAAGGCTCGCGCCGGGGTGGTGCAGCTGACTAGCCGACAGAGGGTCTCGCTAGGGTTGCGAAAGCGGTGGGGCACGTTGGTGTCGAAGTAGTACGCCTCGCCGGCGCCAAGTACCCGGGTCTCGGCACCGATGGTGATCTCGATCTCGCCCTCGAGCACCACCCCGGCTTCCTCGCCCTGGTGGGTGATCATCTCGCGGCCGGTATCGGTACCCGGGGGGTAGGTCTCGATCAGAAACGACAGGGCGCGTGACTCGCGGTTGGCGCCCACCAGCTTGAACACCACGTCGCCGCTGCCCATGTCGGTCAGTTCGTCGGCGCTGTAGAACACCTGGTTCTTGCTCTCCAGATCCATGGTGAAGAAGTCGCCGACGCTCATCGGGATGGCGTCGAGGATCTTTTTCAGCGAGCTGACCGAGGGGCTGACCTTGCCCTGTTCGATCAGCGACAGGCTGGAATGGGTCACCCCGCAGCGCTTGGCCAGCTCGCGCTGGGAGATATTGCGCAGGTTTCGCAGGGCCCTCAGGCGGGTACCGACATCGTCCGACATCGCGGGTTCCTTGGGTAAAGCCAGTGGAAGCCGGCGATGGCGCTGCCATCGCCGGTGGTCGCCGTAGCGCCCATCAGCACAGGGCGTCGAGCTTTTCCTTGAGCAGGGCGTTGACCTGCTGGGGGTTGGCGGTGCCGCGTGAGGCCTTCATCACCTGGCCGACGAAGTAGCCGATCATCTTGCCGCGCTTGTCGGGCTCGGCGTCACGGTACTGGGCCACCTGGGCGGGGCTGTCGCTGATCACCTGGTCGACCATGGCTTCGATGGCGCCGGTGTCGGTGACCTGCTTCAGGCCCTTGGCCTCGATGATGGCGTCGGCGCTGTCGCCTTCACCGTTCCACAGCGCCTGGAACACCTGCTTGGCGGCCTTGCCGTTGATGGTCGAGTCGATCACTCGCTTGACCAGGCCGCCGAGCTGCTCGGCGCTGACCGGGCTGTCGGAGATGTCCAGTCCGTCACGGTTGAGCGCGCCGGACAGCTCGCCCTGGACCCAGTTGGCGGCCTGCTTGGCGTCGCCACAGATGTCCTTGACCTGCTCGAAGTACTCGGCCATCTCGCGGCTGGCTGACAGCACGCCAGCGTCGTAGGCGGACAGTCCCAGCTCGCTCTGGAAGCGCGCGCGCTTCTCGGCGGGCAGCTCGGGCAGGCTCTCGCGCAGGTGGTCGACGTAGGCGCAGTCGAGCACCACCGGCAGCAGGTCGGGGCAGGGGAAGTAGCGGTAGTCGTTGGCTTCTTCCTTGGTCCGCATGCTGCGGGTCTCGTCGGCCTCGGGGTCGTAAAGGCGGGTTTCCTGCACCACCTTGCCGCCGTCCTCGATCAGCTCGATCTGGCGCTCGACCTCGTAGGCGATGGCGCGCTCGACGAAGCGGAAGGAGTTGACGTTCTTGATCTCGGCACGGGTGCCGAATTCCTGCTGACCCTTGGGTCTGACCGAGACGTTGACGTCACAGCGCATCGAGCCTTCGGCCATGTTGCCGTCGGAGATGCCGAGATAGGTGACGATGGAGTGGATCGCCTTGAGGTAGGCCGCCGCCTCCTTGGCCGAGCGCATGTCCGGTTCGGAGACGATCTCCAGCAGCGGCGTGCCGGCCCGGTTCAGGTCGATGCCGGTCATGCCGTGGAAGTCCTCGTGCAGCGACTTGCCGGCGTCTTCCTCGAGGTGGGCGTGGTGCACCCGGATGACTTTGTTCTCGCCGTCCTCCAGGCAGATCTCCACTTCGCCGGCGCCGACGATGGGATGGTACATCTGGCTGGTCTGGTAGCCCTTGGGCAGGTCGGCGTAGAAGTAGTTCTTGCGATCGAACACCGATACCTCGGGGATCTCGGCGTGGATGCCGAGGCCGAATTTCAACGCCATCGCCACCGCCTGCTCGTTGAGCACGGGCAGCACGCCGGGCAGGCCCAGGTCAACGGCGTTGGCCTGGGTGTTGGGCTCGGCACCGAAGGCGGTGGAGGAGCCGGAAAAGATCTTGGAGCGGGTCGCGAGCTGGACGTGCACCTCGAGACCAATGACGGTTTCCCACTGCATCAGGAGTTCTCCTCGGTCATCTCGGGACGCTTCAAATGCCAGTCGGTGGCCTGCTGGAACTGGTGTGCCACGTTGAGCAGACGGGTCTCGGCGAAGTGGGTGCCGAGAATCTGCAGGCCCACCGGGCGCTTGCCGGCGAAGCCCGCCGGAACGCTGATGCCGGGGATGCCCGCCAGGTTGACGGCGATGGTGTAGATGTCCTGCAGGTACATCGAGACCGGGTCCTTCTGGGCGCCCAGGTCGAAGGCCGGGGTCGGCGCGGCGGGGCCCATCAGCACATCGACCTCTTCGAAGGCGTCGAGGAAGTCCTGTCGAATCAGTCGGCGAACCTGCTGGGCCTTCTTGTAGTAGGCGTCGAAGAAGCCTTCGGACAGGGTGTGGGTGCCGATCAGGATGCGTCGCTTGACCTCCTCGCCGAAGCCCTCCGCGCGGGAGCGCTTGTACAGATCGATGAGGTCCTCGGGGTTGTCGCAGCGATGGCCGAAGCGCACGCCGTCGTAGCGCGACAGGTTGGAGGAGGCCTCCGCCGGCGCGATCACGTAGTAGGCCGGGATGGCGTAGGCGGTGTGGGGCAGGCTGACCTCGCGCACGCTGGCGCCGAGCGATTCGTAGACCTTGATCGCTTCGCCGATGGCCTGGTTGACGCCGGCATCGAGGCCGTCGCCGAAGTATTCCTTGGGCAGGCCGATCTTGAGGCCGGACAGCGGCGCGCTGAGCTCCTCGGTGTAGTCGGGAACACCGCGGGCCACGCTGGTGGAGTCGCGCACGTCATGGCCGGCGATGACGTTGAGCAGGTGGGCGCAGTCTTCGGCGCTGCGGGCCATGGGGCCGCCCTGATCGAGGCTAGAGGCGTAGGCGATCATGCCGTAGCGCGAGACCCGGCCATAGGTCGGCTTGAGCCCGGTGATGCCGCAGAAGGCGGCCGGCTGGCGGATCGAGCCGCCGGTATCGGTACCCAGCGCCGCCGGCACCAGGCCCGCGGCGACGGCGGCGGCGCTGCCGCCGGAGGAGCCGCCGGGGACGGCGTCAAGATCCCAGGGGTTCTTGACCGGGCCATAGAAGCTCGACTCGTTGGAGGAGCCCATGGCGAATTCGTCCATGTTGGTCTTGCCCAGGCTGACCGTGCCGGCGGCCTTGAGCTTTTCCACCACGGTGGCGTCGTAGGGGGCGACGAAGTTGTCGAGCATCTTCGAGCCGCAGCTGGTCTTGACCCCCTGGGTACAGAAGATGTCCTTGAGTGCCAGCGGCACGCCGGTCAGGCGGCCGGCTTCGCCGCGGGCGCGGGCCTGGTCGGCGGCCTCTGCGGTCTCGAGCGCCTGGTCGGCGGTGACGCTGACGAAGCTGTTGAGCGTGCCGTCGAGGCGGTCGATGCGTCCGAGCAGATCCTGGGTCAGCTCGCGACTGGAGATCTCGCCGGCGTCGAGCGCCTGGCTGATCTCGGTCAGTGTCCTGTCATGCATGGGCCTGGCTCCCTGTATGCGTGAATCCAATGTCGAGAAGGGTGGGGCGCGGGGTCACTCGACGACCCGCGGCACCAGGTACAGGCCATTCTCGACCTGGGGAGCGCAGCGCTGGAAGTGCTCGCGCTGGTCGTTCTCGGTGACCTCGTCGGCGCGCAGGCGCTGGGTGGCATCGAGGGGGTGAGCCAGCGGGGCGACGCCTTCGGTGTCGAGCGCCTGGAGCTGATCGACCATCTCCAGGATTCGGCCGAGATCGTCGTGATAGTGGGCTGCGTCATTCTCAGAAAGGTCGATCCGGGCCAGGTGAGCGGCACGGAGGACCTCGGCGTGTTCAAGCGCCATGATCAATTCCTCGACGGAAGGGGTCCATGAAATGACCGCAGAAGGTACCACATTCGCGCGTCGTCGGGCAGGTCTTGCCGGTCAAGGGAGACGCGCATCACGCTTGCCGCTAGGGGGGGTCAGTGATACCGTTTGCGTCCGCACAGGGTTTCCGGTCTGCACTAGGTATCTTTATCCATGTTCAAACGTTTACGAGGTGTGTTTTCCAGCGATCTGTCGATCGACCTGGGGACGGCCAATACGCTCATCTATGTGCGTCATCGCGGGATCGTCCTGGATGAACCCTCCGTGGTCGCGATTCGGCAGTCCGGCAACATGCGCAGCGTTGCTGCGGTCGGCGCCGATGCCAAGCGCATGCTGGGCCGCACCCCCGGAAACATCACCGCCATTCGTCCGATGAAGGACGGCGTCATCGCCGACTTCACCGTGACCGAGCAGATGCTCCAGTACTTTATCCGCAAGGTGCATCAGAGCACCTTCCTGACGCCGAGCCCCCGAGTCCTGGTGTGCGTTCCCTGCATGTCCACGCAGGTCGAGCGTCGCGCCATCAAGGAGTCCGCCGAGGGCGCCGGTGCCCGTGAAGTCTTCCTGATCGAGGAACCCATGGCCGCGGCCATCGGGGCCGGGCTGCCGGTGGAAGAGGCGCAGGGTTCGATGGTTGTCGACATCGGTGGTGGTACCTCCGAGATCGCCATCATCTCGCTCAATGGCGTGGTCTATTCCGAGTCCATCCGCATCGGCGGCGATCGTTTCGACGAGGCCATCAGTTCCTATGTACGGCGCCACTATGGCAGCCTGATCGGCGAAGCCACCGCCGAGCGCATCAAGGAAGAGATCGGCTGTGCCTATCCGGGCGGCGAGCTGCGCGAAATCGACGTGCGCGGTCGCAACCTGGCCGAAGGCATTCCGCGCAGCTTCACCCTCAATTCCCACGAGATCCTCGACGCCCTGCAGGAGCCGCTGGGCTCCATCGTGTCGGCGGTCAAGAGCGCCCTGGAACAGTCACCGCCCGAGCTTGCATCAGACATCGCCGAGCGCGGCCTGGTGCTGACCGGTGGTGGCGCGCTGCTGCGTGATCTGGACAAGCTGATCGCCGAGGAGACCGGCCTGCCGGTGGTGGTCGCCGATGACCCGCTCACTTGCGTGGCACGTGGTGGCGGCAAGGCGCTGGAGATGATCGATCAGCACACCTTCGAGCTGCTCTCCAGCGACTGACGACGTCTGGCCCAGGACCTCCAGGGAGTCGGCCTATCAAACCGCTGTTCTCGCATGGCTCCGTGCCCGGGTACCGCATGCTGTTGTGTGCGGTGCTCGCGGGCGGGCTGATGTTTGTCGATACCCACTTCACCCGAATGGAATCGGTGCGTGCCCAGTTGTCGACGCTGGTGGCGCCGATCCAGTGGGCCGTCAGTCTGCCCAGTGACGTGCTCAACTGGGGCGCCCTGGCGCTGTCCGAGCAACGCTCGCTGGTGGAAGAGAACGCGCGACTGCGCGAGCAGCTGCTGACCCTGTCCCATCGGGTACAGCGCATGGCCAGCCTGACCGCCGAGAACGTGCGCCTGCGCGAGCTGCTCGACGCCGCCCGGGATCACGAGGTGCCTTACCTCACCGCCGAACTGCTGTCGCTGGATCCCGACCCCTTCACCCACCAGATGGTGATCGATCGTGGCCGCCGCGATGGCGTCTATGTCGGCCAGCCGGTGATGGACTCCTCCGGTATCGCCGGTCAGGTCAGTGAGCTTTCGGCCTACTCGAGCCGCGTGCTGATGCTTACCGATGCCAGTCACGCCTTGCCGATCCAGGTCAATCGCAACGGGCTTCGCTTCATCATCCAGGGTACCGGCAGCTACGACGCGCTGAAGGTGCTGCACGTGCCGGATACCGCCGACATTCGCGTCGGTGACCTGCTGATGAGCTCCGGCCTGGCCGGACGCTTTCCTGCGGGTTATCCGGTGGCCAGGGTCAGCGACGTCAGTCACGATCCTGGCGAGCCCTTCGCCACGGTCAGCGCCGCTCCCGTCGCCCAGTTGCAGCGCTCGCGTCACTTCCTTCTGCTGTTTCCGCCGGAGCCTGCGCTCGACGTCTCGCGAGGACGCTGGCACCCGGAACTGGACCCCGAGGCCGTCGAGGCAGCCCGCCGCCTGGGTGAGCTGTTGACGCCCCCCGAGCAAGACGAGGAGGACGACTGATGGCCGCTACCCCTCGCGTCAGCCTGGTGTGGGTATGGTTGACCCTGTCTCTGGCGCTGTGTCTGCAGGTCATGCCCATGGCCGACGGCTGGCAGGTCTGGCGGCCCGACTGGCTGGGCCTGATGCTGTTGTACTGGTGTATGGCACAGCCCGACCGGGTGGGCGTCTTTCATGGTTTCGTGCTGGGCCTGCTGCTGGACCTCATCGAAGGGGCGCCGCTCGGGCAGAGCGCGCTGACGCTGTCGTTGCTGGCCTTCCTCTCGGCGCTGGTATATCCCCGCTTCAGGGCCTACTCGCTGCTCCAGCAGGCGGTGCTGATCTTCGTCCTGCTGGGACTGGTGCAGTTGGTGGAACAGTGGCTGCGTACCCTGTTCGGCCCGTTTTCCATGCACCTGTCGTTTCTGATGCCATCGTTGATCGGGGCGGCGCTGTGGCCCTGGCTGGCGACCCTGTTCAAGGCCATCGGCCGGCGTTCCGCCAAGACCTGAATCCCTCATGACCTGAGCCCCCACGAAAGCGTTGGAGACGCAAGCGATGAGTGAGCCCCTCGATGCTGATGTGAATTCCCCGGTGCTGCGCCTGGCCTCTGCCTCGCCCCGGCGGCGTGAGCTGCTGGCGAGCATCGGTGTGGCGGTGGAGATCGCGCCGGTGGATATCGACGAGACGCCGCATCCTGGTGAAGCGGCCCGGGATTACGTCGCCCGCCTGGCCCGGGCCAAGGCCGTGGCTGGGGCAGAAGCCGAGACTGGGTCTGAGTCCAGGTCCAGGCGTGAGACGGGCCTCGACTTGCCGGTGCTGGGCTCCGACACGTCGGTAGTGCGCGACGGCGAGATTCTCGGCAAGCCTGTCGACGCCGAGGACGCCTTTGTCATGCTGCGCTCGCTGTCCGGGCGCTGGCATCAGGTGATGACCTCGGTGGCGGTCAGCGGACCCGCCGGGGTGCTCGAGGCAACGGTCGTCAGCGATGTGCTGATGCGTGAGCTCCAGGACGACGAGATTCGCGCCTACTGGCGCACCGGTGAGCCTGCCGACAAGGCAGGCGGTTACGCCATCCAGGGGCTCGCCTCGATCTTCGTCGAGCGCGTCGAAGGCAGCTATTCCGCGGTGGTGGGGCTGCCGCTCTACGAGACGGCGAGCCTGCTGCGCCGACAGCGCGTGCCTGTGTGGAACGGCGCTTTATTTTGACGGTGTCGTGAGGGTGGCGTGAAGGTGTAGTGGCGCCGCCGCTCGACGAGACGGCGAGCCACCCGCTGGGCCACCGGCAGGCGTGTGCTGCTTCAGTCGAGCCGGACGGGAGGTCCGGCGCCAGCGCCATCGCAACCGCCAGCGGCTATGTCATAATGGCGCGAGACATCAAAGGACAAGGACTGCCGAATGAGTGGTGAAGTACTCATCAACCTGACGCCCATGGAAACCCGCGTGGCCGTGGTGGAGAACGGCGTGCTGCAGGAGGCCTTCATAGAGAGGGCCAGGCGTCGTGGCATCGTCGGCAATATCTACCAGGGCAAGGTGGTGAGGGTACTGCCCGGCATGCAGGCGGCCTTTGTCGATATTGGCCTGTCTCGTGCAGCCTTCATTCACGCCCACGATGTCGGTGAGCACAGCGCCAACGGTGATGACCAGCCGTCCATCTCGCAGCTCTTGCATGAAGGCCAGTCGCTGGTGGTTCAGGTCACCAAGGACCCCATCGGCTCCAAGGGCGCTCGCCTGACCACCCACTTGTCGGTACCGTCGCGCTACCTGGTGTACATGCCGGACTCGCCTCATAACGGCGTGTCCCAACGCATCGAGGACGAGACCGAGCGCGAGCGCCTGCGCGGTCTGGTCGAGGAAGCCGCGGCCGAGCAGCAGATCGAGGTCTCCGGTGGCTTTATCGTGCGCACCGCCGCCGAGGGCGTGACGCTCGAGGAGATGGTCGCCGACATGCACTTCCTGCTGCGGCTGTGGCGCAAGGTCAGCGAACGCCGGCTGACCGCGCCGGCGCCCAGCGTCATCTACGACGATCTGCCGTTGTTCATGCGCACCCTGCGCGACGTCATGCGCGACGATATCGAGAAGGTGCGCATCGACTCCCGCGAAAACCACGTCAAGCTGGTCGAGTTCGCCGAGGAGTTCATGCCCTCGGCGGTGGGACGCATCGAACATTACGCCGGCGAGCGACCGATCTTCGATCTGTACAGCGTCGAGGACGAGATCCAGAAGGCGCTGGCGCGCAAGGTCCAGCTCAAGTCCGGCGGCTATCTGGTGATCGACCCCACCGAGGCGATGACCACCATCGACGTCAACACCGGCGCCTACGTTGGTCACCGCAACCTCGAAGAAACCATCTTCAAGACCAACCTCGAAGCGGCCACCGCCATCGCCCGTCAACTGCGTCTGCGCAATCTCGGCGGCATCATCATCATCGACTTCATCGATATGGTGGACACCGAGCACCAGCGCCAGGTGCTGAGGATGCTCGAGAAGTCGCTGGAACGGGATCACGCCAAGACCAAATGCACCGGCGTCACTGAGCTCGGGCTGGTACAGCTGACCCGCAAGCGCACCCGTGAAAGCCTCGAGCAGACCCTGTGCGAGCCGTGTCCCTCCTGCCAGGGCAGGGGCACCCTCAAGACGCCGGAATCGGTGTGCTACGAGATCTTTCGCGAGATCCTGCGTGAAGAGCGCGCCTACAATGCCGAAACCTACGCGGTGCTGGCCTCCCAGGCGGTGGTGGACCGACTGCTCGACGAGGAGTCGGCCGCGGTCGCCGATCTCGAGGAATTTATCGGCAAGACCATTCGTTTTCAGGTCGAGACCCACTATTCCCAGGAGCAGTACGACATCGTGCTGATGTGATCCGATGAGGCCGATCCGCCTGCTGACTCGCTGGTTGTTGACGCTGGTGGCGGTAGTGCTGGCGATGGCCGCGCTGCTGTCGCTGGTGCTGCGCGTGTCGCTGGGCCAGGTCGATCGCCTCGAGGGTCGACTGGTCGAGATGATAGCGTCACGCTTCGAGGCGGAGACCCATCTGGTGAGTCTCGAAGGCAGTCTGCATGGCCTCGACCCCGGCTTGACCCTTGACGGGCTGCGACTCGAGGCCGAAGACGCCACGGGCAGCTATCCGTTGTTGCAGGTCGAGCGCGGTGAAGTGCGCCTGGACACCCTGGCGAGCCTCGACGAGGGGCTGCCGGTGGTCGACAAGGCCCACTTCCAGGGCGTCACCCTCCATCTTTATCAGGACCGCGAACGTCGTTGGCTGTGGCCACAGCCGGCGCGTATCCCCCCCGAACTGATGCCCGAAGGGCAGTTTGACCTCGAGCGTCTGGACTTCTGGGTCGGCGTCATGCTGCGCCAACGTGCCTGGGTCGATGACCTGCGCGTGGTGCTGCACGGGCGCCGCGAGGTGACCACCCTGCATGCGCCGCGGCTGTTGATGACCGGCGATGAGATGCGCACCCATATCGAGGGTGAGGTATTCATCGAGGATCGCGACGCCGAGGCCATGGAGATCGTCATGGCCTTGACGCCGGGCAGTCGCGAGGCGAGCAATTTCAGCGCCGCCCTGCAGGGCACCATGCAGCTCGACAGCCTGACCGGCTTGTCACGACTGATCGGCATCGAGGACGTGCTGCGTTTCGACGAGGCCAGCGGGGACGCCACCGTCTGGGCGCGCTGGGATAACGGACGCCTGGCGGATGTGCGCCTCGATGTACTGGCACCGCGCCTGGCGCTCAATCAGCGCGACGAGATGGCGACAGCGGTCGCCCAGGAGATGGGCGAGGGCTCGCCTGGTGGCATCGTGCTCAACGGGGCCGAATTGCGCGGTCAGTGGCTGAGACGCGACGTCGATGACTGGGAGGCCTGGTTCGAGGGTGACGCCGAAGACGTGAGCTGGACCGGCGACGACGGCGAAACCGCGCCGGAAGGTGGCGCCTTGCCCCAGTACTGGCACGTGGAAAGTCGTGAAAACGGCTGGTGGGCCAACGCCAGCGGCTTCGAGCTGGGTGCACTGGCGCAGTGGCGCGAGCGTCTGCGCCTGCCTGAGGGCCTGGCCCGGGCGGTGGACGCCTTGAAGCCCCGCGGTCAGGTGACCGGGCTGGGCTTTGGCAGGCTCGATGACGAATGGCGTGCCCGGGTCAGCGCGCTGGGGGTCGAGGTCGATCCCTGGGAGAGTGCGCCCGGCGGCGGCCCGCTGGATGTCTGGGTGGAAGCCGACGGCACCCGTGGTCGAGTGGACTTCGTCGACGCTGGCCAGGCATCGATGCATTTCCCTGAGCTGTTTGCCGCCCCCATGCAGCTCGACTACGCCACCGGCGAGGTGATCTGGTCCTACGACGGGCCGCGCAGCTTCGTCAGTGGACGCGACCTCAAGGTCGGCTGGCGCGACGCCGAGGTGGAAGGGGGCTTTGGTCTGGCCATCGCCGCCGATCGTCGCGGCGGCTTCGGTCTTGAGCTGGACATGCGCGACGTCAACGCCCGGGATATCGCCTTGAGCGAGTGGTTGCCGATGCCGCTGTTGCGCAACGATGTGGACGCCGAACTCGCGGACTGGCTGGCCAGTGGTCTGGCCGGGCGGGTGCCCCAGGGGCAGCTGCGCCTGCACGTGCCGCTGCGTGAGCAGGACGACCTCGACAGCGAGAAGCTCGACAGCAGTCTCAGCCTGGATCTGGATATCGTCGAGGGGCGGGTGCCCTACGCCGAAGGCTGGCCGGCGCTTACCAACGTCAGCGGCCACCTGTCCGTCGAGGATGACAGTCTGGAGGCGCGCGTCGACCATGCCGAGAGCCAGGGCGTGAAGACCGAAGGCGCCAGCGTCAAACTGGCCGACGAGGTCCTCAGCGTCGAAGGGCCGCTGTCGGCGTCGCTGACGCAGTTGCTGGCATTTCTTGAAGAGATGCCGGTGGAGGGCGCCGAGGCCGCCAGTAACTGGCGCGGCGAGGGTAGTGTGACTGGCCAGTTGTCGCTGTCGCTGCCGATGGCCGACCCGGATGCCCTGGACCTGAAGGTCGAGGCCGACGCCCGGGCGTCGAGGGTCGTGCATCAGGGCACCGAGCTCGAGTTCGAGAACGTCAGCGGCCCCCTGACCTGGTCCCAGCAGGGCGAAGAAGGTGGATTGTCCGGTCGTCTTGAGGGCCAGGTGCTCGGTGGTAGCGTGGCGGCCGACCTTCAGGGCCGCAACGATAGCGTGGCGCTGTCCGGACGCGCCGATGCGCCGGCGCTGCTGGACTGGGCGGGGCTCGAGCCTGGGGTACTGCTGTCGGGCTCCTTCCCCTGGCAAGGCCGGCTTGAGCTCGATGCCCAGCGTCTGTCGCTGGAAAGCACCCTGGAGGGGCTGTCGATCGAACTACCGGCACCGCTGGGCAAGCGTGCCACCCAGACGGTACCGCTCAAGCTGGACCTGAGCCTCGGCGATTCTCCGGTGTTGAGCGGCCAGTACGGGCGCGATGTCGGCGCCCGTTGGCGCGCCGCCGGGCCCGGCGGCAGCCAGGGTCAGCTGTGGGTCGGTCGGGCGGCACCTGGCGCTTGGCCCGGTGAGCCGGGCTGGTCGGTGCTGGCCTATCTGCAGCGACTCGATCTGGGCGCCTGGGCCGACGCCCTGAAACCACTGGCCGGCGCCATGCCGGAGGGCGGCTCCAGTGGCGGCGGCGGGGCGGGACTGTCACGCCTGGAGGCCCGAACCGACTGCCTGAGCGACGGCGATCGTTGTCTCGGCACGCTGACCATCGACGCCAGTCCCCGCTTCAGCCGAGGCGCCAGGCAGTGGCAGGCGGCGCTCGGCGGAAGCCTGGTCGACGGCCAGGTGACCTACCGCCCGGGTACTACCCAGCCATTGGTGCTCGATCTCGATCGATTGGTGCTGGACAACTTGATTCCCGAGAGCGGGCAAACGGCGGTTCAGGGTGCCGAGTCCGGCTCGCTGTTCGGTGAGCTTGAGGTCGCCAGCGCGCCTGCGGCCTTCCCGCAGCGAGTGCGCGAGCTGCCCGACGGGCGTCTCACCATCGACGATATCGTGTACCAGGGCAATCGGGTCGGGCCCTTCAACGGCGCATGGCGTTCCAGCAGTGATCGGCTGTCGGTCGAGCCGGTATCCCTCACCCTGGGCGAGGTCACGGCAGAGGGGTCGCTGGTATGGGAGGCCTCCGGTAGTCAGGCCAGCCTGACGCGCTCGCGACTGGCGCTCACCGGGGGCGATCCCGGGACCGCGCTGGCGGCGCTCGGGCAGGACGTGGCGGTACGCGCCGAAAGACTCGATGTGGACAGTCAGCTGGCCTGGCCGGGGGCCCCCTGGCAGTTTGCGCTGGCCCGATCACGCGGTAGCCTGAACGTCGATATGGTCGACGGGACCTTTGCCAATATCAGCTCGCCCTCGGCCAAGGTGGTGGGACTGCTCAACGTCGACAACCTGCTGCGGCGCCTGCGTCTGGATTTCTCGGACGTCACCGGTGAGGGTACCGCCTTCGACCGTGTCAGTGGTGCCGCGACCCTGTATGGTGGAGTGTTGGAAACCGAAGGGCCGATTCGTATCGATGGCCCCGCCACCGACTTTACCCTGGACGGCTCCGCCGACCTGGCGCGACGTCAGCTCGACCTGATGCTCGGCGTGACCGTGCCGGTCAGCAACAACCTGCCGCTGGCAGCCGTGGCCGTAGGGGCGCCCGTCGTGGGCGGTGCCCTGTTTGTGGCCGACAAGCTGTTCGGCGACGTCATCGACCGGGTGACGCGAATTCACTATCTGGTGCAGGGTCCCTGGACCTCGCCCCGGATCACTCTGGAAAGTGCTCAATGACATCTCAAGCTGCATCCTTCGATGAGGCCGTGGCCACCCTGTTGACCCCGGGAGGCCTCGATCTCGGCGGTCTCGACACGGGTCTCCGGCACGCTCTGGGCCCTGGCATCGACTACGCCGATCTGTACTTTCAGCGGACCTGGCAAGAGGGCTGGGTGCTGGAGGACGGCGAGGTCAAGGAAGCCAGCTACAACATCGACGGTGGCGTCGGGGTGCGCGCCATGGCCGGCGAGAAGACCGGCTTCGCCTACTCCAACCAGATCAACGCCGATGCCCTGGCCGAGACGGGCCGCACCGCTTCGGGCATCGTGCGCAGCGGCGCCACCCTGACCCAGGCGCCACGCATCCAGGTCAGTGCCGAGCCGCGCTACGCGGGCATCGACCCGCTGTCAGGGCTGTCGGCCGAAGACAAGGTCGCCATGCTCAAGCTGGCCGACCGGGTGGCCCGGGCTGCCGATCCCAGCGTGTCCCAGGTCAGCGCCTCGCTGTCCGGCGTCTACGAAGTGGTACTGGTCAGCGCCAGTGACGGCACCGTCGCCGCCGACGTGCGCCCGCTGGTGAGGCTCAATGTCAGTGTCATTGCGGTCAAGAACGGTCGGCGTGAACGCGGCAGTGCCGGTGGTGGCGGCCGCTACCCCATGGCGAGGCTGCGCGACGAAGGCGTCGCCGAGACCTACGCCAAGGAAGCGGTGCGTCAGGCGCTGGTCAACCTGGAGGCGACCGATGCCCCCGCCGGACAGATGCCGGTGGTGCTGGGGGCCGGCTGGCCCGGCATCCTGCTGCACGAGGCGGTGGGCCATGGCCTCGAGGGTGACTTCAATCGCAAGGGCAGCTCGGCCTTCGCCGGCCGTATCGGCGAGCGAGTGGCGTCGCCCGGCGTTACCGTGGTCGACGACGGCACCCTGATGGATCGCCGTGGTTCGATGTCGGTGGACGACGAGGGCACCCCCAGCCAATGCACCACCCTGATCGAGGACGGCATCCTTACCGGCTACATGCAGGACAAGCTGAACGCCCGCCTGATGGGCATGGCGCCCACCGGTAACGCCCGTCGCGAATCCTTCGCCCATATGCCGATGCCGCGCATGACCAATACCTACATGCGCGCCGGCATGGACGACCCCCAGGACATCATCAAGAGCGTCTCGCGCGGGCTTTACGCGGTCAGCTTCGGCGGCGGTCAGGTGGACATCACCTCGGGCAAGTTCGTGTTCTCGGCCAGCGAAGCCTACCTGATCGAGGACGGTCGGATCACCGCGCCGGTCAAGGGGGCGACGCTGATCGGCAATGGCCCCGAAGCGATGGGCCAGGTCTCGATGATCGGCCACGACATGGAACTGGACACCGGTATCGGGGTGTGCGGCAAGGAAGGACAGGGGGTGCCGGTGGGCGTCGGTCAGCCGACCCTCAAGCTCGACGAGTTGACCGTGGGTGGCACCCAATCCTGATACAGCCGAGGCAAGCTGGCTGAGCGACAAGGCGGCGCCGACGGAGGTGTCGGCGCCAAGGCGGAGCATGCAGGACCTAGGCACTTTTCAGACAAGCCCTAGGGCGGTGGCGGTAACGCCGTCGAGCGCAGTCACTCGTCAGACTGGCCCTCGAGCCCGGCGGTTAGATCCCTGCGGTATCACGCAATAGCTTGTAAAGCCGCTTGGCGTTGGTGGGGGGCTTGTTCTGCTCGCGCTCCTTGCGGGCGTTGCGGATCAGCTGACGCAGCGCCTGGCGATCGGCCTGGGGATAGTCTTCGAGGAAGGGTTCGACGGCGTCATCACCTTCTTCGATCAGGCGATCACGCCACTTTTCCAGGCGCAGGAAGGCATGGTCGCGCTGGACCTGAGCCTTCTCGATGTCGTCGAAGACCGCCTGGATGGCCTCCAGGTCTTCCTTGCGCATCAGCTTGCCGACGTACTGCATATGGCGGCGTCTGGCCTCGCGGGCACGAATGCGGTCGGTCTCGTCGATGGCGCGAAGCAGATCGTCCGACAGCGGGAAGCGGGCGCGCTCCTCGGGCTTCATCGCGATGAAGCGCTCGCCCAGCGCCTGCAGCTCGTGCATCTCCCGCTTGAGCTGGGACTTGCTGGGGCGGTCGTCGGGGGAAAGGTCATCCTGGGTCATACCGGGTCCCTGGTGAAGGCATCGGGGAAAATCGAAAAGGCGGTGGTCGCGCCGGGCGCGACGTCCGCGAAAGTATACCAGCCTGTGACGCCCGAGGCGCCGCAGGATGACAGTCTCAGCCGACCCCTATGGTCGGACAAGGAGTAACAAGATGACACAGGCGTTTGATGCCAGAGCCCAGCAGGCGGTGCTGGAAAGTCGTGCCGAGACCGCGCTCGAGCTTGCTCGGCGACTGGGTGCGGATGCCTGCGAGGTCGGCGCCAGCGTCGATCAGGGCACCGGTGTAAGCGTGCGCGAGGGCGATGTGGAGTCGGTGGAGCTGTCCCGCGATCAGGGCATCGCCGTCACCGTCTATCTGGGCAAGCGCAAGGGCAGCGCCTCGTCCACCGATGCCAGCGACGCCTCGATCAAGAGCGTGGTCGAGAAGGCCATCGCCATCGCCCGCTACACCGGCGAGGATCCTGCCTCCGGGCTTGCCGACGCCGAGCTGATGGCGACCGAGTTGCCGGATCTCGACGTCCATCACCCCTGGGCGCTGGACACGGACAAGGCGATAGAGCTGGCGCTTGCCTGCGAGGCGGCGGGCCTGGCCGAGCCGGGTATCCGCAGCTCCGACGGCGCCAGCCTGTCGAGCGGCGAGGGCGTTCGCGTCTACGCCAACAGCCATGGTTTTCTCGGCAGCCAGCGCGGCAGCCGTCACTCGCTTTCCTGCCTGCTGATCGCCGAGGACGCATCCGGCATGCAGCGGGACTACGACTACACCAGCGCCCGGGATCCACGGGCGCTGCGTGACCCGGCGGAGGTCGGCCGCAGCGCCGCCGAGCGTACGCTACAGCGCCTCGGGGGGCAGCGCCCCCAGACCGGGCGTTTTCCTGTGATGTTCGACCCGACCCTGGCAAGCGGCCTGATCGGCCACCTGATGTCGGCCCTGGCCGGCGGCGCCATCTACCGCGACGCCTCCTTCCTGTGTGGCCGCCTGGGTGAGACTCTTTTTCCCGAGTGGTTCAGCCTCGCCGAGCAGCCGATGCTGGTGGGTGGCATGGCCAGCAGTCCGTTCGACGGCGACGGCGTCCAGACCCGCAACAATCGCTTTATCGAGCAGGGGCGTCTGGCCAGCTACATGCTGTCGGCCTACAGCGCGCGTCGGCTCGGCATGCAGACCACCGCCAACGCCGGCGGGGCACGCAACCTGCGCCTCGAGGCGCCGCTGGAAAGCCGCGAGGCGCTGCTCTCGAAGATGGATCGGGGCGTACTGGTCACGGAGCTGATGGGGCAGGGCGTCAATGGCGTCACCGGTGACTATTCCCGCGGTGCGGCCGGTTTCTGGGTCGAGAACGGCCAGATTCAGCATCCCGTCGAGGAGTTCACCATCGCCGGCAACCTGGCAGGCATGTTCCAGGGTCTGGTGGGACTGGGGGATGATATCGATACCCGTGGCAGCATCCACAGCGGTAGCTGGTTGATCGACGAGATGACCATCGCCGGTAGCTGACAGTCTCTGAAAACGTCAATTCACTGCTTACTGAGTAGTGAGACCTGCGGCGGCCCTCGGGGCCGCCGTTTTCATGCCGTTGAGTCCTTCGTGCCGCGAAGACGCTATGCTGAGCCAGAGGCAGGGCTCTGGCCGCCAGGGCTCGCGACCGACAATCGGGGTGCGGGGATGACAATGAAGCGGTTTTCCTGGCTGCTGCTGGCAATGGCAAGCGGCCTGGTCTCGAACGCAGTGGCAGCGACCGCAGAGGCCACCGAGCCATCCAGCTCGGACGGTGCGGTCAATCTGGATACCTATGTGCGGGCGCAGACCGACACCCACTTCCAGAACTATGCCGATGATGGCTATTTTGGCAGCCTGCGCCATGACCGCGCGCCGTTGGCGGTGGACGCCGAGGTGGTTCGGGTCAATCGGGATATCCTGCACAGCGTCGGCGTCTTTGATCTGGCCTCACCGGTGACCTTCACCGCCCCGGCCAGCGCCACCCGACTGCAGTCCATGCAGGTGGTCAACCAGGACCACTACACCCCGATGATGTCCTACGGCGGACGCGAGATCGTGCTGGATGAAGAGAGCGTCGGTTCGCGCTATGCCCTGGTCATGTTCCGTACCCAGGTGGACGCCGACTCGAGCGCGGACATCGCCGAAGCCAACGCGCTGCAGGATGCCATCGAGTGGTCCCAGGATGACGCGGGAGAGCTGTCATTGCCCGAGTGGGATATGGAGCGACTGAGCGAGGTAAGAGAGGCGGTGCTTGGTCTGTCGCCCTTTATCTCCGGCAGCCACGGCATGTTTGGCGCCGAAGACAGCGTCGACCCGGTGCGGCATCTGTGGGGGACGGCCGCGGGTTGGTTGGGCCAGCCCATCGAGGACGCCTACTACGTCACCGTCAGCCCGCTTCACAATGATGGCGAGACGCCTCAGGTGCTGATTCTGCCGGTGGACGTGCCGGTCACCGGGTTCTGGTCGGTGACCGTCTATGACGCCAGAGGGCGTCTGATCGAGGGCGCCGAAGGGGCGCACTCCCTGACCAGTGTCGAGGCCGACGCCAACGAGGATGGTTCGGTAACCCTCCACTTTGGCGGCGACCCCCAGGCACCCAACCACCTGGCGATCGCCCCGGGATGGACGTATACCTTACGCTTCTACCGCCCGGCCGAAGCCCTGATCAAGGGCGATTGGCTGCCACCGTCGCCGACCCCGGTGGGGCTACCAGTGCCGGGCTCCGGCTAGATATAAAGCTCGGGCTGGATACAAAAAGAGGAACGTCCATCCCTGTGGATGGACGCTGTCACCTACACCTGCTGCGCTTCTACCGCCCGGGCTAGCCCTGAGACGCCTTGAGCGCCTGGTCCAGGTCCGCCATCAGATCGTCGACATGCTCGATGCCGACAGACAGGCGCACCATGTCCGCGGTGACCCCGGCGGCGGCCAGTTCCTCGTCATTGAGCTGGCGATGGGTGGTCACCGCCGGAATCGCCGAGCAGGTCTTGGCGTCACCGATATTGACCAGTCGAAGGATCAGCCCGAGCGCGTCGTAGAAGCGCACCCCGGCGTCTCGTCCGCCCTTGATGCCGAAGCTCAAGATGCCGGAGGCCTGGCCGTTCATGTAGCGCTTGGCCAGCTCGTGGTCCTTGTGATGTGAAAGGCCAGCGTACTTGACCCAGGACACCGCCTCGTGGCCCTCGAGGTACTCGGCGATAGTCTGGGTGTTGGCACAGATGCGCTCGATACGCAGCGCCAGTGTCTCGAGACCCTGCAGCAGATTCCAGGCGGCCTGGGCGCTGAGGGCCGCCCCCATGTTGCGCAGTGGCACGACCCGGGCGCGGGCGATAAAGGCCGCGTCGCCGACGTCTCGGGTATAGCTGATGCCGTGATAGGAGGGGTCGGGCTCGTTGAGCAGCGCAAAGCGTTCGGCATGGCTGGCCCAGGGGAAGCGACCGGAATCGACGATCACGCCACCCACGGTGGTGCCGTGGCCACCGATATACTTGGTCGCGGAGTGCACCACGATATCGGCGCCGTGTTCGATCGGTCGCCACAGGAAGGGCGTGGCCACGGTGTTGTCGACGATCAGCGGGACACCGTTGTCGTGGGCCACCTGGGCGAGTGCGGCGATGTCCACCACACTGCCCGAAGGGTTGCCGATACTTTCGCAGAACACCGCCTTGGTACGCTCATCGATGCGCTCGGCGATGCCGGCGAGGTCGTCCTTGTCGGCGAAGCGGACCTCGATGCCCTGGCGCGGCAGGGTGTGGGCAAAGAGGTTGTAGGTACCGCCGTAGAGTTCGCTGATCGAGACGATATTGTCGCCGCTTTCGGCAAGCGTCTGGATGGTATAGGTAATGGCGGCCATGCCGGAGGCCACCGCCAGGCCGGCGATACCACCTTCCAGGGCGGCCACGCGATTTTCCAGCACCGCGCAGGTGGGGTTCATGATGCGCGAATAGATGTTGCCCTCGACCTTGAGATCGAACAAGTCGGCGGCATGCTGGGCATCATCGAAGGAAAACGAGGTGGTCTGGTGGATCGGGACCGCGACAGAGTGCTGGTCGTCAGGGGCGTAGCCGTGGTGCAGGGCGAGGGTTTCGCGTTTCATGGCAGTTCCTTTGATGGCGGTTCCTGGTCGGCCAGGGGAGCGCCTGGTGGCGTCTTGGGGTCGGGTCTGACAGCCTAAGCCGCGGCGGCCGAGGTCTCAATCAGCAAAAGGTGCTGGACCGGCAATGGGCCTGACCGGGGCGCACGATAAAGAAACGACACGGGAGCGACAGCGTGGACACACCCTCCAGCGACGCAAGCGAGATCTCGGGCATCGACACCGTTGAGGCGGCGCGGCTCTTCGCCACGGCGGCTCACGGCGCCATCGGTCAGCGGCGCAAGTACCTGGACACCCCCTACATCGAGCATCCCGCCGCTGTGGCCGCGCTGGTCAGCCGCCACTGCCCCGGCGACCCCGCCATGGTTGCCGCCGCCTGGTTGCACGATGTACTGGAGGACACCCAGGTGACGGCCCAGACACTGGGCGACAACTTCGGGGAAGAGGTGGCCGCGCTGGTGTTGGCGCTAAGCGATCTCGAAGGGCCTGAGGTGGGCAACCGCGCCGTGCGCAAGCGCTTGGCGCTGGAGCGTCTGGCACAAGCCGGTGCCCGCGCTCAGACCATCAAGTACGCCGACCTGATCCACAACACCGGCTCTATCGTCGAGCATGACCCGGGATTTGCACGCCTCTATCTGAAGGAAAAGCGAGCCCTGCTCGAGGCCATGACCGAGGGGGAGGTCGGCCTTCGTCGCTTGGCCTGGGAGGTGCTTGAGCAGGCCGAGGCCCGTCTTCGACAGCGCCGACAACAGGGGGAGAGCCCCACCGGCAGGTGAGGCTCCTGGGAGCGATCAGCCAATAGCGCGGACGCTCTAGAATTGCAGACCCAGGGCCAGCCCCCCGAGTACGTAGCAGAACAGGGTGATCAGGGCGACGCCGATCACGTTGAGCACGATCCCGCCACGGGCCATCTGCGAGATGGTGACGGCGCCGGAGCCGAACACGATGGCGTTGGGCGGCGTGCCGACCGGCAGCATGAAGGCGCAGGTCGCGGCGAAGGCGGCAGGTATCAGCAGCGTCATGGCGTCGGCGCCAATGCCGACGGCGACCCCGCCCAGCACCGGGATGAAGGTCGCGGCGGTGGCAGTGTTGGAGGTGATCTCGGTAAGAAACAGCACGATCGTCGTCACCGCCACCACCAGCGCCACCATCGGCAGCGCTCCCAGCGCGCTGACCTGTTCGCCGAACCAGCCGTCGAGCCCTGACGCCGCCACCGCGCTGGCCAGCGACAGACCGCCGCCGAACAGCAGCAGTACGCCCCAGGGCAGGCCATCCTCGGCGTCCTGCCAGTCCAGCACCATGTCGCCCTTTGCGTTGCCCGGCAGGAAAAACAGCACGATACCGGCAGTGATGGCGATGGCGGTGTCATTGAGGGCATCGAGGAACGAAAACCAGTCGCCGATCAGCGGCAGGCTGGCGATCAGCCCCGGCACCACCCACAGAAAGGCCGCGCCAGCGAACACGAACATCACCATGCGCTCGCCCTGGCCAATCGGTCCCAGGTGATCGAGCTGGTCTTCGATCATCGCCTTGCCGCCGGGAATCTCATCGAGCTTGAAGCGATAGAGCACCCGGGTCATGAGTACCCAGCCGATCAGGATAAAGGTCAGCGCCAGGGGCAGACCGACCATCATCCACTGCAGGAACCCGATGTCCCGGCCCAGTTCATCGGCGGCGTAGCCGGCGACGATGGCGTTGGGGGGAGAACCCAGCAGCGTGCCGAGCCCGCCCATGGACGCCGACCAGGCGATGGCCAGTACCAGGCAGACACCGAAGCTGCGGATGTTGTCATCCTTGATGATGTCCGAGACGCGGCCGCCCTTGTGCAGGTCTTCTCCGACCGCGTCACTGTCCTGTGAGCTCGAGCGTTCCACCACCAGGGTCAGCACCGACAGCGCAATCGGCAGCATCATCAGGGTGGTGGCGGTGTTGGACACCCACATGGACAGAAAACCGGTGGCCAGCATCATGCCGAGCACGATACGACGAGGTTCGACCCCGACGCGATGCAGGGTGGTCAGGGCGATACGCCGGTGCAGTTGCCACTTTTCCATGGCGATGGCGATCAGAAAGCCACCGAGAAACAGAAACACGATGGAGCTGGCGTAGGGAGCGGTGGCCTCGGACACCGAGCGTTCGGTCAGCATGGGAATCAACACGATGGGCAGCAGCGAGGTGACCGACAGCGGAATCGCCTCGGTCATCCACCAGATCGCCATCAGGGTGCCGATGGCGGCCACCCAGCGGGCATCTGGCGACATCGACTCGGCACCCCCAAGGGCCACCCAGACCATGGCCGCACCGGCCAGCCCGAAGGCCCGCAACGACCAGATCAGCCGAGGCGAGCGTCCGCCGCTGTCGCTGTCAACGTCCTGTTGTTGTGTAAGTGACTCTGCCATGGGGCCTCCCGCCGATCGCGAAGATGGATGTGACACTGCGGTGATGTACCGCCATCTCAGCGTAGACGAGGGCCAGGGACGCCGAGTTTGAGGGCCGACGTCGGCGAACAGGATGGAGCGAACCGGCACAGCCTGATCGGTCATCCTCTCGGGCGGGGACCGGGTGGCGAGAGGCGAGAGACGAAAGACGAGAGGCGGGGCGAGAGACTAAAGACGAGAGGCGGGACGAGAGACTGTCTGCGTACCTCAGACAACGGCGTCAGACGGGGCCTTTGGGGTGACGTCATCGAGCCGATGGTAACTGGCCAGCAGGCGGCGGCTGACGCGAACATTGTTGTGAAGCCGCTGTCTGTCGTCATTGGACGTCGACGCCACGCCATGGCGCTCGAGATAGGCTTCGGCCCGATCCAGCAGCTTGCCAAGCTGGGCGGGAGTAAAGTCGTGGCCCGATGATGTCCGTTGCGAGGCAGGCAGGGAGGCGTCCTGCGGCAGCAGTTCCACGATGCGGTGGTACTGGCTATGCAGCAGGCGATGGAGGGCGCGGGCGAGGTCCTGTGACAGGTCGGCCTGAAGGCCTTCGGTAGCGACCTTGTCGTCAAGTTCCAGCAGTGCCGGTACACGGGGATCGACGCCGTGGATGGCGTGTTCGCCTTCGGGGTGCTTCAGCGTCAGCGGTATCAGCATGCGGTAGAGATGAAGGCGGTCGCGCTCCAGCGATTTGCGCGTGGCGTCGGCTTCCTGGCTCAGGCGGTTGAACTTGACCTGGGCGCCGAGGGCGTTGATCTGACTGACCGAACGGGAATAGCCGATCACCAGCGCGCTGACGAGACCCAACGAGAACAGCGATACCGCTGCACCTCCGTTGACGTCGTCGCGACTGTCCAGCAGCCAATAGCTCAGAGCGGCGCTGGCGATGACGATCACCAGTGCCACCCAGGTATTGGTGCGCGTTGATTCCTTCCTGCTGTGCATCCTTGCCCCCCGCCCCCAGCCACCTGGTGTGCCTTTCGTCGGGTACACCGGGAAAGGCTGGGTGCTGTCTGTCGCTCCCTGGTTCGCCACTCTGGGCGAACCTGACTGGGGCCAGCCTAGCAGCGGGGCAGCGTCGGCGAAACGCCTGTCGACTCAGTGGTCGATGTAGACATAGTGCTGCCAGCCGAGCATGCGCAACAGCACCTTGCGCATGATGGCGACGTGGTGAAAGTGCTCGGTGTAGACCGCTGCCTGGGCGCCGATGCCCAGCGGCATGTCCGGCATATCCTGGCCCGGGGCGAGCTTCAGGGTCACCAGCGCCGGGGCGTCGGTCCTGGCGAAGGCGTCGGCGCCCAGCAGTCGATCACCGGCGGCGACCTGGGACTCGGCGATGGCCGGTAGCACCTCGATGACTTCGGCGGCGAACACCTGGCCCGGCAGGGCGGTGAAGGTCAGTTCGGCCTCGTCGCCTGGCTGGATGCGGTTGAGTGCCTGCTGGCGGAAGGCGCCGGTAAAGCGGCCGGGTTCGTCATGCACGAAGACCCCCAGTGGCTTCAGCGGCAGCGGTACCGCCATCATTCCCGGGCGCACCGCGAGCTGTGTCAGAAAGCCGTCCGTGGGTGCGCGGATGACCGTGTTTTGCAGGTCATATTGTGCCTCGGCCAGTTGGGCGCGCTTGGCGACGACCAGCGGGTCCTCGTCATCGCCGTCGGGGCGCTGTTCTGCGCGGGCCCGCTCGAGGGCGGCCTCGGCCTGGGCGACACGTGCAGCCGCGGTCTGGGCATTCTGGGAGGCTTCGTCGATCTGCTGACGGCTGAAGGCCGAGGAGGCGGCCTGATAACGTGCCAGGGTCCGACTGGCCTGATCTCTATCGGCCTGGGCCGCCACCAGGTTGGCCTCGGCCTCGGCAACGCCGGCGCTGCGACTGTCGGAATTGCGCAGGGCGTCTTCGAGCTCCGCCGTCAGCCGCTCTACCCGGGACTCGAACTGGGTGGCGTCCAGGATGAACAGCGGGGTACCGGCCTCGACCAGGGTGTTGGGGTCGACCTCGACGGAGCTGACCCGGGCCCGGACCTCGGATACCAGCGGCGTCACCGCGTAGGCCTGGCGAACCTGGCGGGTAAAGGGATGGTTGTAGTTCATCAGCAGCACCAGGGTCGCGACCACGATGATGCCGCCGAGTACCGCAGTGGGGACCGTCCACTTGTTGAGCGGGATGCGGAAGATCTTGAACACGGCGATACACAGCGCCGCATAGGTCAGCACGATAAGCAGATCCATCAGTCCTGACCCCCCTGGGTATTGCCGGACGTATATTGGGCGCGAGCCGGTTGCTCGGCCTTGAGCGACGGCGCTGAGGCCTCCTGGGCGTCGAGCCGCTGGCGCAGGTGGTCGAGTTCAAGGCGTAACTCGTCGATCTCGCTGCGCTCTCGCGCCTGTTCTTCCTCGATCTGCTTGAAGCCCCAGCCGCGATCCGGCCGGTAGAGGGTGGCCCAGATCCACAGGAAGGGCCACAGCACGTGCAGGGTGAACAGGCTGACCCAGCCGGCGACGTGGATCGCGTCCTGGTGCGGATGGTCGCGCTTCTTGGCGATACCGTAGGGGATGTCGTGGATGACGATGACACCGTAGAACAGGGTCAACACCACGAAGCACAGGATGCCGAGGGCAAAGTAGTTCAGCATGCAATGACCTTTTTTCGCGGACCTGCGCAACGTGCGAGGTCGATTTCAATCATGGAACATGCATGTAACGATAGCAGGATCGAGCCCTGACAAAGCCAACGGATGCTTAGGCGGCGTCAACGGGACGCACCCGTCCCAGTGCTGGATTCCACGCTAAGCGCCAGGTTTCGCCAGAGGCTCGTCTCGGGCAGTTGCAGACACTATCGCGGGGGTGGTGTCGCAATGGACTAAGTATTATTTGGATAAGGGCTGAGGTTGCGCCGGAGCCAGGGTGCGAACAAGGCCTTGAATCAGGTCAGCATTCGTGACGACTTGCCTATGGATGGCGATGGGCCGGAAAGGTCTTGGCTTTATGATAGTAAAAAGCAATCAAGAATGTATTTGTGATAGTTTTTTGGTTGATAAATATGCCGTGACGGCCTCAGGTCTCTGTTCTAGCTTGAATGAGCACAATTCATTAATGACTATTGGTCGCGTTTGGCCAATGCGCATCGACAGGGACGATTACAGGGAATGAAAACCATACCTTTCGCAGTCACGGCGATTGCACTTGCCATTGGCGCCACTCCGGCAGTTGCTGCTGAAAACGCCGCATCGGAAAGCACGAAAGCCTTCAACCAGCAACTGCGAGACTACTTGCCCTTTGATGATGATACCGATTTCGAGAATGCCAGGCGTGGCTTGATTGCTACGCTGGACGAGAGTGTCATCAAGAAGCCGGACGGTTCGCCTGTCTATGACACGGCGCAATTTGACTTTGCCACGGGGGACTCTCCGGATACGGCAAATCCCAGTTTATGGCGGCAAAGTCAATTGAACGCAATAAATGGCTTGTTTGAAGTTGTTGAAGGGAAAATTTATCAGATACGAGGTTTTGACCTTGCCGTCATGACCTTCATCAGGGGGGATAATGGATGGATTGTCGTCGATCCCCTGACCGCCAATGAAACGGCTGCCGCCGGCCTGTCTTTGCTGCAAGAGCATGTGGAAGATATTCCCGTTACCGGCGTGATTATCACGCACAGTCATGTGGATCACTTCGGGGGTGTAAAAGGTATCCTGACCCAAGATGAAGTCGATGCAGGTGAGATTCCAATTGTGGCTCCTGAGAACTTCTTCGAAGAGTCTGTCAGTGAGAATCTGATCGCCGGCAATACGATGAGTCGTAGGGCCAGTTACATGTATGGCAATGTAATCGAGAAAGGGCCAGAAGGCTCACTTGGTTCTGGGCTTGGCACCACCACCGCAGCCGGTACTGTGACTATCGCTCAACCGACGATAACGATTGACGACACCCCGAAGACCGAGGTAATCGACGGTGTCGAGATCGAGTTTCTCAACACGCCAGGTGCAGAGGCACCGGCGGAGTTGATGTTTTATGTACCTGAGTTCAAGGCATTGATGCAGGCAGAGGAAATTAGCCACACCCTGCATAATCTGTATACCTTGAGAGGTGCAAAGGTACGAAGCGGTGATCTGTGGGCCAAGTATATTCACGATGTCATCAACCGGTATGGCGACGATGTAGAGGTCAGCCTGGGTAGCCACCACTGGCCCACCTGGGGTAACGAGAATGTCGTTGAATACTGGGAAAAGCAGCGTGATACCTACCGCTACCTGCACGACGAAGTGCTGCGTCTGGCCAACCATGGCGAGACAATGCTCGAGATAGCAGAACAGATCGAACTGCCGGACTCGCTTGCTCAAGAGTTCTACAATCGTGGTTACTACGGTAGTGTCAGCCATAATGCCAAGGCGCAATATCAGCTGTACTTTGGGTGGTTCAGTGGTAATCCTTCCGAGTTGCATGAACTTCCTCCTGCAGAAGAAGGTGCAAAGTTTGTCGAATACGTAGGTGGCGCGGAGCAAGTTCTCGAGAAGGCTCGTCAGGACGTGGATGAGGGGAACTATCGGTGGGCCGCGACGGCGTTGAATCATCTTGTCTTCGCGGAACCTGAGAACCAGGAGGCCAAAGATCTGCTGGCAGACGCTCTGACTCAGATGGGCTATCAAGCAGAGAGTGGTCCTTGGAGGAATTTCTATCTATCCGGGGCGAAGGAACTTCGTGAAGGCGTAGCCGAGGTGGCGACACCCGATACTGCCTCCCCAGATATGGTGAAAGGTCTACCGCTCGATATTTATCTGGATTATCTCGCTGTAAGACTTAACCATCCTGAAGCCGTCGGTAAGGACTTCGATATTAACTTTGAAATGCCCGACGTTGACGAGAAGTTCACCATCTCCATTTCCAATGGGGTAATGAACTACACGATTGGCGATTGGGCAGAAGATGCAGCGGCAACGGTGACAATCGATCGTGCGCAACTGGATAGCATCAACCTTGGTGAAACGACCATGGCGGATTCGATTGACGCGGGCGACGTGACCGTGGATGGTGATCAGCAGACTGTCGATGAATTTATCGGCCTGCTCGACAGCTTCGAATTCTGGTTCGATATCGTAACGCCCTGACTATCGCTTCAACCTTCGATGTAATGGCAAGAGCGCCCTGAACCGCCCCTCAAGTTTGGGGCGCTCTTTTGTGGGACCACTGTAAGGTCTCGAAGTATCGCGGGAAGAATATGCAGGGGAAGCCGGGGTTGTTCGCCGTCGGTGGCGATGGCGTTCGGGCTTTTCCTGCAAAGCGCCATGAGATGATGGAGTGCTTACGAGCGCTGACCAGGCCTACCTGCAGCAATGCCATCACGCTCAAGAGGTGATAGGTAGGTGCTGGATCATTGCAGGGAAGACCCTGACGAGCCGTCATGTCAGGTGTCGCCCGGCATGATGAGACCATGCCAGGATTCTACCCTGAGCGAATGGCCTAGGCGTCTTGGGAAACTAACAGCTGTAGGAAAAAGCTGAGGAAGATCAATATGGTGCGGATGGGGAGACTCGAACTCCCACGCGCTAAGGCACTAGAACCTAAATCCCGATTGGCCTGTGAGGACTTGGCTAATATGGCCTAATATCAATGCTTTGTACGCCGGGCGCACCGACTGCAATGTGACCGTTTGCATCGATTGGTACACACATAGGCGGGCCTACGTGGTGCCGGCGTCACAATCTGGTCACAGCACAACGCGCCATGGGCTACCCTATGGCAGGTCGTGCTGAGCGCCGTCCCTGGCGCCCATCTCACGCTGGCACGCTGTCGTCATCCAGATAGACCCTCGGGTCGTACCCCACAGCCTTGACATCGACCGACTCGAAGCCGTTGGGATTGATCTCGGTTATCAGCACGTCATGGCTCCATGAGGACTCGGGGCCGAAATAGACATGCGGCGGCTCCATGCTGGGGTAGATCACCGGCACGTCTTCCTCAGCCGTGACGCCCTGCATGATCACCTCGTCCTCGGCACTGCCCTGGGCAGCCGGGAACGGGCCGGCCATAGTGCCGTCAGCACGACGCCAAGCCACGACATGCGCGCCGCCGGCAGACCAGTCCAGAGGCTCGGTCACGAACAGCCGGTAGTCGCCACCGCCCATGTCCTCGAACCCCTCCAGCAGCATTGACTGCCCCTGGCCAGGCACATCGGTGATCAGCGCATTGCGGCGCATGTACCTCGAGTTGAGCGCGTCCAATTCGGTGGAGAACGAAAACTCCTTGCGCCGGTACTTGAGCTCCCGCCGGCGGCGCATGCCGATCTGGTACGCCTGGGTGCGGCTGGTCACGCCATCAAGGCGCAGCTTCTCGGTCTTGAACCCCTGGTCGCCCGGCAGGCGGCACTGCACCTCGTCTTCTTCCCACGTCGTCTCGTTGATGAACTCCACGTCGACGCCATCATGATCGTCAGGGCGAGGCATGGTGATGCCGAACGAGATGTCGCTCACTACGTTCTGCGCGCTGTAGGAGTGCTCCACGACCGCCTGGGGCTCGTCCCGCGCCGGGCTCAGCTTGCCGGCGGCAATGGTCAGCTCGGCCATGCCGGCGATCAGGCACCGGTTCAGCGATTCCTTGGCGGTGGAGTCGTCAGCCTCGATGAAATTGAACTGGTCGCCGCGGGCTTTCCAGATGGCATCAAGACGGTCCAGCTCATCCAGGTCGATCTCGGCGTCGGTGTAGCCCACGCTCCGGGCGACATGGGCGAACCAGGGGGCAATGTCGCGCGTCGGCTGCGGCGCTGTCCATGTGCCATTCTCACGCACTGGGAGCTTGCGTGTGGCCACCACTGACACCTGGTTCTCGGTCTGGCTGGCAATTGCGTCGGAGCCGGTCACCGTGAGGGCGATCACCGTCACGCCCTCATACCGGCTCGGTGCATTGTCGAACCTGGCGCGCAGCCCGTACCACTCCAGACGGTCGACGATCTGGATGTCGTTCGACTCGGCCTTGACGCGACGCACCTGCACCTCAGGGCGCATGGCGTAGGGCAGGGTGAGCCGGAACGTCCACCCGATCTGATCCCGGGTGCGGCCTGTGACTGACTGGCCGAGCGTAGTCCAGGTGGTGCCGCCGACAGGCCGATAGCGGATCTCGATGTCGCGGTACAGCCGGTAGATGTTCCCGCTCGACTCGCCGATCTCGCATAGCCCTTGGGGAGCGAAGATGTCCCACTCCAGGGTGTTGGTCACTTCCCCCTCGGGGCAGGCGGTAAACGGCAGAGTCCAGTAGCCGACCAGCTCATCGGACGAGATAGTGACTGAGGCATTGCTGGTGGTGATCGTCGGGAACCCCGGCCAGCCGGTGGTGCCGCGAGCGGTCATCTTGAGCCCGTCGGTCACCGTCTCCACGACCTCATAGTCGTAGCCATTGCGGGTGATGGTGATGGTCTGGCTTCCCGTTGGCAGGCCGGTAGCCGGCTGCCACCCTTGGTTAATCACGAAAACCTCGAGAGTCAGCTGGCCAGGGGTGCCAGGCGTGTAGTCGAGGACGCGATAGGAAGCATCATCCAGCCCGTCAACCTCGAGCGCATTGCCTGGGCTCAGCATCAGATAATCGAAATCACCCTCGATGATGTCGGCACCAGACCCAGGATCGGTGATCGTGACCGACTGGGGGATAGCGATATCGATGACGGCGCCGGCCAGCCAGCCATTGGGCAGCTCGCCTGATGATGTGATCTCGTCTCCACTGAACGACAGCTCGCCGGGCCACGACTTGTCGGCATCTCGATTCGACGGCAGCCGGATGCCATTGGCGCCAACGCTGGGCCCGACCTCGGGCGTGTTGTACCAGTTCTGATGCGCAGAGTGGCCGGTCACTGTCTCGCCCGGGCCGAAAATCTGGTAGGCGACAGCCGAGGAGAGAGCCCCGATCCTGGTGTTGCCGATGCGAATCTCGTCTGGCTCGATCTCGTACTCGCCCTTGCCGACGCACAACAGCAGATCCAGGGCCTGCACCTTGGGCTCCACGAAGCGCCGGCGCGGAGCGGCGAGGTAGTCGGGGAACCGCCGGTGCCGGCCAGCCAACTCGGGGATCACGTCGCCCGTCTTGACCTTGTTGCCCGTGGCGGACGCCTCTAGCAGCGAACTGCCCTTGCCGCCAGATTTGTTCGACTGGCTGGGGATCGACGGCCTGAGCAGGAACGTGGCCGCGACCGCCACAACAGCCGCAATGGTGGCAGCGATCAAAGTGGCAGGCTCGCCCGGCTGCGGGCGAATCTCGACGTCTTGCCAGTGATGCAGTGTGGTTGCTGCCCACTCGCCCTTGTCGACCAGCTGACCATCGACCTTGACGGTGACCCGCTCGCGGGCCACTTCGGGCACCCGGGCGTCGACCCATTCGCGCACCGACTGACCGCGCGGCTCGTCAATGATCAATGGCTCGCCGGGCAGGACACTGGGATAGAAGCGGATCACGAATAGTACCTCACGGTCATGTACTTGCTCTCGAAGTCAGCGATGCTCAGCCAGCGGCAACCGATCTTGCGGCCGGTCTCCAGCACGCCCAGGCGCCCGTTAACTTCGACGCACACGCCAACGTGCACGCAAAGCCTGAATTTCCAGACGGTGGCGATCGCGCCAGGCACCGGCGGGCCCTCGGCAAAGGCATCGACCTCGGCCTGGTAAGCGTCCGTCAGGCCGCGCTTGTCGTCGGGCGAGATGACGCCGTAGCTCGGCAGCAGGGGGAGGCCGAACAGCTCGTTACGCACGGCGCGGACGAGGCCCCAGCAGTCATATGCCAGGCGTCCAGACACGGCTTCGCCACGCCCACCATCGCGGTAGGCGCTCATCAGGTAGGGCTGAATCATGGGGCACCAACTAAAAGCCCCGCTCAGTGGCGGGGCGTCAGAGGTATTTCAAACCGGGAGCGAAATCGGTCGTGTACCGGTCTCGCGGCCAGGCCATGTTGATGATGTCGAGGTAGGAGCAGACCACCTGCATGGTCGCCCCCTTGAACTCCGGGGCCACCAGCACCATACGTAGCGGTGGCTCAGCTGGCTCCGTCAGATCGCTCGACAAGTACATACGGTAGATCACCGTCACTGGCTCCAGGTCGTCGCTGTCGATCACGGCCAGGATGGCGTTCTGAGCCTGGCCGGTGACGTTCTCGATGGCGAACTGCAGGTTCTGCTGGCCCGTGGCGTCACGGGCCGGCAGGGACACGTCCAGAGCCGAGGCCTTGAACGTGGCCACCTCGCCGGTCTCGAGCGTTACGATCTGATCGACAAAGCCTGAGCAGGTGCGGATGGCCGGGAACGAGGGGTGCGCGATCTCCAGGGTGGAGATGTTCGTCACGCCGGCGGGGGCTGATGCAGTGAAACAGCTGACGTTAGTCATAACGGGTACGTAAATAGGTCGTTAATGTCCACTACCTCATTATTGGGCTCTGCTGGCCCTCCCTCTGTTCGCAACTTAGTCATGTTTCTATCTTGAATGACGTCATGTACAAACTTGTTTTTAATGGTTGTCGTGCTTCTAACGTAGTAAATAGAATTTGCAGGAGATTTTCCGCTATCCCATGTGAACCTGTTCATATTGGTAATGTTTGCGGATGCGCCAGATATCGCACAAATTACAGCACCGTAAGCTCTTCCCGTAACTTCGGTGGCATGGCTTCCACAGTTGTGGAAGCTGTTGTCAACAATCATGCCGTTGGATGTGTCAGGATTTGACAGCAAAACCCCAACGTAAGGGCAATCTTTGAATGACGACGCTGACACGTTATACCCCCGGCACTGATCCAACTGTAAGGCAGTTTCCGCGTTTCTGAGGTGGCAGTCTGTTATCCTTAGCTCGTCGCAGTTGTACGCCTTTATTAGGTACTCACCTCCACCGCCTCGATTACCCGATAGCGTGACACGATCGCAGCCATTATTGAGATTAAAACAACCGGAAGGATTGTTTCTGGCCTGATTTGCAGAAAGAATGGAGTCTTTAACGCCAACGCTGCAATTATAACCCCATTCTCCGTTGTTAAAACTGTGATTCCCTGATGCGGTCAGCCAAGATGTTTCATTGAAGAAAAAGCCATCCTTGCCATTTTCGTAGGCGAAGCAGTTTACAATCTTTCCCTCGACCAGCCCGCCATCTCCGACCCCACCAGATCCCGCCGCCACTGCAACAAGAAGGCCGCCTCCGGCGTTTCCGTAACAACGAACCCCGTCAACCAGAAGTTTTCTAACGTATTGAGTCGCATCCTGCTTAACGTTGGGCTCAATGTCAATTCCAGCGGCGGGTGCTGTCCCATTTGTGTTCCGGTAATGCCCGCGAATAATGTTTACACCGATGCCCGAGGTAAGGGAAAGCCCTTGGCGGCGGTTGCCATCTCCAATGCAATCCTCGATAGTTACATTAGTGATTGTTGTTGCGTCAGCATTCCCGATGTACCAACCGTCACCCCAAAAGTCAGAGCTTTCGACACCAATAAACTTTACATTACTAGCTCCGCCGCCAATATATATACCATGCCCGAACTCCCCGTCGGTTCCGGTGTGGTCGTACCTCTCGCCTACCGCCACGCCTCCCTGCCAGCGGACGTTTGAACAATTCTCTACGGCGATGGTCTTAGTGAGACCGCTGGAAGAATTGGGTAGCGTGGAAAACTTCGCTTCTTTATGGGCTTCCACGTCAGTATCTGACGGAACGGTTAATGGCGCACTAACAGCATCAATTGGGTATTCGCCCTTTGGGAAATAAGCGCGTTTTGTTAACTGCAGGAATTCGGAAAGCTCCAACCCCTCGTGGGCGTTTCTGCCTAAGCCGAGCCCCATCATCTGGGGGGTGTGGCGATCCACTGCAGTTCGAACAAGAAACATGCCAGGAGTTGCAGTGGCATATACGTTCAGGCCGTCCTCTTGGTCGGCCTCTGCCGTGGCCACAAACTCACCGCCGCCAGCTGGGTGGTATGGCGCATGCATGGCCCAGTCGGAATAATAAGATGATACGTGAACCCGCTGGCCCTCGATGGGGAACTCTCCGAGCTTGGCCGAGGCAATGCTTTTGAACACCGGGCCAATTGCATCAAGAGTTTCTTTTAGGCTCTTCCCTTCATATGAAACAAGTTCGGCCCCACTGGGCGCTGCCAGCTCCTGCCGCAGCGCCGCATCCCCCACTGCCAACATGTTGGCCTCATCGGCCGCCCAGTTGGTGGTGGTGTAGGGCATCGCCTGATCAGGCTTGAGGCGGTAGAGCTCGCCGCCCTTGGTGAAAATCTGGTTGAGCGCAGTGATGGTCAGTGGCCCGTCGGCGTCATAGTCCTCATACGCGCCGCCGGCGCCGGTACCGGTGTACCCGCTGTTGACCAGGAACTGCTGGAAATCCTGCTCGATTCCATGCCACGTTTTGCGCGGCACGCCCAGGCGGTCCTGGAACTCTGTCTTGGTCGGATGGTTGACCAAGTTGTCGAGATTCTCGGCGTTGTCATAGAGGTCGCGGGGGTCAACGGAGCCAACAGGGTTGCCAGTATTGAACGTGGTCATGGAGCGATCCTTAATTCGGGCACGAAAAAGCCGCCTCTATGGGCGGCTGTGGTCAGTCACAGGGAGTAGGTCAGGGCGTCGGCCATTCGCGGTTCATCGCCTGGTCGAAGATGCTGCTGCCGAGGATGAAATCGGGCGCGATCTCGATCCAGTCGGCTGGCATGAGCGGCCGCTCGAACAGCTCGACCTGGGCGGTGATACGCCATGAGTCGAGGCCCACGAGCTGCGGGCCGTCGTACATCTGCATGAATCGGGCCTCGTACTTCTTGAGGCCCATCGGCGTCAGCGTCGGCCAGTCGAACCACTCGGTTCCGCTCTTGAGCGTGTGTGCGTGCCAGCCCTCGAACAGCTGCGCCTCAGGCGTCGTGAGCAGCCACGAGACGCTGACCCTGGACGGCACGGACGTGAACCGCTGCCGCATGCGGGATCGCCCGCTGGCCATGTCGGTGCGCTGCACCGAATCGACGTGATTGAGGCCGTATCCCTCGCGCAGCGGCAGGGGGAGGCCCTTGGGGTATTCGATAGCCATCAGCGCCCCTTGGTGCTCAGTGCGTATTTGCCGGACATTGCCTTGTGGATCTGGCCGTCGCCGGTGATGTTGGCCACGACAACGTCGATAATGGCCTTGCCGTCAGTGTCTTGCCGCTCGTTCACCTGGCCGGCGCGGCTGGCGTCCTCGATGACGTTGACGGTGGTGCCGCCCCCATCAGATCGGTTGCGCTGAACGTCATCCAGCGTGCGGTCGAGCTTAGCGCTGGTATCGGCGGTGGTGACCCGTTCACCCTTCTGGAGCAGCCAGGTGCCGTCCTGTGGGACCGAGTCGATGCCGTCGTGGGCCATGCCGTCTGGCCCGGCGATAGAGGCAATGTTGGAGACGATGCCGGCAGTCGCTGATGCCACGGACGCCATCGCCGCCAGGTTGTAGGGGAAGGGGTTGGCGGCGGCCATGGCAATGCCTTGCTGAATGGCTACCAAGGACTGCGCGATCGCGGCGGCCTTTTGCACAGCGAACATGGCCTTGTAGATGCCAGACTGCTCGCCCGCGAATGTGCGCGTGACGTCTGCCAAGTCGCCGAAGACGCTTTCTGCCGCCACGAGCTGCGCCTGCTGCCGGGCACGCTCGATCTGTAGCAGCTGGTCTTGGTGTTGCTGCTGGATCTCCTGCTCGCGCTCGTCCCACTCCGAGTTCAGGTCGGCTCGGGCCTCGCGGAATTCTGCTAGCATCTCGAGTTGCGTTTCGTACCAGGACTCGAGCGCCTCCTGAGCCTCGTCGATCTTGGCGATCTCACCGAACGCGCCGCCCACGCTTCCGTCTAGGCCGGCATAGCTGGGGGCATCCTCCATCCCTGATGCCACTTGATCGGCGCTGGCTTCTCGCAGCCGGCGCTGAGCGTCGGCCAGGTCGTCCACTTCACCGGCGACGTCGGCGAGCTTGAGCAGCTCCATTTCCTCGCGGAATTCGCGCTGTGACGCCTGTAGCGGGTAGAGGTCATCAAGCAGCCCCCTATACGCGGATCGCTGCCGCTCAATCTCTCTAGTAGCCTCCCTGTCAGCCTCGGCTGCCTCTTTCGCCGCGGCGGCCTGGGCCTTCTGCGCCGCCTCGCGATCCTTAGCGCTGGGAAGCGTGGCGCCACCTGCGGGGTCGGTCACGCCGGACAAGGTTTCCTCGAGCTGCCTGGCTTGCTCATCAACCTTATCGAGGTAGTCGCTAATAACTGTGCTTGGCGCGCCGGCGTTCAGGAGCTCGGAGAGCTCTAGGTTGTACTTGCTGAGCTGCTCTCGAGCGTCGTACGTCTGATCGATTATTCGCCCCATGAAAGATGAGCGACCAAAATCGTAGTCGATCAACTCAAGATCGCCGAAGCCTGGCAGCGACTGCAGGCCTGTAATGGCCCTGTTTATGCCTTCAATGATGGAGTCGATCAGCGCATCAACATGGCCCCATGCGTTCTGGGCGAAGTTGGCAAAGGCGACATCAAGCTCGCCGACCCACACCATGATCTCCGCTCCGGCTATCCGGAGGTCGTGAATCTTGTCGAGGACAGGCCCAATGGACTCCACCGCCTGCCTGAACGCGACAGCGAATGAATCGCGGAGATCGTCTGTGTCCGTTGCCGCGTCTACCAGCTCGTCACCGAGAGCTGTCATGTAGGGGGTCAGCTCAGTGACAAGGATCTGTCCCATTGAGGACAGGAGCTTTAGAGACTTATCGAACTCGGCTGAAAACTGATTGAGCTTGGCGATGTCGAGCTCGCTCAGAACGATGCCTAGCCTGTCAGCCTCATCCCCCATATCAGCGAAGCCTTTGCCGCCATCGCGAAGAAGCGGAATCAGCGCTGTGGTGTCGCTGGCCATGGCCTCGAGGTAGAAGGTCATGTCCTGTTGCGACAGATTCGCCTTCTCGAGGCTGTCGTAGTAGAGCTGCAGCGCCTGGGGCCCGGACAGATTCCTGAACTGCTCAGCGGTCACGCCAACCTGCGGCGCGATGTTCTCGAAGAAGTCCGCCATCTCCCCGCCGCCGGTGGCCATGAAGTCGCCGACACGGTCGTTGACGTCCTGCAGTATCCCGGCCAGTTTGTCTTGCTCCACCCCAACAGTGGTGCTGGCATAGGCCATGCGCTGGAAAGCTTCAACGCCAGCATTAGCAACTGCTGCCTGATTCTTGGTTTCACGCGCAGAGTCGGCCGCGCTTTTGGCATAGACCAGAAAGCCTGCAGCTGCGGCTGATACAGCAGTCCCTGCAGTAGCCATAGCCTGCGAGGCCGATTTGACGCTCGAGGCAATGCTGGTCATGCTCTTCTTGGCTTGGCGCGACGCCTTATCCATGGGGCCAGTGAAGCCACCAACCTTGGCAACCAAGTCGAGTGTCAGCTGTCCGAGGCTTCTTACAGCCATTACTCACCTCATCAGTCGGTGGTCAATAGGTTATGAAGGCGAAAACACTTGCTAGCGCAATGCAGCTGCTCGGAATCGCAGGGCTCATCTATGGGTGGCAGGCCGGGAACCCGCCAGTTGCGATTTTGTCGCTGGCTGTCGCCGTGATCGGTGGGGTGGTCTGGAAAGCTCGCGCCCGCGGCTAAGTCCAGGCTTCCATGGCCTGCTCGACAGTGATCGGCGGCTCGTCCATGTGCGGCATGAAGTCGAAAATCTTGTGGCCGCCTTTCTTGCTGTGGATGTTGGCCAGCGTAGAGGCCACCAGGGCGGCGCCGTGCTCAATCCGCATCCCTACGTGCAGCGATCCTCGTTTGTGGCGGAAAGCCACCCAGCGACGAAACTCGCGGTAGCTCAAGCGGTCTTGGGCCTCGGCGACCGTGCGGCCGCCGATGCCGTTCATCACGAGCTCGTGCCAGAATTCTTCTTCGTCACCGAGCGGCTCTTGCTCTTTCCCAAGCCATTGGCCCTCCCGATGACCTCGAGCAGCGCCATGGTCAGATTGTGATTGAGTGGCCCGCGCTCTGGATCAGCCTCGCCGGTGATGTCGCCCACGCTGAACACCGGCTCGCCGGCTTCATCGCAGATACTGGCAGCGATGCGGGCGGCCAGGGCGTCAGTGTTTTCGCGGCTGGCCACGATCTCGGAGACGGCCGTCTTATAGGACAGTGGCTTGACGAACACCGTAGCGCTGACGTCTTCGCCGTCTTGGCGCCAGGTTACGGTTTCCTCGGCCAGGTCAACGGGGGCGAACGCCCCCATCTCCTGCAGGCTTTCAAGACTGAGCTTCATACCTTCGGAATCCATGTGGAGCCACCGCTACGCTGGATGCTGACCTCGCTCGTGACAAGGCTGTTCTGAGAGAAGTCGAACGGGAAATCGGACACGTAGCCCTCGAAGGTGAACCAGGTGCGGGTTTCAGGAAGGTCGAAGTCATCGTCTACGCCCAGGGTGGGGGCGTCGGCTCCGTCAGAGAAGCCGATGGCCCACTTGACGGTGGGCGAGGGGTTCATCTGCGACAGCTCATGCAGCGTGACGTGGCTTGCGTTCGTGGGGTCAGAGTTAAGCCCCAGCGAGGCCTGGCCGGGGGTGCGAAGACCAGGCTTGTAGCTGCGCTCGAAGTCTTCGAGGCAGGTATCCTCAATTTGGTCTGCTGGGTTGCCGCCAGGGCTGAAGCTGGTGGCGCATTCCACCTGGACCACTTGAGGCGTGCCGTCGTTGGGGTCGATGAAGTAGACGTGAGTCCCCTGGGAGAGCATAGACATGGTTCAGATACCTCTGAGTTGCGGGCATGAAAAAGCCCGCACATGGCGGGCGAGGGTGATAAGGTCAGGCTGCGCTGTCTTCGAGCGCGAGGCTCATTTGCAGCTCGTTGCGCCAGTAGTCGACGCGGTGCTCGAGCGAATGCTTCTCGTGGCGCCAGTTGGCGAGCCCGCGGCCTTGAAGGCTGGCTAGCTCGCGCCGGTCTTCAAGCTGGCGGCATGCTTTGTCGAATTCTTGCTGGGCGTTCAGCTCGCCCCGCATCAGGGCGTCGATGTGAAGGTCACACCAGACAGCAAAGCGAACGTCCAGCCACTGAGCGAACCGGACCCCGAGTTTTGGGTGCAGCCAAGTGCCGCCTTCATAGCGACCGCGCCGAGTTTTTAAAAGTGATCCGGGGTCACAATTAAGTGCTGATGCGAATTCCCGGAGGTACGCCTGGGTCTCGTCCTGCTTGAGCCAGTCCACGGGGCGCTTGCCAAATCGCTTGGCGATGTCGGTGGCATTGATCCAGCCGTCAGTGTTGAAGCGGATCGATTGGCCTTGGTAGTCGAAGGGAACAACGTTGTGCATGGTGCGTTTTCCTTTTAGCAAAGAGCCCAGTCGCACAGAAACGCCAGCCCCAAGAGAAGCTCGCCAGCTTTTACCGACGCTTCACCTGGGCTCTTTCTGAAAGGCTCTTGGGTTGTTGCGCCGTGCGTGGCGCAGGTACAAAAAAGCCCCGGCGGATGCCAGGGCTTGGGTGTTGCGTTGCTGGGGGTTATCTCGGCACGAGCCAGTCGACGTCGAACGATATCCGGCGCCGCCCGGTGTCCGGGTCAGTCTCTTGACCGCCCCAGCGAACGACGTAGGCCTTGTCCTCGATGGCGTCGCGGATAGCTTCGGCAACGTCGGTGGCCGCGCTGCCCGTGTCGGCGTAGACGTCCACCTGGATGGTGAATCCATCGATGTCTGGCCGGCTCCCCAGATAGTTCTCTGGCGCGCCGGTCACCACTTGCCACACGGCATACGGGGTGGGCACGCCTTGAGGTGCTTCACCCCAGGGGTAGAGACGGGTAGGGCTCGTGCCAAGAAGCGCGGTGACCTCTGGGTCAGACGCGCAGACAGTGAAAATGGGTGGTTGCATGGGCACCTCTAAATCCGGCTCGACAGCAGGGCTTCGATTTCAGCGATCCCGTCAGTGCCGCCGGTGACGATGGCGAAGGCCCGAGCATCCATGGTCGTGTACTCGCCAGCCTGCCAGCCGAGGTAGGCCTCGAGGGACGGCGTGTCCGAGCTTGCGCCGGCGGTGGAGAATGATCCGCTCGCTTGCTCGGCACCGTTCTTGCGCAGCCAGGCCGATGCGTTCGCGTAGTCAAGCAATGCTGATGCGGTGAACGGCTCGTCGGCTGCAATGACTTCTGCCTGCACACCCGTGTCGAAGGGGCCCTCATCCAGCCTGCGGCCCGCTGCTTGCAAGTAGGTCGTGGCTCTGGTGTTCAGTCTGGCCCGGGTGCCAGTGCTTGATGTGCCGGTCGAGAACCAGATCATCGATTTATCGGCGCCGGCCAGCTCTCGGTACGCCCCGGCGAAGGCCAGGTACAGGCTCGGTGAGTTCTGCGCAAGGCTCAACGGCAGGTCGTAGTAGTCGTCGACACCATCGAACTCGAGGCGCCAATTTCCGGCCGATCCTCGAAGCGTGCCTGGCACAGGCGTGGTGGCGTGGTTGCCGCCACCCGATAGATCATCGATACGGCCAACCGGGTCGCCATCAGCCGCTGCGGGGATCGTGCCGGCCTCGTCCTGCCAGAGAATCGTGATCCCCTGGTAGTCAGGCTGGATGACGTAGAGGGCGCCAAGCTGGCCCGATCCAAACGCTGCCGAGACTGCGTCACCAATGAGATCCGGTGCCTGGGCCGGGGCACCTGTCGGCGCCATGCGGAATCCAAGGCCGATCATGGTCACCACCACGCCGCGAGTGTTGCGGTGGTTCCGGTCTCCAGCACATAGGCTGCGCGGATAGGGTAGACCTGGCCGGCCGCTACGGGGTACGTGATTGCCGTATCACCAATCGCAGCCTTGATCGCCACCTGGCCATCGGTCAGCGCGAACAGCGCCCGAGGGAGTGGATGAAGGGCTTCGGTGTCGCTCGGCGTGATTTGGTAATGGCCGACGGCTGGCCCTGATGCGCCTGGGGTGATCATGATTATTGACTCCGTATTAGCGGCTGGCCCGCTTGATTGCCCTGACCAGGGCCTTGTCGAACTGGCGTAGGAACTCATCCGTTGCCGGCTCGATTGATTCCTGCAGCGCTGGTCGCATGAAGGGATCGGCGCGCATCTTCTCGGTGCCGAACTCCTTAAATCTCCAATAGTAGGTGTCACCGCCGGGGTTGCTGGCATTCGACTTCTTCGACGTGGACCCGCCGCGGACACCGACACTCATTTTCAGATCGCCGTGCTGTCGGAAGTGCTGGCTATCGAACCGGACCACCACGTTGTCGGCGATTCTGTTAGCGGTCTGTGGATCGTCAATCCGAAGCGCTCCATCCTTGGCGCGATCACGAACCAGGTTCGCCGCCTTGCGCAGGGCAAACCGCGTCGCCTTTTTCTTCGGCAGGGTCTCCACCTGCTTCATCTTCGCCAACGCCTCATCGACGCCAGAGAGGTTGAACGACAGATCAGCCATCGTTGACGCCCTCAGAAACCGGGATGGTCAAGTAGTGCCTGCCGCTTTCCGGATCGGGTAGAACGCCCTGGATGTTGTACACCTTGCCGCGGTGAACAATGCGCATGTCCGGGGCGATGTCGTCGCGGTGGCGAATGATGATCTTGGCCGACAGTTCTGCCTGGTCGGCGCCGGCAGCAATGAACTCTCTGGCGCTTAACGGTTCGACGGAGGCCCAGACTGTCTTGACCTTTTGCCATCCAGGGATCATCTCGCCTGTTGCAGGGTCTTGGGTGAGCCCCGGGCGCTCGATAGTCACCCGGTGCCGCAGCTTGCCGATTCTCATACGCCATAGATCCTGTAGGGCTGAATCAAGGCCTCGACGGCCATTGGCACCTCGGACGTGATGGTCCCAACAACAACCGCCTCACGGTTCTCGTACCAATGGCCGATCAACAGCAACATCGCAGTTCGCACGCTGCCGTCCATCACCAGCGGACAGTCGTCCTCGTCAGGCACAGAATCACTGGACGCATATAGGGTTCGGTCGGTCTGGTTTTCAATGAACCGTGATGCAGCCTGTGAGTAGACCTCGAGGAGGTCGTCCTCCTCGGTGTAATCAGGGTCAAGTCGGCAGTGCAACTTGATGGTAGGGAGGTCCAGCATGTTAGGGCCTCCTGTCAGTCAGTGGAGCCGCTTCGTTTCGTGGCCCGCTTTTTCTCCGGCGCTTCTTCGTGCTGGCGGGCGTAGCCCTTGCGAATCAATTCGCGGCCATGGGGCTCAGTCGTCTCCATCGAGCCGCCGGCCAGCACCACGCCGCCCTTGAAAGCGATGGGGTAGTTGGTGATCAACTTCATGTGGATCTCCTGGTGGAGAAGGGGGCCGGGGCCCCCTTATGTGGTCTGCTTACGAGCCGGCCGGGGCGGGAACGGTAAAGTCGCCGTAGATGAACGCCTCGGGACGCTTAACGGCCAGCGCCAGGCGCTCCTCGCAACGAATCGAGATCATGTTCTTCTCGAAGTCGTCGGCGTTCTCGGTGGACACCACCACGTTGGCATCTTCGCGATCGAAGATTTGCGCGCCGGCGTTGAAGGCACCAGTCAGGAACTTGCCCTGGAATGCAGCTGCTTCGGTGGCGACAACCGGCAGGCCCCAGAGCGTCGGGCCGGTCAGGCCGGCGGGGTTGGCCAGGATGTAACGGCCCATGCTGTCCTTGGTCAGCTCGATCTTGGCCCAGTCGATGAAGTGCAGGACGTGGCCGCTGGCAGGGAATCGTGCGAGTTGGGCCTGGAGCATCGCCAGACGCAGGTCGTCGATGCCGTTCTGCTGGTCAACTGCGAAGGCGGCGGAGTAGGCGGATGCCTGCGGCACGATGCCTTCCAGGTTCTGGCCGGTGCCGTCGCCGAACAGGATCTGCTGCTCCTCGACGTACTTGAGGCCATAGCGCAGTTCGGCGTCCACCATGGACTGCAGTTGCGGCATGTCATCAAGGATCTGCTTGGACGCCTTGAACAGGTGAGCCAGGGTGCGCACCGGGGTGATCTTCTCAGCGAACTCGATATCGCTGTACGGCTTGGTGGTGTTTTCCGCCACCGGCGCCGCGTTGTTGGTGAAGCCGGTCTGCTGTACCCAGTAGATGGTGTTCGACGCGGTACGGCCGGAGGCGATCAGGTCTCGAATGAACAGGCGCTGCTTGGGGGCGACATCGATGCCTGGCTGGCGATCAGGGGCAATGATGTCGCCACCAACGTCGGGCGAGGTCAGGACGTTGACTGGAACGCTGACGCGGCGGCCAGACTGCACGTCGGCAGCAAATGCCTTGAGGGCGTCAGACTCGGCCACCATGCTGCCGGCGCTCTTGGCGGCACCCATGGCCCGATCCAGCGGCATGCGGGCGTACTCCTGCTCAAGCTCGCCCAGGCTGGCCTTGAGGGTGTTGACCGACTCCTGGAGACCATTCTGGGTGGTCATGAGGCGGTCAACAGCCTCTTTGGTTTCGGCAGAGAGCTGGCCGCTACGGGACGCCTCGGTCAGAGCGCGCTCGGATTTTTGATTCAGCTCGTCCTGTACCTTCTCGAGTTGCTTGGTGGCGTCGGCGAGCAGCTGGGCGTTTGTCTTGTCAGTCATGGTTTTCTCCGGTGACTGTAGTGAGTTGCGCGACCATCTTCTGGAAGTCGGCGTAGGCTTCGGCCATTCCGGCCTCGTGATCGGCAGCGCTAGGCGTACCGGAGTCGGCAGCGCTTGGCGTACCGGACTTGAGTGCTTGCATTAGCGAGCGTCGCTTGCTGCGCGGCACGCCCGCTTTTGCCATGACCACATCCATCTCTCGGGCGGCCAGGCGGGAGTCGAGTTGATTGCTGGGATCGTCGGCCTCGACCATATCGGAAGGCAGGTAGTCATCCGCCCACCCCATCTCGACGGCTTCGGCGCCGCCGATCCATGTCTCGGCGTCGAGCTGGTCCTTGATGTCGTCGATCGGCAGGCCTGTGCGAGCGGCGTAGATGTCGGCCAGGGTGTGATCGAATGGCTCCAGCCAGTCGGCCACCTCTCGCAGTTCGTTGCGGTTGCCCATCGCCATGACCCAGGCGTTGTGGACCATGAAGAATGCGGCCCGGCCGATACGGATCTCATCGGCAGCCATTGCGATGAACGAGGCGGCCGAGGCAGCCAATCCCATCACGTTGACGGTGACCTTCCCGCGGTGGTCACGCAGGAGGTTGTAGATGGCCAGGCCCTCGAAGACGTCGCCGCCGGGGGAGTTGATGTTGACTGTTACATCCTTGCCCGGACCAATATTCCGCAGAGCGCCGGCAATTCGCTTGGCGGTAACACCGTCGCCGAAGAAGTCCGCGCCGATTGGGTCGTAGATGCTGATGGTGTTCTCGGCTTCCTGCTCAGCGGCGTGCAGGCCCGGGTTCCAGGCTTCCAGCGCCTTCGGCAGCAGATCACACTGAACGCCCGCGCATGGGCGAGCCTCCGGCGCTGCCGGAAGTTGCTTGATGGTCATGGTTAGCTCCGAAGGTTAGGAGGGGGCTTCTTGGTTGAGCCAGTTGCGCAGCGCGGTGCGGGCATTCTCGCCATCGCCGCCATCCTGGCCGACCTGATCGAGCGCCATCATGTTGGATTGGACGGTGAGGGTATCGCCGCCTTCTACCTGCGGGAGGTTCTCGAGCCGGCGGACCTCGTTCCTCGACATCACCCCGTTCTGCAGGAGGGTGTTGTAGTAGTTCGCACGGCCAGTGCTGTCAGCTCGCAGCAGCCCCTCAACGCTGAACTCCACGTAGTAGCGATCGGTATTTCCCAAAAGGCACCGGTCGATCTCTTGTTCGATGTTCTCGAGAATCGGGCGCAGAGTATTGGTCAGGAACTGCAGGTTCATGCCCTCGACACTGGAGGCCCAAGACGACTGCTTGTCCATGTGGCCGACCATGAACGGCGGCACGCGGAACCAGCGGCAAATTTCCTCAACGCTGAAGTTCCGAGTCTCCAGCATCTGCGCGGCCTCGGGATTCATGGTGATGGCCTGGTACTTCATGCCGGCCTCGGTGACCATCACCTTGCCGGCATTGGTGGACCCCATGAATCGCTCAAGGTGCTTCTGCAGGCGATCACGCTGCTCTTGCTTGAGAGGGCTGTCGCCACTCAAGATGCCGGAGGCCTGCATGCCCTGGGCGAACACCTTGTTCGCCGCCTCGTCTGCGGACATGGCGCCTCCGAAGACATCGCGCCCAGCGCTCACCGGCTGCATGCCGCAGATTCCATCAAGACCGAAGCCTCGGATGTGCATCACGTCCTTCTCGGCAATCTCGCGATCCTTCCCAGTCACCGGATCAAGGTACTTGTACTGCAGGGCGCCATTGTCGCCGCGCTTCACTGTCATCCGTTGAGGGAGCAGGGGCTCCAGTGCAACCACCCGCGAGCCAACCTTCCGTTTTTCCACGAATGCGTTGCCCCAGAGGCATAGGCTGGCAACGATCATCAGCATGTACCGGGACGGCGTCATCTCGCGGTTAGGTGCCCGGGTGATCAGTGAGTGCATCGGGTGGCTGGTTGCGGCGACCCTGGAGCCGTCAGACTGCCGTTCGTACAGCTTGAGGGGCAGGGTAGAGATGGTTTCGGACAGTAGTCGGACGCAGGCCCAAGCGGCAGAGAGCTGAAGTGTGGCGTTGACAGTGACGTCCTTACCGCTCGATGAGCGACCATTCCATTCCTTCCAGAACTCACCCGAGGTCAAGTGGATCGGTACGCCAAGCCAGTCCAGCAGGGCCGACTTGACGCGACCCGGTTTATCTTTTCGCGCCATCAGACACCTACCATGATCATGTTGTCGATAAAGTCGTCGTAGTCCTCAGCCACCTCGCCAGCGCCCGCGCAGCCCAGGGCCATGGCCAAGGCCACCATGCCGTCGATGCGGCCGGTCGCCTTGTGTTTGTCGAGCTTGCGGTTTCCCGCGGCGTCTTTCGTGACCACCGCGTTGGCGGCGCACATCGTCAGCACTGGGTGGTTACCGTGCCGGATGCGCCCGTTGAGTAGATCGGCCTCGAGGATGTCCAGGGCAGGGCTCATGTCCTTGAAGCCCTGGCCGAAGGGAGATAGGGGAAACTCCATGCCGAGATGCTCGGCGTCCTTCTTGAAGACGTCGATGCGCCACCGGTCGAAGGCCACCAGCTCGACGTCGAGGTCGGCCATGATCTCGGCCATCTCGGCGGCCACGAAGGAGTAGTCAACCGTGGCGCCCGGCGTGGTCCGCAGCCATCCATCTCGCACCCAGGCGTCGTAGGGCACTCGGTCGGTCTTGGCCCGCTCGTGCAGCCCTTTCTCCGGTGTCCAGAAATAGGGCCATACGTGAGCCACGCCGTCGGCGTCCCGGCCCACGATCACGCAAGCGGTTAAGTCAGTTCGGGCTGACAGGTCCAGTCCGGAATAGGCGACAAGGCCTTCGAGGCGCTCAGGGTCACCACCGCACGCTTTCCAGGCGTCGGGCGACACGAACGGCGAGACCGTCGACACGCGCTGGTTCAGGTTCAGGTTTCGGAAAGTGTTCTCGGCTGACGGCATCCGTTTGGCGCGGGTGGCCTGCTTCTCCATGTCCGCTCTGGAGCGGAACAGATCAAGCGCCGGGTTGGCTGCCTTCCAGGCTGCCTCGTCGTCCAGCTCGGCATCCTTGGGCGCCGCATAGACGTGACTGACGATATGGGGATCGCCAGAGCGCTCGGCGTCATCCAGCCACACAGAGAGGAGGTCAGCGTCGGTGGCTGCCTGCGTGCTGATTGCCAGCAGGAGCGGTGCGTCGTGGGCGCCCTGGGCGGTCGTTATCGCGTCGATGAAATCATCCTGCGGGCCGCGCACCTGGCCGACCTCATCGAGGATTGCGAGGATCGGAGAAAGGCCGTGGGTGGTCTTGCCTTCGGCGGCCAGCGCCTTGTACTCGACGTTGCAGGGCAGGCCGATCAGCTTCTTGCCGCTCGGCACGATGTGGGCGATCTCAGTCAGCCGGGGTTCAAGCTGGACCATCTTGCAGGCCAGGTTGAACACGATGCCCGCCTGCTCGCGGCTCATAGCGCCCGACACGATCTGGCTGTTCTGCTTGGCCTCGGGGCCGACCAGGTGGGCCAGCAGGATGCCGGCAATCAGGCCCGTCTTGCCGTTCTTGCGGGCGATGCTCAGGTAACCGTCTGTGGTGCCGACTGGGTTGTCGTAAACATCGAGGATGAAGCGCTTCTGGAAGTCGGCCAGGTTAATCGGCTGGCCTATCAGCTTGCCTTCGGGAACCTTGCAGAAGGTCTCGATGAAGCTGATCACCTTCTCGCCACGGGTCATGGGCACCTCAGTGCATTGGGCGCGCAATCAGGTCGTCGGCAGCGCTCATGGTTCGTTGCGCCTCGGCGTGCAGTCCGTTGCGCTTCTGCTGGTCCCGTGATTCGCCTTGGGTCGCCCGGGCATGGATTTGCAGGGAGCGGGACAGGGACAGCGCCTGCGCGGAAAGGTCGGTCAGAATCTTGTGCACCGGGTGGATCTTCGACACGCCGGCCTGGTCGGCCATCAGTCGCGTCTCCTCCTCGGCCACCTTGGTGTAGTGCTCGATGTCGGCGTTTACCCTGGCCAGATGGGCAGCCAGCACCAGATCGCCAGGCGTCCAAGAGTCGGCTGCGCGGGTCTGCATGATGGCGTCCCAGAACGGCCGGGCCGCCGTCGGCAGGTGAACATGCTTCGGCGGCTCGATGATTCCAGCCGCCGCTGACGCAACCGCCGACTGAGCGGCAGCCGCGCTGTCGCTACGCTTGCGGCGATTACTTTTCGTCATGATGTCAAGCCTAAATATGAGAAAAACTGGGTTAGCGATGAAAGAAAACTTCGGCGGCGGTCTTCTGTGCCTGGCTGGGAACTTTCGACCCACCCCCTCCCGCCTTAATCGCTCATGTAGTGCTCCAGAAGGGCTGCACAGTCGTCGCCATAGGTAGGCTCGGACCCATCCTTCTTCTCCTTCTGGTGACGCAGCACAGTCGCTGTGGTGTCCTCAAAGGCATCAGGGTCGTTCATGTACTCATCCATCCAGCGGTTGAAGGCTGCGGCTACTTTTGACTTGTCCATCTGCTTCCTCACTTCATCCAGTGGTGACCAGGGTCGAGCGGCCATCCGTCCTCTCCGCATCCCGGTAATCGCCCCGTCTTCTCCTGGCTCTGCTTTGCACTGTCGTGGCAGTGCTTGCACAGGCTCTGGAGGTTGCTAGGGTCAAAGAACAGCGCCTCGTCACCCTTATGCGGGATGATGTGGTCGGCGATGCCGGCGGCAGTGACTCTCCCCATCTGCTGACACATACGACACAGCGGCTCATCACGCAGCTGTGCCGCGCGCAGTCGATACCACGCCTTAGTGTTGTACAGGCGGCGCCAGGGGCGTTCCTTCATGGTCACCTCGCAGGCGTGCCATCCAGGTAGGTGGTAGGGGGATCGTCGAGGTCAGCCTCGTCGGCCAGGGCTTGGATCAGCAGGGCCAGTAGTTCGTTGGTCCGCCTCTGCTCCAGCAGCATCTCGCGGAGCAAAGAGTCGCTTGGCTCGCTCATGGGCGATGGCCCTCCACTTCTTGATGCGCTCACGTCGAGCTGCACAGCCTGAACATGCCATGCTGACCTCATCGAATAGGGCCCTTGGGAGCTTTCTCCGAAGGGCGGTCACCGGGTGAATCGTCTATCGACGCCGGGCCTTGGTAGCCAGGGGATCACCTTCCTGCGGCTGTGGGTGTTCAGATCGCCTCGCACGGCGCTTCTGGATCATCATCAGTGCAGTGCCATGTGCATGGAGAGTCTGTGTCGCCGTCGTAGATGCCTCGCTGGGCGTCCTTCAGATCAAGCGCTCGACGCTCCTGCATTGTCAGCTCACCGAGATGCCGCCGCGGATTGCCACACATCCAGCACGAGCAAGTGCACCCATGGTTTGCGTACTTGCCGGCGGCGGCAGGCTCGTCGCTGCGCCAATAAGGGTGGGACCGTTCCTTCCTGCGATACTTGGCCTTCATCCGCTCGGAATGATGGCGACGTATTGCGCGGGACATCTCTCACCTCGTCTTGATCGCGTCCATGAATGTGCGGGGCTGCTGCCCACGTTCGAGCGCTTTGTCTACCGTGCGCTGACGGACATTGATGCCCAGGGCGGCGCCCATGGTCACGAACAGCCAGATCAGCATGCCGGTGAACTCAGGATCACCCACGACCGTGGGGTCGATCGCGATGGTGTAGGCCATCACGGCGGACAGGGTTCCCAGGGAGAAGGCGAACACCCAGCCCAGGGCAGGGCGCCAACCGCTCTTATAGATGCCCTCGTGCTCCAGCTCGGCGCGCATGGTCCGTTGTGTCTCGGTCAGTCGAGCCGTCTGCTCGGCGGCAGCGGCTTTCTCAGCCTCAAGGCGCATTGCCTCCAGTGCCTGTCGATGCTCGTTGTTGAGGCGGACCAGTTCAGCACGCTTGGCAGGGTCCTGAGTCGCTGCCACCAGTGCAGCAGGATCGTTCTCGATACCCAGCGCAGAAGTGACCATAAGGGCGGCGCCAGTTGCAGCACCACCCACAGCAGGACCGCCAAGTGCAGTAGCGACAGCCGGTGCGTACTTGGCGACTTCTTCAACGGCTGATCTCCAGTTCATGCTTGCCTCACTCGCCGCTGTAGAGCGACGTGATGGCGGGGAAGCGCCCGCATTCATGCCGGACGACGCCCCGGGTGTCGGGTAGTTGATCAGGGGGAACGCCGACGATCAGCGCCTGCCAGTGCTGTACGCCTTCGCCGCGGATCATCGGAGCATCCTTGAAGAAGGCGTCGACCTTCACGTCCATGCCGGCCTGACCCTCGAGCGCCCATTCGACGCCTCGGAAGCTGCACTCCCGATTCTTCACGGCCGAACCGCTGACGATCGTGGCAGGGCGGCCCAGGTATTCCGTCTCGGTCAGGCTCTCGATCTGCATCTCGGTGACCACCGGGAGCGCTGACCCATGGAGTCGTGCAGCGGTGTCTGTCTGCGAGAACAGCCCAAGCCAGCCCAGGGCCAGGAAAAAGGCGGGCCAGCTAAGGGCCCAGCGTGCTATCCGGTCAGCCATTTGCGTATCTCCTCGGCTACGGTCTTCCATGCCATCAGAGCGCCCGCAAGACTGGCCAGGATCATCGTCACCCATTTGGCGGCCCAACCGAGGGACTTCCAGCCGCGATAGGCTCTCAGTACCTCGTGGATCAGGGCGACGTCTTGTTCTGAAAACTGGGGGTCAGTGCAGACGCGGCGCTCCAGCCTTTCGAGAGGATCGTCTTGTTCAGCCATAGGAGCTCTCGGGCTGGTGTGTTTTCCGCTTTCGCGGTCTGCGTATTCAAGTGTTGTGTCCGCGCCGCTCTTAGGCAGCGTCGGAATACTCGGGCTCGCACACCTCGGCGATCAGCACTTGACCGACCTCGGCCACCAGGGCATCGAGGTTGTCTCGGTATGCAGCCAGGTCATTCGGGTTCGTGATGAAGAACAGCTCGACGATGATCCCGCCGGCACGGACGAATGCCAGCCGGCTGTGCTGACCAGAGTCTTCGCCTTTCGCGCCGCGGTTGGCGATGCCCATGACGCTCGCCATTGAGTGGCAGAGGAGGGCGCCTAGCCGTTTACCGCTCGCATCCGACAGTGTTTCGACGCCGGTGGCGGTGGGCTTGGAGAAGGCGTTGCAGTGGAACTCGACAGCAACGTCGTGACGCTTCGCCATCTCGCAGGCCTGACGTAGCGGCAGGTTCTGGCCCGGCTGGCCATCTCGGCCAAATACCAGCTTGTCGGCGAGGTAGTCACAGAGCCGGTCGCGGAAGTCGAGCACCACGTCAGCCTCGGTCAGGCCGTTACCGGTTGCGCCAGGATCGGACATCGAGTGGCCGGCGCTGATGAACAGCGTCTGCGTCTGGAGCGCCATCATCATGCACCTCGAATAAAACAGCCCGCACGAACGGGCAAAGACACCGGTGGCGGCGTCATTCAGGAAAGGGTGCCGCCCGACCAGGGCGAGGGAAGGCTCGCAGGGCGGCATAACGAACTACGCCCCGGCGAGAGGCCAGGGCGCAGGAACGAAAAAGCCCCGCCGGTAAGGGCGAGGCTTTGAGATGTGGTAGCTGTTTGGGCGTACGCCGTCCAGCTTACAGATAAGCTATCTGAGCGGGCGCAAGAAAGCAAGCACTTTATGCAGCCTTCCTGATATTTCGCACCAGATCGCCAATTGTCTCGCTGATTGGTTCCATGGCTTCACCCTCCCAGTGGTTGATTGCCGCCTGAATGGCAGCCCAGACAGGCAGCCAGTCGCGCGCCCAGTCCCGGGTGGTGATCGCCACGCCGTACCACTCGGCCATCGTGGCGCCGATGCGCTCAGGGCCCCATGCCGGCTGCTCGTTCGACAGATTGCGCTGCCGCTCCAGTAGGGCGACGTGGATCAGGTAGTGCACGCGCTCTTTCTTCGCGGGGCGCCAGGCTCGACCATCGCCCCAGTTCGGAATGCTGGCGATCACCTTGCCCTCGACGGCTTCTACAGCGTCATCCAGATAGGCGTTCGCCTGCTCGGTCGAGGGATGGCACAGCACATGCCCGATTGCAGCCAGGGTGGGCTGCTCACGCTCCAGACGGCAGATGCGGGCGTAGACCGGCCCGTACTCAATGCCGTGGGCAGCGCCGGTGCCGCCTTTCTTGGTGAACTGCACGCCGCCACCGCTTTCCAGCTCCTCGAGGATGGGGCCCATCTGAGAGCGAACACCGGTGTCGAGTGCCATGGCCCATGCCAGTTTCGGATCAGTCGTAATCATGCCGCGCTCTCCCGTTTTGCTCGTGCCTTGGCTTCGTTCGCCGTGCTGTGTTCGCTGATGCCTTGAAACCCTCGCCAGAGGGTGTAGCGGTCGACGCCGCTGTGAGTCGTCTTGCAGATCACGAATTCGCCGCTCTGGATTGAGTAGGCGCTTTTCCGTGACCACTTCACGACCGGCGCCTCGGGTCGTTGTGGTAGCGCCGGTCTGGTGGACGCTCGGATTGCTTGTCGCTCACTCGAACACCTCCTCGGACCAGCCGCCACCATCCTTCTTGCGGCGCTTCATGACCGCGATGAACCGGAAGGGGTAGAGGTCGGCGGCGATCTTGATCTTTGCCCGGGCATCGTCCCGCCAGAAGCCCTTGACCTCGTGACACTCCATCAGCCCATCAGCTCGCATTACCGCGAAGTCGGGTGAGTAGAAGGTGTTGTCTGCGAGGCGCAGCTTGAGCCCTTCGAAGCGGTACCAGGCGATCTCTCCGGCGACGCGCTGCTGCTCGAGCAGGGCGGCATAGGCCGCCTCTGTCTGGTTCATCCTTCCGGCCTTCATGCGGCCCAGGGCTAGATCGCTCATTGCTCCAGCTCCTGGGCGCGCTTGGCGCTCGCCACGATGTCGGCCAGATCCTGCTCGCGGGTCTTGTGGCCCCGCTCGCCGGGCTGCAATGCCTTCTTGATCAGGTGTTGCAGCGCTGGATTGTCGACGGCCCAGGCGGCGAGGACGTCGTAGACATCAACCCACACGCCAGGCTTGATCTCGCGGTGGTACTTGTTGCGCGGCTCCTCATCACCCATGCGGATTGGCCGGGCCAGATCCCTGACGCTGACGAGCGTCTCCTCATGACGGAGCAGGGCGTTGTCGATGTGGTCAGTCACTTGGCATCCCTCCGGCGCATGGTCTCTTCGATATTGAGAACGCGGTCGTGGTTTACGATTGCCCGCGCGCGACTCCCTGTGGCGATACGCCGTATGTAGCCGTAGGGGCTATCTTTTCCTGTCTCCCAGATGCAGTGCGACGTGGTGCCTACAATCCATGCCAGGTCCACTTGGCTGGCTATTGAGATGCCTCGTTGGACCAGTTTTTTAACGATGTCAGCCATGGGCATCCTCCTTGGCAGCGATGAACTCGAGGGCGTCGGCCAGGGCGCCGACGATGGGCTCGTCAGTGAAGTGGTCGAGGCCGCGGTTGATGGTGTCGGTCAGCCACCCTGGCTGTCGGGCCTGCATCTCGGGGCTGGCGTGGATCGACTGATGGCACTCCCGGCAGACGGGCATGGCGAAGCTGTCCGGCGCTGTGGTGCCCATGCCAGACAGGCCCCAGTGCAGCCCGATGACGTGATGCGCGTCCGTGGCAGGGCCGCCGCACGCGCAGCAGGGCAGGGACCGGACGAACGCCAGGTACCGCTCACTGCGCCACCGGGTGTCGCTCGACGCCTTCTGTGCTGTCTTGCGGCGCTTCTGCATCGGCTTACGGGCCATCGGCGCCCGGTTGCGGAGTGGTGTCTTCCGCTGGAGGGCTGAGCGCTTCATGAATCCCTCCTGTCGATCTGCTCCAGAAAGCTGCGCATCTCCTCGCAGGCCCGGCGCTTCTCCTCGCGCTGCGCCCAAGCCAAGGCGGCACAGGCGCCGAGGCAGGACACGATGGCGAAGGCGAGTAGGGCGAATGTCGGGTTCATTGACCGCCTCGCTTAATCTGCAAAATCTTGAAGATGCACCACACCAGGATTGGCGTGGCTATTGCGAAAATGACAAATGCGGTGAGCAGCACAGGACCATGGACACCCGCCTGCCATGCCGAGTAGAGCGGGAATGCCCATACAAACGTCGCTACAACCCACAGCCACACAACAAGGCTGTAAAGGAAAATCTCGTCTTTCATGCGGCCTCCCGGTACTCGTCGAACACACGCAGGGCTGGATCGCTCCACTGGACACCGTGCTCGGCCCCGAAGGCGTCGATCAGGGTGAGCAGGTCAGCGAAACGCTGCTTGGTCATCTTCGAGGTGCGGCCGCCGATCATGACGAAGCCGCCTTCCAGGCCCGGCACCACGTCCTGACGCTCCAGGGCAGCGCTAAAAATGTCTTTCCAGGCCTCCTTGGAGAGGTACCGGCCATACCACTCAACCTGCCGGCTGACGTCGGCTAGCACGGCCCATAGGCGGCGGTTCTGGTCGAGGCTGCGCTGGTTCTTGGGCCGGCGAAGCACCAGCTCGACAGGGCCTGCTTCCAGGCCCCGGCCAGCCATTCGGGCCGCCATATGGATGACGCCGCCCAGGTCCCGCAGGGTGGCGATCTGGTAGGTCAGCTCTTTGCTGCTCATGCCACCTCCTCGCGGTACGCTTTGTCGTAGCTCCAGGAGGGCGTGATGATCTCCAGGGCGCTTTGAGGGCGTCCCTTGACGCGGCGGACACGAAACTTGCCCTCTCCGCAAGAGAAAACGCCGTAACGCCTCCCGCTGATCTCGGCACGGTTCACAGCCATGTGCACGGCGTGCGCTGGGCAGTCGGTCATGGTTGATCGGTAGTTGCACTTGATGGCGGCGTTCATGCGGCGGCCCTCCTGGCGCTCTGCTTGTTGATAAACGCCATGCACTCCCTCTCTGCCAGCGATGGCTCGCGTGGTAGAGCAGAAATCTTGGCGGCATTGACTGGTGCGTTGTGGTCATAGATGGCGCGGCAGCGGCGGCCCATCTTGTCGCTCAGCTCATGCAGAAACTTGACGGCATATGGACCGATCGGCTGCGTGCTAGTCGCGCCAGAGTTGGCAACGGCACTGACAAAGAGCTCGCCAGCGATGCGCCCTCCCAGGTGGTAGATCGCGCGGCAGATCAGGTTCAGCGAGATGGACCCCCAGCGCCCGGCAACCAGCAGGCGCGGCTGCCACGACACTTCGATACGGGCATATCCGTCCAAGTGGTCGTGATGCATGAATTTGTCGGGTCGGCCATGCACCAACAGAACCGGGCAGCCTGTCTCTTCGTGCAAGCGCTCACACTTTTCGATCTCACCCCGCGTCGGTTCGGCGCCTTTTACCTCGATGAAGGCATCCAGGGCGGGGAGATAGAAGTCGGGCAGGTATCCATGGAAGTTGTAGGGCATGTGCTCATACAGGTAGGAGATACCGAGGCATGAGAGCATGCCGGCGACGCGCGACTCAGCCAGCGAGCGCATGATGTAGCCGTCGAAGGCGCACCATGTGGATTCAAGCGAACGGGTCATTGGTCGCCTCCTGTGCCTGGACTTGCTGACGGTCGCTGAACGCAAGATCGCCGAAGGCGTACATGCGCAGATTGGCTTTGGTGAACACGGTCCCCGTCGGGCCGCCGCGGTGCTTGCGGACGATGACCTCGGCGACGCCTTTCTGGTCGCTGTGCTCGTTGTAGATCTCGTCGCGGTAGAGCATCAGGATCTTGTTGGCGTCCTGCTCCAGGGATCCTGATTCGCGCAGATCGGCCATCAGCGGGCGCTTGTCGGGACGCTTCTCCACGTCGCGGTTGAGCTGGGACAGGGCGAGCACCGGGCAGCCCAGGGACATGGCCAGCATCTTGAGGGCGCGGCTGTACTCGCCGACCTCTTGGGTGCGGTTGCCGAAGCGGCCAGCGTTGCGGGAGCTGATCAACTGCAGGTAGTCGACCACCACCAGATCAAGCGGGCGCTGCTGATGAAGCGAACGGCACTTGGCGACGATCCCTTCGATGTCGAAGATGTTGTCGAAGACGGTCAGCGACGCGGTCTTGAGCGACGTGACGGCTTTGCCGATGCGGTGGATGTCGTCCTGTCGTCCTTGAGGGTTGGCGAACCAGTCCGCCGGGAACTCGCCGCGCTGGACCATGAAGCGGTCGAACATCTCGTCCTCGTCCATCTCCAGGTTGAAGACGGCGACGTTCTTGCCATGGTCACAGGCCGCCTGCTGGGCGATCTGGAGGGCCAGGGCGGATTTACCCATCGCAGGGCGTGCAGCCAGCAGGATCAGCTCGGATGGCTTGAAGCCATAGATCTTGTCGTCTAGGTCTCGCAGCCCGGTAGTCAGCCCGATGTGGCTTTCCTCTCCGTTCATGCGGCGGTCGAGTGCAGCGAGGCGGTCTTTCAGGATCTCGTTGGTAGAGCGCTTCGTCTGGACAGCGTCGCTCTCGATGCCCATCAGCATGTCGCGGGCCTGGCCCAGCAGGGCGTCGGCGTCGGCGCCTTTCTCCTGAGCGCTGCTGAGCACATCGGCCAGGCCGGTCGTCAGACGGTGGATCCGCGCTTTCTGGCGAACGATGTTGACCCAGGTGGCCACCGAGTTGGCGTCGTGGCTGTAGGTACCGCGCACCCACTCGGCCAGCAGGTCGATGGCCAGGCCGCTGGCTTCTGACAGCGTCACCACGTCGGTGGGCTTGCCTTCACGCCACAGCTTCTGGAGGGATCCCCAGGCGATCTGCTGATCGGCCCCGGCGAAGTCTTCGGCGTGGAGCTGTTCACCGACCTTGATCATCAGGCTGGAGTCCAGGGTCACGGCGCCGATGATCTGGTTTTCGTACTGGATGACCTCAGTGTTCATCGGACAGCACCCCCTTGCTCGCGGAGGCTGCCGTTGACGGCGAGGCTGAACGTGTCCGGGTTGAACAGGTTGCTCAGGGTGACGTCGGACTGCAGGAAGTTGCGGCTGCCAGCGAGGTGCTTGAACACCGAGGACCACCACTGGACACCAGACTCGACGCTGTCATAGCGCACGGCGCCGGATGGGTTCTTCGCGTTCCAGCACTTGGCCCAGAGCGCTTCCAGCTTTCCGGCCATGCGAGTGCCTTCCCAGTCGACAGGAGCCGGAGCTCGGCCCTTCTTGGCGGCCAGGTGACGGTCCCACTCGGCCAGGATGTCCGCATGCGGGCAGGCGGGAATGTCTGAGCCGGGGGCTACAACCGGTGAGGCAGGCTCGTAGTCATCCAGCCAGCGCTCGTTGTTCAGGTACGTGGTCGGATGCAGAAGCTCGAAGCCTTGCTGCTCAGATGCGAGGCGCTTGCGGATGTCGTTGGCCAGGAAGTCGGCCAGCTCACCCGGGGTACGCTTGTCGCGTTTGACCAGGGCGGAGAACTTCCGCTCGGCACGCTTGCGGTCCTTCTTCGGCAGTCCAGCGTTGTAGAAAACGTCGAAGGCGTCGCGCACCGATTGCGCATTAACTACTGCGTCAGCAGTAGTTATGTCTTTCTGTCTTTTGTGTGACCCTGCTTTAGAGACATTTTTTGTCTCTGCTTTAGAGACAGTGTCTCTAGTTTGTTTCAGGTTGTCTTTCTCGGGCCGAGCGGTGAAGTCCCACTCCGCGTATGCCTTGTTGACGCCTAGTTTCTGACCGTCAGTGAACAGCACGTTCATCGCCAGCAGCTCTCGCTTTGCGGCGTTCACGTTCTGCCGACTGATGCCGGTAGCTGCAGCCAACTGGCCGTCGCTGATCCGGTCAGTCTTCTTGTTGAACCCATAGGTCTTGCGGATCACGGACAGGACGATGCGCATCTGGCGCAGGGTGATCGGGCAGGTGTGAGAGTTGGTCACTGCCTCGAAAAGCTCGTTGGCAATGCGGGTGTATCCGTCTTCCACCTGCGGGCCTCGCTTTTCCCTGGGCGCCTCGGGCGCGCTTGGGAACTGGAATATCTGAGCGGTATCTGTCATGATTCACCTACTGTTTGTGATGAAGCCCGGCCCTTGCTCCCCAGCACGCCGGGCTTCTTTGCATTTACTGCCCGACTGAGCGCAGGGCAGGTTTCTTCATCGACGCCAGGTCGGCTTTCAACTTGGCTGTCGCTGCCTCGATAGCGCGGAACTGCGCATCCAGGCTTGCTGCTTCGTCTTCGTCCACCTCGCCGTCGGCGATCACTTGGTGGATCAGGCCGGCCAGGCGACCGGATTCTGTTTGGCTGTCCAGCACCGAGCCCAGCACGTCACCACGGCCCACGCCTGCCTCGGTGCGCTTCACAGCGACCATCCCCATGTCATCCATAAACGGCTGGATCATTTCCTTGCGCGACTCGTCGTCGACGCTCCAGAAGATCGACACGAAGTCCACGAATCGCAGCGGCATCGCGTCGTTGTCGTCCAGGCGGCGATAAAGGCTCTTGGCAGACATGCCGACGTTTACGGCAAGGGCCTTGATGCAGTTGTTGAACGCCGCGTCGTGCACCGGATCGATGAAAGCGTCCATGTCGCGTACTGGTTGTTTATCCATGGGGAAATTCTCCTGATCGATACCGTGCCGCTCGCGGGCGTGGCTGGTTAATCTGTCGGTGTGGTTAGGCGGCTCGCTTGGAGCGGCTAACCCGGCGGTAAAGGCGCTCAATCTCTCGTCCGGTGCTGTAGCGGATGTCGACGCCTTGCGCAGCGCGCCAGATCGTCGGCTGGTTTGTCCCGCAGGCCTGGGCAATGGATGCCTGGCTGTGACCGGATTCGAGGAGAGCTTCCACCATGTCTTTAAGTTGCATCGTCAGCTCCAATACCCGAAATCATGATTCAATAATACGCACGGGTATTGATTCGCGCAATACAATTTTCAATTCGAATTCGTATTGCGAGGAATCGCGCATGGAGACCTTGGGCGAAAGGCTGAGGCGCAAGTTGAACGAGCTCGGCTGGTCCGAGGGCGAGCTGTCGCGTCGCTCCAAAGTGAAGCAGCCAACCATCCACCGGATCATGTCCGGCCAGAGCAAGGACCCCAGGCAGGGCAATATCGAGAAGCTGGCCTTCGCGCTTGGTGTCGACGCGACGTGGCTCAGGAACGGGAAGGGTGACGAGGCTCGCGGGGGCAGCAACGTCGGTGCGCCGTCACCCGTTGGCGAGTCGTACCACTACCCTGTAGTGTCGTGGGTGGCGGCTGGTCACTGGAGCGAAGCTATCACACCGTACGATCCGGGCTGCGAGCAGTCCTTTGAAGAAACCGACTACAAGGCTAAGGGGCGCGCCTTCTGGCTGGAGGTGCAAGGGGATTCGATGACGGCGCCGACTGGTGTCAGCATTCCACAGGGCATGATGATCCTGGTTGACCCCGAGGTTGAGGCCAACAATGGAAGCCTGGTCGTCGCTCAGCTCGCTGGTGGCGACGAGGCGACCTTCAAGAAACTCGTGATCGACGGCGGCATGCGCTACCTCAAGCCGCTGAATCCGTCCTACCCGGTCATCCCGATCAACGGGAACTGCGAGATCGTTGGGGTGGTGGTCGAGGCAAAGATGAAGCTCCGGTTCACGACCCACTAAGCGAACGCGCCGCACCATAAGAATCCGCCGTCCTGGCGGATTTTTTTTGATCCACAATTCCTAAACGTATCAATATCTTACCCCGTGAGAGGCAAAATCATGTGTTTTTCAATGCGCAAAATCATTGACGGAATCAATACGCCTGAGTATTGTTTGAAGCGTGGACAGGGCAGCAGCCCACCACCCGAGCTACCGGATGTAGCCGACCCGGAGACCCAGCGAAGTCGGAGCTGGCGAGGCGAGGCCCCAACAGAGGGCGAGCCGCAACCCTAAAGGGTTATCCACCAGCCTTCTCGCCGAGAGGGCTGACGGATGACAACGGGAGGAAGCTATGAGCAGCGAGATCACCATGAACGGCCCTGTCGTGTTTGAGATGAAGGTCCATCTGATGAACCCCGACACGGAGCAGCGGGCCGTGATGACAGTCGGCATGGGCGCCGGCAAGTACCCAACGCCCCAAGAGATTCAAGAGCGCATCGAGCGCCTGCAAGGAGAGATCGAGGATCACGCGCCAGGCTACGAGCTCATGGATCGCAGGGAATTCATGGCCGACATGATGGAAGAGCACTCAGGCCATCGCGTCCATGTCGCATGCCCTCGGGAGTGGGACGAGATTGCAGAACGGTAAGCGCCGCAGGGCGTGACAACGGAGCACCACGCGATCCGCTGCGCAGTGCGGCCCAGCGCCCCGGCAGAGGCTGACAGTATCTGCCCATCGGAGAGAGCCCTTCGAGCTGCCGACACACAGGCAAGAGCGTTGACGAGGGTTCTCCCCGATGCGGTGCAAGCGCCGGCTCGCTAAGCCGGAAATGCTGGTGGCAACACGGGATCAGGCCAAGTGTCCCCGTGCCGCTGGAGGCATCCAGCCGCCGCATCATCATCTGTTCCCTGCATTTGCCCGCCACCGGCGGGCTTTTTTATTCCAGGAGGTCGCATGACCGCAGACACAGCACGACGCCGCCTCGGACTGCGGCCTCTCATCGGCGAGCACTGGGCCGACAAGATTATTACGAGCGAGCACCGCAAGCGGTGGTTGCGCAAAGAGCGCTGGCAGCGACGCAAGGCCATGGCGGCCAAGGGCGTGACGCCGCCGATCGAGATTTGGAGGGCGGTATGAGCGAACTAAACACAACTCCAGGGCCGTGGACGGTCCACCACCGAATGCGCGATTGCGTCACCTTCGAGGGGAAATTCGGAACCGAGAACCTGTTTCTGGAGAACCTGGAGGGGTACTACGCCTGCCAGAGCGAGCCTGACGCACACCTGATAGCCGCCGCGCCGGATCTGTATGAGGCGCTGGCCGCTTTCGAGAGGGTTGTCGACCTATGGTTGCCCGCAGATTGCGACGTGGATACAGAGCACTACGGAGAGGCAGAAGCCCTTGCTGGACTTCGCCGAACCATGGCAGACGCCCTGGCTAAAGCCCGAGGCGAGTCATGACCCCCAACGACAGCTGGCTCGTCATCGCGGCGGGCCTGATCACTCTGGCCATCATCGGCGCCGCTTGGTGCGGCAGGAGGTGAGCATGAGCTACCAACGCTACGTAGATGCCCGCAGCGATGCGCAGTGGCTGATTACTGCAGCTGGCCAGCCCGACTCGCAGCCAGCAACAGACGCCATTGAGGCGGCGATCACGCATGCCGTTCACACCGGCAGCCTGGGCGATCTGGCCTACGCCCTGGAACGAGTGGCCACCAGCGAGGGCCACAGCGGCGGCGACAACGCATACCGGTGTGTCGTCGATCTGCTGGCTGATTGGTTGCACGCCACAGGCACACAGGGGAGGGCGGCGGCATGACGTTTATGACCACCGTTGCCGGTATCCCGTGCCGGTGCCAGGTGACGCTCTACAGCCCTGGGGTGCCGATGCGCACCACTGGATTTGGATTCGGTGACGCCGATCCCCCAGAGCCGGAGGAATTCGAGTTCGACATTCTCGACCGCCGCGGTTATCCGGCGGCATGGCTCGAGGCCAAGCTCACCGACGAAGACAGCGACCGACTGCTCGAGGAGTACCGCAGAGAGCGGGACGCCTGGGCGGCATGAGGAGGGAAGCATGGGGGCCAGTGGCAAGGCGCGGCAGAACGCCCGTAGCAGGAAGATAGCAAAGGCGGCTTTTCGGCTTCGCCAGAGGGGGTTCACCAATCAAGAGATAGCGACCCAGCTTGGACTCGAAGAATCGGTAATACCGGCTCGCGTCCTCCTGGGGGAGCGCTTGGTTGACGCAGAGTTATAGAGAAGCCCCAGCCGATGGCGGTCTGACTGGGGCGGATACCAACAGTATCGAGGAGAGGGTAGCAGCATGTCAGCACAAGGCATAGGCCCTGGTTACTACCAGGGCATGCCGAACGATGACTATCACAAGGGCCCGGGAGTATCGAAGTCGCAGCTTGATCTGCTGCATCGATCACCGGCCCTTCTTCAATGGTCTCGGACGGCCCCCGAGGACGACGAGAAGAAGACAGCGCTGAATATTGGTGATGCCTGCCATGCCAGGATTTTGGAGCCACACCGCTTCGAGGCCGAGTATGCAGTGGGGCCAGACGCACCAAGGAACACTAAGGCGGGCAAGGATGCTTGGGCAAAGTTCGCAGAGGAAGCGGGCGATAAGACGGTCCTGACTCATTCCGAGGGCCGGAAGGTCGAGCTGATCCGGGAAAGCGTTATGGCGCACCCGCATGCCCGGTGGTTGGTTGAGTCCGCAGGTGATGTCGAGGCCAGCATCTACTGGAACGACGAGATTACCGGAGAGCTTTGCCGATGCCGGCCAGATAAAGCGCTGCCCGAAATGGGCTGGCTGATGGACGTGAAGACTACCGCCGATATGGGCAAGTTCTCGCGGTCGGCCTACGAGTTCCGCTACCACGTTCAAGACGCCTTCTACTCCGATGGCTATCAAGCCCACTTTGGTGAGGCGCCACGCGCATTCCTGTTTCTGGTGATCAGTACAAGCATCGAATGTGCCCGCTACCCGGTTCGCCTGTTCTCGCTGGACGCCGAGGCCAAGGATCGTGGCCGCTTTGGCTACCAGCAGGATCTGCAGGTGTACCACGAATGCATGCAGGCCGGTAACTGGCCAGGCATCGAGACATTGAGCCTGCCGCATTGGGCAGCGTAGGAGACGATCATGAATCATCAGGTACAGCAGGAAACGGTCAACCCGTTTGCTGCACAACAGATGCAGCAGCACGTCAACGCAGGGACTGTGCACATCGAACAAAGCCGGGCGACGACAGAGGCTCAGGGGAAGCTACTGTTGGCAAAGCAGTTTCCACGGGATGAAGCGTTGGCCTATTCGAAGGTGATGCAGAGCTGCAGTCGCCCATCCCTAGCCGCCGTTGGCGAGTATGCCTATCCACGCGGAGGCCAGAAGGTGTCCGGCCCGTCGATCCGCCTGGCAGAGGAGCTTGCCCGGTGCTGGGGGAACATCGACTTTGGCATCCGTGAGCTGTCGCGTCAGGACGGTAACAGCGAAATGGAAGCCTACGCCTGGGACGTTGAGACAAACACCTACAGCAGCCAGAAATTCACGGTTCGACACATCCGCGACAAGCGAGGCGGTGGCGTTGCGTTGACTGACGAGCGGGATATCTACGAAGTCACGGCCAACATGGGCGGACGGCGCTTGCGTGCCCGGCTGCTGGCGATCCTCCCGCCTGATCTTGTCGAGGCTGCCGTCAACCAATGCAGGAAGACGCTAGCCGGTGACAACGCTGAGCCCATCGCCGACCGAGTGCGCCGTACTGTTCAGGCGTTCAACAAGTTTGGCGTCAAGGCGAACCACCTGAGCGCCTATCTCGGCAAGAGCTTGGACGATTGTCTGCCAGAGGACATCGCAGACTTTCAGAGCATCTACAACAGCCTCAAGGGTGGCCAGGCAAGAGCCAGCGACTTCTTCACGATGCGCAGCCATGAAGGTGACGCGCAAGACCTCAACGCGGAGTTGGAGAAGGCTCAAGCAGAGCGGAATCAACCAGCTTAGGCCCCACACCAGGGCCTTTTTTGTGGGAGGCGGTATGGAACAGCACCAATGGAAGACCACGGAAAAACAGTATGTGAAGCGCCGTCTCGATGAGGGCGCCACCTACCAGGACATCGCAACAGAGTTGGGCCTTGGGCGAGACCAGGTCCATGGCTTGGCCAAGCGCAGCGGCTTTACTGATCCCCGTCGCCGCGGCGCGTGGCGTCGGCGAGATTGGTCCGAGATCGACCAGACAGTACAGGACTGCATCGAGGTCCAGTGCATGTCCATTCGCCAGGTCGTCAGCCATCTGCAACGGCAGGGCATATCGACCAGCTACTCCAGCATCAACAGCCGGGTCAAGCAGATGCCCGCGCCGGTCCAGTTTCAGGCCAGCATCAACGCGGCCCGTCGCCAAGCCAGCAATGCATATCGAATGCGCCTGCGGATCAAGCGGGCGGCATGAATAAACGCGCCGTGCCCGGTGGCGCCAATGACCGGGACGAGGCCAGGCCACCGTGTCTCAAAACGGAGTCAGCCCGCTGGCCGCCGCCTCCTCAGCTCCACCCGTGCTGAGCGCGGGCGAGTTCACTGCACAGCAGTAGGCGGCAGGGCGGGCCGGGTGCCGCACGTGAAGCGGCAATTTCTTTCCAGCCTCGGCACGCGCCGGGGCTTTTTCATGGGAGCACGATCATGTGGTTCAAAAATCTCCATCTCTACCGCGTTCACAGCGCCCATATCTCAAGCCTGGAGTGGCTGGAACAAGCGCTGGGCGAGCAGGCGTTGCGCCCCCTCAGTGGCAGCGAAGCACGTCGCGTTGGCTGGGTGCCCCCGGCAGGTCGCGGAAGTGATCGCCACCTGCATGAGCTTCAGAGTCATTGCCTCATGAGCATGTGCCGTCAAGAGCGGATCCTACCGGCCTCAGTAGTGCGAGAGGAAGTCGAGGAGCGAGTCGATGTGATCGAGGCGGAGGAGTGCAGAAAGCTGCGCCGCCAAGAGAAGCAGGCAATCAAGGAGCAGGTTTACGAGGAACTGTTGCCGCGGGCATTCGTGCGGACGCAGCGATTCGACGTGTGGTGGGACGTGAGTCGCAACCTGATCGGCGTGGCCACCTCGAGCCGCAAACGTGCAGAGGAAGCCCTGGACCTGATGCGCGAGACGCTGGGCAGCCTCAAGGTCACGCCGCTTGCTACGCAGACCCTTCCGATGCGCGCCATGACGACTTGGCTTGCGGACCCCGGCAGCCGCCCGGCCGACATGCAGATCGGGGATCAGGTCGAGCTCAAGGCAAAAGGTGATGACGGAGTCGTGCGCGGCCGCCAGGTGGACCTGGACAGCGATGACATGCAGCACCTGCTGGAGAGCGGGCGCCAGGCAAGCAAGCTCGCCCTGGTGCTCGAGGGGCGTATGACCTTCGTGCTCCACGACGACCTGGCCATCAAGGCAATTCGCTTCGATGACACGCTGATTGACGAGGCGAACGAGGCTGATGACGGCGATGACGCGGTAGCCCGCCTCGAGACCGACTTCCTGCTGATGGCGAAGGCCCTGGGCGAAAGCGTGGATCGCGTCGTGGAGTGGATGGGCGGCGAAGCCCAGCAGTACGGCGCGGGCCACAAGGATGACTTGCTGAGGCAGAGCGCCGCATGACGCCAGCCGAGTGGATCAACGACATCGAGGTATGGGGCGAGGTCGGCGCCAGGGCTATCGAGCAGGCGCTCGCCGATCAGATGTGGAGGGAGTGGGTATGCAGCGAGTAGACAGGCTGCGCGGCCTGGTGTCCGTGCAGCAGGAGATCAGGGTGCGGGAAGGACTGCCGGTGCGGTTCAGCGCCCGGCACGTGGCGGCGGGCCTCGGTGCCGTGATGGGCCAGTACCGGCTGGCGAAAGCGCCGGAGGCGGCCCAAGAGGCGATCCGGCAGTGGCACGAGCACGGGCGGATCCAGCGCGACGGCACGCTCGACGGGATGCCGGCATGGAGGAAGGCGGGATGATCGCGGCCATCATTCTCGGCCTGCTGATCATGGCGGGCGGGGCGCTGGTCCTGAGAGAAGCGAGGCGGGCGTACAGAGAGCAGGAGAGTCGACATGGGTAGGTGTATCGAGAAGGCCAGGATGCCAGAGGGCGAGCTGGACCCCGATGGCAAGAGCGAACGGGAGCGGGTGCTGGAACGGAAGCTCTGGCGGCTGCGTGAGGACGTCAGAGCGGCACGGGAATGGGCGGGCGACAACCTGCCGGCCAATGTCGGGCTGACGATGGTCGGCAAGCTGGAGAAAGCGCTGGAGGGCACGCCATGAGCTTTGAGCGGGAAGAGCGATACATCGTTGTCAAAATCAAGGACCTGTCGGCCAGCCAGGCTGTGGCTTTGTGCCGGATACTAACTCACAACCACATACACACTCGAGAATGCGTTGTCGTCGAGCCGGACTGGCCGATCTACGAGCAAACGTGGGATGCGGTTCGACGGCTGTCCCAGGGTATGGAGCAGGAGGCTGACGCGCTGCGCTCCAGGCTCCAGGAGATAGAGGCAGAGAGGGATGCACTGGCTGAATGCCTGGAGGCCGCGCAGCGAATTGCCGATGCGGATCGTGTTGACCATCCAGTGCACACCATGTCGGATGGCGAGCCCGTCGAGTTCGTGTCGCCCGGCTGGAGAACGAAGATGGGGCGTGATCTGCACGTCGCGCTAAAAGGAGGCTCTATCGCCACCGGCCTCGCCCGCCGCGACGCCAGGATGAAGGCGGAGGCGCTGCATGAAGCAGAACACGAGTTGGGGAAGTATTACAGCCCTTGCTGCCGTGACGCGATGAAGCAGATGGCCCGAATGTACCGCCAACAGGCCGAGGGAGGTGGCGATGAGTAGGCAGGCCGGGTGGTACTGGGTGAAAGGCATGCTGGGCTGTGACGACTGGTCGCCCAGCTATTGGGATTCCAGGCTGGCTCGGTGGGATAGTCTCATCCCAGACGGAGACGAGATCGAAGCCGGCCCGCGCATCCCGACGCCGGACGAGCCCTGGCAGTGCGTGCCGGTGGAGCCGACGCGCGAGATGCTGGAATCGACGGGTGACACCAGCGCATCTGCCTACCATGGAATGCTTGGTGCGTGGACGGTGATGCTCGCAGCGGCGCCGAAGCCGGGAGGTGAGGAATGATCGGTCGCCATCTGATCGAGAAAGCAGCGGCGTCTCTCGGGCTAGAAATCAGCCACATGAAAGAGAGCAGTCGATTCGGCAGAGCCTTCTCCATGGTGAAGTGTGATGACGGGAAGTCGAGCCGTCTTTGGAACCCGCTGGTCAATAGCGGCGACGCCTTAGAGCTAGCGGCCGGACACCGGATGGACGTGCTCCACGGCGAGAACGACTTGGGCGAGCCTATTGTGACTGCGCAACCAGCGGCCTTGTCCTTCTCTGAGTGTCCGGCGGTCGAGTTCACTGGCCCTGAATCTATTAGGGAGGCGATTACTCGGTCAGCAGCAAAGGTGGGAGGTGAGGCATGAAGCCGCACATTCGGCTCAAAAGGGTGTGGGTGGCCAATCTCTGCGGCGGCTTCTACGCCATGGCGCCCAGTGGTTTCATCTGCTCTCAGCCAGGCATCCCGGTCATCGGGCGCGGGAGAACGCCCGAGCAGGCCTACCGATCTTGGGCAGCGTTTGCGAAGCCGGATCGCATCGACTCGAAACGATAACCGCCGCCCTCGAGGCGGCTTTCTTTTGCGCGGAGGGTGTATGCAGAAGGTGCTTCTGACCTACAGCGAGGCCGCCGAGATGCTTGGCGTCAGCCACTGGACGGTACGGCGCTGGGCGAACCAGGGGGCGCTGCGAACCGTGAGCAGCGGCAAGGGCCGGAAAGTGACCCTGGGGAGCATTCGTCGACTGGCTGACCTTGACGCCGGCGCACCAGAGTATGACGCTCACAGTGCGCCCGGCGTGCAGAAAATGGAGAAGACTGCATGCCACACAGAAGGAAGGGGTCGCCGTACTGGTGGGCCTCATACCAAGAACGCGGCCAAAGAGTTAGACGCTCTACTGGCTCAACGGACCTGAACGAGGCCAAGGCGATCGAATCCAAGTGGCGATCGCAGGCCCACAGAGAACAGCACTGGGAGGTAAAGCCACCGCGGCTGTTCGAGGAAGTGATGCTGGAATACCTGCGCGGGTCGGAGCACTTGCGCAGCCTGGAGACCTTGAAGCGGCAGACGAAGAACCTGCTGGCGTTCTTCAAGGGCAGGGAGGTCAACGGACTGACCGGCCAGGACATCAAGGCCTACTGCCGGCAGCGGAAAGACCAGGGGCGAGCGAACGCCACGATCAACCGCGAACTGGCGGCCCTGTCCTCGGCCATCAATCACTGCAATCGTGAATGGGAGTGGGATCTACCGAACCCAGTGAAGGGCAGGATGCTGCGGGAGCCCCACCACCGGGAGAGGTACCTGACGAGAGCCGAGGCGGGCCGGCTGATCGCCGTGGCCCGGCAGCAGCGGAGCGGTGACATCCTCGCTGACTTTATAGAGGTAGCCGTCTACACCGGCTGCCGCCGCGGGGAGTTGCTCAACCTGGACTGGGCCAGGGTGGACCTGACGCGAGGAGTGGAGTCGATCACGCTCAACGCCAGGCACACGAAGTCGGGGAAGCCTCGCGTTGTGCCGCTGAACGCCAATGCGGCATCGGCAATCAAGAGGCGGGCGACCTGGCGTGCGGAGAACGCGCCACAGTCGCCCTGGGTCTTCGCCCGGCCGGGCGGTGGCCAGGTGAAGTCGCTGCGCAGTGGTTTCGAGAAAGCAAGCAAGAGCGCCGGCCTCGAGGATCTGCGCATTCACGACTTGAGGCATACCGCCGCATCATGGCTGGTGACAGACGGGGTGCCGCTGGAAGTCGTGAAGGAGTTGCTTGGTCACTCCAGCATAACGATGACGGAGCGATATGCACACCTGGCGCCACACCGGGTGAGGGAAGCAGTGAATCGGCTCGGTCACAATCCGGTCACACCCGAAAATCTAGTGCGCCGTGACAATGTGCTGGAATTCGGGAAAAGCTGAGGGAAATCAAGATGGTGCGGATGGGGAGACTCGAACTCCCACGCGCTAAGGCACTAGAACCTAAATCTAGCGTGTCTACCAATTCCACCACATCCGCACGCGGGGTAGGCGGGGCATATTTTACGTTGCCGGCCTGGCAAGTCAAACACTTCCGTGAGGTGCGCTCGCTTCGATCGAGTCAGGGCCCCGCTATCCGCCCGGACGCTGCGTCCGGGGCGGGAGCGGGGGCGGGGCTGAGGCTTGTGAGGTCGAGCTATGGCAGCGAAAGATGATCGGCGGCCTGATCGGCCAGTGCCCGATGGTCGCTGCTATCGAGGCGCGGAATGATGCCGAGGCAGGGCCCCGGCAGTCTGGCTTTCAGGTGATCGAGGTTGTCCCGGTAGAGGGTTTCATCTTCGGCGAAGCCGGGATCGACAAGGTTGCCGATCCAGCCGGCGCAAGTGACGCCATCTGCCTTGAGGGCTTCGGCGGTCAGCAGGGCGTGGTTCAGGCAGCCGAGTTTCAGTCCCACCACCAGGATCACCGGAAGCTGAAGGCGTGTGGCGAGCCCCGCCAGGTCCTCCTGGTCGTTGAGCGGGACCCGATAACCGCCGGCGCCCTCGACCAGGATCAGATCACGGGGGAGCTCAAGGCTTCCCCCCAGCGTGTGGCAGAGCCTGTCGAGGGACAGGTCCACGCCGGCATAGCGAGCCGCCAGGTGTGGCGCGATGGGGGGCGCGAAGGCGAAGGGATTGATGTCGTCATAGGGTACAGACGGCACGCTCTGGGCCTGCAGGGTCAGGGCGTCGATATTGCGCAGGCCCTCGGCGGTGGACTCACACCCCGAGGCGATCGGTTTGAGGCCGAGGGTGGTCTGGCCCTGGCGGCGTGCCAGGGCCAGCAGGCCGGAGCTTGCCAGGGTCTTGCCGGCGTCGGTGTCGGTGCCGGTCACAAAGTAGCTTGGCATGGCGAGTGCGGGATCCTGTGCTGCAAGTTTGGTGGCGGTGAAACGACGATGGGGCACCTCACTCAGGGGCGCGGTGGTCAGGCGTCAGCGATCGAGAATCAACGTCAGCCGCTGGTAGGTCACCGGTAGTCCTTCGGGTCTGCGCAGGTGTTCATAGCGGGCCCGCGCCTGTCTTATATCCTGACGGCTCAGACGGGCGCCGGGACGGGCGACCTGGGCGCCGACGCCCTTGACCGAGGCCATCACGGCGTCCAGGTCCGGGTAGTAGAAGCGCTCGGCACGCTGCTCGAAGGCGGTGGCGGCCCAGCGGCGGGAAAGCACTGCTCGCCGGTGGTCGTCGAGGCTTGCGAAGTCCAGCACTCCACTGGCCTTGCCCGGTTGACGCCAGACCTGGCCGATCTCTGCCAGGGTGCCGGGCAGCAGGGTGTTGAGTACCGCCCGTCCCCCAGGTGCCAGGACGCGATGGAGTTCCGCCAGCACCTGCTCCAGGTCGGGACACCACTGGATGGCCAGATTGGATATCGCCAGGTCGAGACTGGCATCGGCCAGCGGCAGCGCCTGGGCGTCGGCGCAGACCCAGGCGCACGCCGTGGCACGCGGATGAGGTGATGCCTCTTGGCGAGCCTGTGCCAGCATCGCCGCGGACAGATCCAGCCCCAGCACGCTGGCGTCAGGGTAGCGCTGGGCTACTCCCCGGGTCAGGTCGCCGGGCCCGCAACCCAGATCGAGGATCCGTTCGGCGTGATCTGGCAGGTGGGGCCACAGCGTCTCGGCCATTGCCATCTGGGCGCGTGCCAGTTCTCGGTAGCGCGGGGCCGCCCGCGAGAACGCCCGGGCGACCCGTCGCTGCCAGTCACCGGGTGTGGCATCGGGCGCTACGGAGACGCCAGCCTGGGCCGGCGTGGCGGTGTCGCTGGAGCGTGCGGGCTCGAGCTGGCGCTGCACAAGCGGAGCGTTCATGGCGTCACCTCGTCAAACCCCTGGACTTCGCGGTCGGCATCGATAGCTTCGCGGTCACCATAGTGAGCCCCGCGACGGCTGGTGGGTGCCTTTCCTTCATCTAGCATGCGCAAGGCGTGTCGCTGAATCGCCTCGGCCAGACGGGCCGGCTGGCTCAGCATCGGGCAGTGTCCGGCGCCTTCGATCCGCTCGTCCATGGCCGCGCGTACGGCAGGGGCCAGCAGGGGGTCCGTGGCACCGCACAGGGACGTGACGGGGACGGGAGTTGCATTATCCGGCGCTTGGCCTGAGACATGGCCTGGCACGCCGCCAAGCAGGTCACCGATATCGGCGCCTGCCAGGGTGGCGAGGCCCTGCTCCAGTGTGGCGTGATCGGCGCCGATGTCAGGCGTCAGCAGGCTGCGCAGCCGGCGCAGGGCGTCACGGGGCGTGGGCTCGCCGGACAGCTGCCAGCGCAGGAAATGCTCTCTGGCCCTGGTCGGGTCGCGGCGGAAGGCGGCGCGAAAATCAGCCAGCGCGGACGTTGTCACCCCGTTCGGGTGACAGAAGGTCGGGCCCATGCCGAGCAGCACCAGGCCATCGGGGGCGGGCAGGTACCGGGTCAGCTCGGCGGCCTGCAACGCACCGAGCGACCAGCCCACCCAGATGACCGGCTCGCCGTCGCGGGACGACAGGGAAGGCCCCATGGCCTTCGCCAGCGTCTGAAGGCCAGAGGACGGGTGTGCCTGCTGCTGGAAAAGCCCCGTGTCTGCGTCTGAGGCGTCTGCGTCCGAGACACCTGCGTCTGCAAGCCCGGGCCTGCCGCCCATGCCGGGCCAGTCGATGGCCTCCACCGTCACCGAGGTCCCCCAATGGCTCGCCAGCGGTGACCAGATTCTGGCGTCGATGGCCCAACCGGACAGCAGTACCAGCCGGATCATCGGGATGCCCCTGCGCAGGTGGCCGACTCCTGCTTCTGGCAGGTCAAGAGCGCCTCGAGCAGACGGTCGATGTCGTGGTCGTCATGGGCGGCGCTCAGGGTGACACGCAGCCTCGAGGCGCCGGCGGGAACCGTCGGCGGGCGAATGGCGCCCACCCGGATGCCGGCGTCGTCAAGCGTGCTGGCCCAGTCCAGGGTGCGCTGCTCATCGCCGAGCAGGATCGGCTGGATGGGAGTGGCCGACGCCATCAGCGGCAGCTTAAGGCTGGCGGCTTCGCGTCGGAATCGCGCGATCAGCCCATCGAGATGGCGGCGTCGCTCGGGTTCGCCGGCCAGTATCTCGAGAGACTGAAGCGTCGCTGCCGCCACCGGCGGGGGCAGGGCGGTGGTGTAGATGTAAGGGCGGGCGAACTGGATCAGATGCTCGATCAGGGCGTCATCGCCGGCGACGAAGGCACCGGCGGTGCCGAGCGCCTTGCCCAGGGTGCCGACCAGCACGGGGACCCGCTCGCAGCCCAGCCGTCGACCGACGCTACCGTCGCCGTTTTCGCCCAGCACGCCGATGCCATGAGCATCGTCGATCATCAGCCAGGCGCCGTGGCGCCGGCTGAGCTCGGCCAGGCCGTCGACGTCGGCGCAGTCCCCGTCCATGCTGAAGACACCGTCGCTGATGACCAGGCGGCGGCTGGCGTCCGGCACCCGATCCAGCAGGCGCGCCAGGTCATCAAGGTCGTTGTGGTGATAGCGCCGTGAGCGGGCGCCGGACAGCCGGGCACCGTCGATCAGGGAGGCGTGATTCAGCCGGTCCTGCAGAAGATGCACGCCGCTGTCACAGAGCGCCTGTATCACCCCCAGGTTGGCCATGTAGCCGGTGGAGAACAGCAGCGCCCGGGGGCGTCCGGTGAGGCGTGCCAGGGCTTCTTCGAGTGCCTCGTGCACCGTGCTGTGTCCGGTGACCAGATGTGAGGCACGGGCCCCGGCGCCGAAGCGCCGCGCACCATCGGCGGCGGCCTCGGCCAGGCGCGGGTCAGCGGCCAGACCGAGATAGTCATTGCCGGCCATGTCGAGTCGCTGCGCGTCCTGCCGATGGACACGGCGCTGGCGCCAGCGATGCGCCTCGTGGCGTGCCTGGGCACTCTGGCGCAGGTGGGAATGCCAGTCTGCGCTCATGGGGTGGGCTCCTGGCAGTGATGCGCCGCACTAGCGCAGGGCTGGCAGCGGGCGCACATGGGGCTAGACCGCAGCGTCATAGAACTGGGCGCTGCTGGCTTCCCTGGCCTGGCGCTCGATCTGCCGGGCCAGGACCTGTTCGCGTTCGTCGTCACTGGCACAGGTGTCGCGACGTTCCGGATGCAGGCCAAGCTTGTCGAACAGCGCGCGGTCGCGCTCGAGCTGTGGGTTGCCGGTGGTCAGCAGGGTGTCGCCGTAGAAGATCGAGTTGGCGCCGGCCATGAAGGCCAGTGCCTGGGTCGACTCGTCCATTTGCTCCCGCCCGGCGGACAGTCGCACGTGGCTCTTCGGCATCATGATGCGGGCCACCGCGATGGCGCGCAGGTACTCGATGGGGTCGAGGTCCTCGACGTCCTCCAGGGGCGTGCCGGGGACCTTGACCAGCATGTTGATCGGTACCGACTCCGGGTGCGGTGACAGGTTGGCCAGCTGCCTGAGCAGTCCTGCGCGATCACGGGCGGTCTCGCCCATGCCGAGGATGCCGCCGGAGCAGATCTTCATGCCGGCCTGGCGCACATTGCCCAGGGTGTCGAGGCGATCGGCGTAGCTGCGCGTGGTAATGATCTCGCCGTAGTACTCAGGCGAGGTATCCAGATTGTGGTTGTAGTAGTCGAGGCCGGCATCGGCCAGCTGATGGGCCTGGGCTTCGTCGACCATGCCGAGGGTCATGCAGGTCTCGAGCCCCAGCGCCTTGACCCTTTTCACCATTTCGATGACCACCTCGAGATCCCGCTGGCGCGGGCTGCGCCAGGCGGCGCCCATGCAGAAACGGCTGGCACCGGCATCGAGTGCGGACTTCGCCTGCTCCACCACCTTTTCGATCTCGAGCAGCTTCTCCTTGTCCAGGCCGGTGTTGTAGTGGCCAGACTGAGGACAGTACTTGCAGTCCTCGGGGCAGGCGCCGGTCTTGATCGACAACAGGGTCGAGACCTGAACGGCGTTGGCATCGAAGTGCTGGCGGTGGACGCACTGGGCCTTGAACAGCAGATCATTGAAGGGCAGGGCGAACAGCGCTTCGATCTCATCGAGCGTCCAGTCGTGACGGGGGGCGGCATCGGCGGCTAGGGTGGAAACTGTGGACGTCGAGTCGGCAGACATGGGTGTCTCGCTATGGTCAACTTTTTAAAATCGGATTGGTTGACGACAAGGATAGGTGGTGTGGCGAAGCTGTCAACCTGCGTGATCGGCAAGGTTGACCATGGCGTGGCGAAACTGATGGCGGATCGCTGCCTGTTCTGCCTGGCGACCCTGGCGCCAGGACCAGGGTCAGGGTCAAGATCGGGGCTCGCGGTGATTGCTGCGCCGGGTCCTGTGTCCGTCCTGCTGTGTGATCCCTGCCGCCGAGGGCTTGACCTCAATCGTTGTCCCTGCGAGGGCTGTGGCGAACCCTTGCCCGAGCACCGCTGGCGGCGTCCGGCGGGTGAACGCCTGTGCGGTCGCTGTCTGGTGGAGCCCTTCAGCTTCCATGAGGTGCGGACGCCGCTGATCTACCGCGACGAGATCAGGCGTCTCGTCCAGCGCTTCAAGGCCGAGGCCCATCTGCCCAGCGCCCAGTTGCTGGTCGCACTGTTTCTCGAGGCGTCACTCGCGGGCGAGAATGGCGTGCCTGACGCTCTGATCGGGGTGCCGCGTCATCCCGTCAGGGCCAGGCGCTTTGGCTTCGATCAGGGCCAGTGGCTGGCCTGCGAGCTGGGGCGCCGGCTCGGCGTGCCGGTGAGGCGGGCCTGGCGGCGTCGCGATGATCGCCCCCAGCATGAGCTCGGTTCGCGGGCCCGCCGTCGCATCGCGTCGGGCATGTTTGGTATCGCGTCAGGGCTGCCTCGGCACGTGGCGCTGGTCGATGACGTCATGACCACCGGGGCCACCCTTGAGCGGCTGGCGCAGGCCTGTCGCCGGGCGGGGGCACGCCGGGTGGACGCCTGGGCGCTGGCGAGGACGCCGCCACCCTGGCTCTGTTAAGCTCGGCGCCTCTCGCCTCGTTTGATATTTGTGCTTTTACCCGGAGCCCCCATGACCACGACCCCCACGCCCTTCAGTGAACTTTCTCCGCAGCGCGTGGTGGAGGCGATCGAATCACTGGGCCTGTGGCTGCCCGGCGAGCCCTTTGCGCTCAACAGCTACGAGAACCGCGTCTATCTGGTGCAGGACGATGACCGCAAGCGTTGGGTGGCCAAGTTCTACCGCCCCGACCGGTTGAGCGATGAGGCCATCGGCGAGGAGCACGCCTTCCTGCGTGAGCTCGACGATGCCGGGGTGGCGGTGGCGGCCCCCTGGCGCAACGACGCTGGCGAGAGTCTGCACCGGGCGGGGGGCTACCGCGTGGCGCTGTTTCCCCACCTGCCCGGCCAGGCGCCTGAGCTCGAGAACCCCGACCATCTGTTCGCCCTGGGTGAGCTGATAGGACGCGTGCACGAGGTGGGCCGGCGCGGCGAGTTCGCCCATCGCTGTCGGCAGGAGCCCCGCGCCATGGCCGAACAGGCTCGTCGCACGGTACTCGAGAGTCCCTGGTTGAGCGAGCGTCAGCGCAAGGCCTACGAGCGCATCTCGCAGCAGTTGATCGAGGCGCTGGCACCACCCGCGGGTGTCAGCGCACCCATGCAGAGGGTTCACGGCGACTGCCATATCGGCAATATGCTGGGGCGGGAGGATCGCTTTGCGCTGGTCGATTTCGACGACGCGATGATGGCGCCGGCGGTACAGGACCTGTGGATGCTGTTCACCGCCCAGGGGCCGGAGGAAAGGGCGATGCAGCTATCGGAGGTGATCGAGGGCTACGAGCAGGTGATCGATTTCGATCGCCAGCAGCTCGCCCTGATCGAACCGCTGCGCGCCTTGAGGTTGATGCGCCATAGCGCCTGGGTGGTGGCGCGCTGGAACGATCCGGCCTTTCCCCGGGCGTTTCCCTGGGTCGCCGACGCCGGCTACTGGGACGAGCACATCCGCCAGCTGGAGCATCAACGCCTGGCCCTGGCGGATTCCGAGCGCTGGCTGGCGGGTGGCTGACAGATGGGGTCTGGCGGACGCCGTGTGCTGTCCGCCATAGGTGCCGCTACTCGGACGGAGTGGTCTGGCTCGACGGGGTTGCCTGCTTGGTTTCGTTGTCGGCGTCTTCGCCACGACGTTCGGCGTTAAGCTGCGCAGACGGGTTGGGCATCTGCTCGATGGCCAGCGGTTCGGTCAGTTCTAGCTGAAACACGCGGTCGGCGTCCAGGCGGCAGCCGCCGTCATCGCAGGCGGCGATGCCGAACTGGCCATCCTCGTCATAGGCGCCGGCGATGAGTTCGCCGGAGTAGATGTGGCTTTCGCCGCCATCGGTCTCGACGCAGGTGAGGGCCTCGGTGGTGATACGCAGGCGTTGGCCATCGCGCTTGGCGTCGCCGACCAGCACGCAGTAGTGGGGCAGGTCGGTGCGTCCCTCGGCATCGGCGGCGGGCTTGAGCATGACATCATCGAGCCGCTGTCCGGCGGAGTCGAGGTCGATGCCTTCGATAATGCTGACGTCGATGCGTGCCTGGGCGGGTAGCTCCAGGCTGTCCGCCATAGCGGGCGTCATGCTGGTCAGGGCGCTGAAGGTCAGAATGGCGACGAGGGGCGTGCTGGGCCGGGCAAGCAGGCGGCGAAGGGCAGGCATTGGCGATTCTCGCGATATGGCTGGCGAAATGCGGGCAACAGGGCGGGTAGCTGCATGGAGGCATGCCACCGACAGTGTCGCCTGGCACATGGACAACCTGATGACGATAGCACAGGGCTGTCGGGTGGACAGCTATCGCTCTCGTTGCGCGACACTCTGTCACGTACCTCGCCGCGACGGCGGCGGCAATCTCCTCAATCGGCCTTGGCAACAGGCTTTTGCAGCGGGCTGTCGCAAGCTCGGGTGTCGCGCCGATTTTTCGCCAATGATGGGGGGTGACGGTGGGCAAAAACGCCAGGCGAACTGCGGAAGGCGACACGCTGCGGTAGACTATCGCTCACGCAATGCAAAAGCTATACTTCAAAAATTCTTTGTACAGGTTTTGTGGAGCCAGGCGGGCCGCCTGGTGTTCGCCCGAGCCGACGACTCCCCTGAAGGGCTGGATCATGACTGACGAACTCGCCAATCACTATCGACACATCATTGAGGAACTGGGCGAAGACCCGGAGCGAGAAGGGTTGGTGGATACGCCCAAGCGTGCTGCCAAGGCCATGCAGTTTCTCAACCGCGGCTACACCCAGTCGCTGGAAGAGATCGTCAATGGTGCGGTGTTTTCGTCCGAGACCGACGAGATGGTGCTGGTCAAGGACATCGAGCTGTACTCCATGTGCGAGCATCACTTGCTGCCCTTCATCGGCAAGTGCCATATCGCCTACCTGCCCAACGGCAAGGTGCTGGGACTGTCCAAGTTTGCCCGGATCGTCGACATGTACGCCCGCCGCATGCAGATCCAGGAGAACCTGACCCGTCAGATCGCCGATGCCGTGCTGCAGGTCACCGATGCCCGGGGCGTGGCCGTGGTGGTGGAGGCGCGACACCTGTGCATGATGATGCGAGGGGTCGAAAAGCAGAATTCCAGCATGACGTCCTCGGTGATGCTGGGGGCCTTCCGCGAGAAGCCGAGCACCCGTCAGGAGTTCCTGACGTTGGTCAACAGCCGCTGAGGGGCCGGTTCTACGGCCGCCGCACGAAGCGCTGAAGCCGATGCTTTTCGTTTACCGCTTTCAAGCATGACGCACGGGAGGGGCCATGTCCCTGCATGTACTGGGTGACCAGCACCTGGATCACGACCTTGCCACCATCCGCATCAAGAACCTGCGGTTGAGGACCTTCATCGGCATCAAGGAGGAGGAGATCCTCAATCGCCAGGACGTGGTGATCAATGCGGTGATCCGCTACCGCGCCGACAAGGCGGTGGCGTTCAATCATATCGAACAGGCGCTCAACTACCGCACCATCACCAAGCAGGTGATCGCGCTGGTGGAGGAGAACCGCTTTCAGCTGCTGGAGCGGATGACCCGCGAAGTGCTGGACCTGATCATGAGTCACGAGCAGGTGCTGACCACCCAGGTGGAGATCGACAAGCCCCATGCGCTGCGCTTTGCCGACTCGGTATCGATCACGCTGTCGGCCTCGAGGGCGCCGCGGGATCAGGATTCGGTGAGTTGAGGCGACGGCTTCGAGTTGGCGATCGGCCAGCGGAACGCTTAGCATGAAAGCTATATCGTCGTCGCGCAGTCGCTGAAGCGTCGTCGCCAGTCAATGCAGTTTTCCGTCAAGCCCGAGCCAGGAGCCTTCATGAAAGCCCTTAACGACATGCCGCTGTTTCGCCCCTTTGCCTATATCGACGGAAGCTGGGTGGCGGCCGACAGCGGGGAGCAGATCGACATCGTCAATCCGGCCAGTGGCGAGACCATCGCCCAGGTGCCTCGTCTGGGTCGCGCCGAGACCGAGGCGGCGATCGACGCGGCCGACGCCGCCCTGCCGGCCTGGCGCGCGCTGACGGCCCAGGAGCGGGCAGACATCCTGATGAAGTGGTACGAGCTGATGCTCGAACATCAGGACGAGCTGGCCACCATCATGACCCTCGAACAGGGCAAGCCGCTCAAGGAAGCCGCCGGCGAGATCGTCTACGCCGCCAGTTTCCTGCGCTGGTTCGCCGAGGAAGGACGCCGGGTCTACGGTGAGACCATTCCGGCGGCCAAGGCCAACCAGCGTATCGTGGTGACCAAGCAGCCGGTGGGTGTCTGCGGCGCCATCACGCCCTGGAACTTCCCCGCCGCCATGATCACCCGCAAGGCTGGCGCGGCCCTGGCGGCAGGCTGCACCATCGTGGTCAAGCCGGCCAGTCAGACCCCGCTGTCGGCCACCGCGCTTGCGCTGCTTGCCGAGCGCGCCGGGGTACCGCGTGGGGTGTTCAACGTGGTGCCGGGGTCGGCCAGCGAGATCGCCGCGGCCCTGACCGAATCGCCGGTGGTGCGCAAGATCACCTTCACCGGTTCCACCGAGGTGGGGCGTACCCTGATGTCCCAGGCGGCCCAGCATATCCAGAAGATCTCGCTGGAGCTTGGCGGCAACGCACCGTTCATCGTGTTCGAGGACGCCGATCTGGACGCGGCGGTGGACGGCGCCATGGCTGCCAAGTTCCGCAATGCCGGCCAGACCTGCGTGTGTACCAATCGCTTCCTGGTGCAGTCCAGCGTCATCAACGCCTTCAGCGAGAAGCTGGCGGTGGCCATGAACAGCGAACTGACGGTCGGCGACGGCACCACCGAGGGTGTCAACATCGGACCGCTGATCGACGACAAGGCGGTGGGCAAGGTCAACGAGCATGTCCAGGACGCGGTGGACAAGGGTGCCGAGCTGTGGATCGGTGGCCATCCCCATCCGCTGGGTGGCAACTACTTCACGCCGACCCTGGTCAGCGGTGCCACCAGCGAGATGAAGGTGGCCCGGGAAGAGACCTTCGGTCCGCTGGCGGCGGTATTCCCGTTCGATGATGAGGAAGATGCCATCGAACTGGCCAACGACACCGAGTTCGGTCTGGCGGCCTACTTCTACTCGAAGGACCTGGGCCGGGTGTGGCGAGTGGCCGACGCCCTCGAGTACGGCATGGTCGGCATCAATACCGGCCTGATCTCCAACGCCGCGGCGCCCTTCGGTGGGGTCAAGGCCTCCGGCCTCGGTCGCGAAGGCGGGCACCAGGGCCTGGCCGAGTTCCTCGAGACCAAGTACCTGTGCATCGACCTCGGCGAGTAAGCCTCAGACTGCCGCCATCCTGCAGGTGGCGGCAGACCGCTCAGCGATAGCACACACAAGGGCCCCGACGCACGCGTCGGGGCCCTTGTCGTAGCTTGGCGCGTAGATTGGCGGGCGGCTCCTGGGTGGGCCAGAACCGGCGGGGCCTGAGGCCCCGCCGTGCCGCCTCGCGACCGCGTCAGTGGCGGAAGTGGCGCATACCGGTAAACACCATGGCGATGCCGGCCTCGTTGGCGGCGTCGATGACCTCCTGGTCACGCATGGAGCCGCCGGGCTGGATCACCGCGGTGATGCCGGCGCTGGCGGCGGCGTCGATGCCGTCACGGAAGGGGAAGAAGGCGTCGCTGGCCATCACCGAGCCGGGCACCGAGAGGCCTTCGTCGGCGGCCTTGATGCCGGCGATGCGGGCCGAGTAGACACGGCTCATCTGGCCGGCGCCGACGCCGATGGTCTGGCCTTCCTTGACGTAGACGATGGCGTTGGACTTGACGAACTTGGCGACCTTCCAGGCGAAGGCCAGGTCACGCATCTCCTGCTCCGAGGGCACGCGCTCGGAGACCACCGTCAGGTCGTCGCGGGTGACCGTGCCCAGATCGCGGTCCTGGACCAGCAGGCCGCCGGTGACGCGCTTGAGGTCGTGGGCCGGTGCCATCTGGCCGGGCCAGTTGGCGCTGACGTCGAGCAGGCGCACGTTCTTCTTCTCGGCGACGATGGCCTGGGCCTCGTCGCTGACCCCGGGGGCGATGATCACCTCGACGAACTGACGATCGATGATGGCGCGGGCGGTGTCGGCGTCCAGCGGCACGTTGAAGGCGATGATGCCGCCAAAGGCGCTGGTGGGATCGGTGGCGAAGGCCTTGTCGTAGGCCGCAAGAGCGCTCTCGCCCACGGCCACGCCGCAGGGATTGGCGTGCTTGACGATGACACAGGCGGTGTCGTCGAAGCTCTTGACGCACTCGAGCGCGGCATCGGTGTCGGCCACGTTGTTGAACGACAGCGGCTTGCCCTGCAGGGTGACGGCGGTGGAGACGCTGGGTTCGCTGGCGCCTTCTTCCACGTAGAACGCCGCCTGCTGGTGGGGGTTCTCGCCGTAACGCATGGACTGCTTCTTGGTCAGCTGCAGGTTGTAGGTGCGCGGGAAACCGTCCTCTGCGCCCTCGACCCGACGGCCAAGATAGTCGGCGATGGCACCGTCGTAGCCGGCGGTGTGTTCAAAGGCCTTGACCGCCAGGTCGAAGCGGGTGGCCTGGGCCAGCGCGCCGCCGTTGTCACGCATCTCTGCGATCACCCGGTCGTAGTCGTCGGCGTTGACCACGATGCTGGTGTAAGCATGATTCTTGGCGCAGGCGCGCACCATGGTGGGGCCGCCGATGTCGATGTTCTCGATGGCGTCTTCCAGGCTGCAGTCAGGACGCGCCACGGTGGCGGCAAAGGGGTAGAGGTTGACCACCACCATGTCGATGGGCGCGATGTCATGCTCGGCCATGACCTCGTCGTCCTGGCCGCGACGCCCGAGGATGCCGCCGTGGATCCTGGGGTGCAGGGTCTTGACACGGCCATCCATGATCTCGGGAAACCCGGTGTGCTCGGACACCTCGGTGACGGCGATGGCGTTGTCGGCCAGCAGGCGGTAGGTGCCGCCGGTGGACAGCAATTCGACGCCCATGTCGGCGAGGGCGCGGGCGAAGTCGACGATACCGGTCTTGTCCGACACGCTGATCAGGGCGCGACGAACGGCGAGAGAGGAGGGCTGGGCCATGGGGATGTCTCTGTTGCGAAGGGAAGCGAAGGGCGCCTTGGCGCAGAAAAGGGAGCCGTGGGCTCCCTTGGGGTCGGGTCAGATCAGTTCGTAGTGCTTGAGCTTCTTGCGCAGGGTGCCACGGTTGAGTCCGAGCATCTCTGCGGCACGGGTCTGGTTGCCGTTGGTGTAGACGAGCACCGACGACAGCAGAGGCGCCTCGACCTCGGCCATCACCATGGCGTGGAGGTCGGTGACGGTGCCGCCGTCGAGATGGTCGAAGTAGCGTTCCATGGCGGCGAACACGGCCTCGCGCAGGGGACGTTCGTCACTGGCCTGCGGTGCGGAGGGTGCCAGGCCGTCGAGGCCACGCTGAGAGGTGTCGAGTTTGGAGGCGGACACCGACTGGTCGATGGGTTGCTGGCTGGTCATGCGGCACGGGTTCCATGGTGTGCCACGGCCCTGGCCACGCGCTCGGGGGCGCTGGCGGGGTCGTGACGAAAGAGTTCGTCGATAAAGTCGCGCTGGGCCTGGGTCGAGGTCAGGCCGTTGAAGGTGGCCTTGAGCTGGCGACGGCCATCGTCGTCGAGGCGTCGATCGCTGGACAGGTACCAACCCAGATGCTTGCGCGCGATGCGCACGCCCATATGGTCACCGTAGAAGGCGTGCAGGGCATCGAGGTGAGAGCCGAGGACGTCGCGTCGTTCCGCGTCGGAAGGCGCCGGCAGGATTTCGCCATGGCGCAGATAGTGGCTGATCTCGCGGAAGATCCAGGGGTTGCCCTGGGCGCCTCGACCCACCATCACCGCATCCGCACCAGTATAGTCGAGTACGCGCCGAGCCTTTTCGGGAGACGTGATATCGCCGTTGGCAAAGACGGGGATGCTGACCCTTGATGCCACCTCGGCGATGGTCTCGTACTCGGCTTCGCCCTGATAGCGTTGCTGGCGATGACGGCCGTGGACGGCCAGCGCCTGGATACCGGCATCTTCCGCCAGCCGGGCGATGCGCACCGCGTTGTTGGATTCGGCGCACCAGCCGGTGCGGATCTTCAGGGTCACCGGCACGTCGACGGCGGCCACCACCGCATCGAGGATCTCCGCCACCAGCGCTTCGTCCCGCAGCAGGGCAGAGCCCGCGGCCTTGTTGCAGACCTTCTTGGCCGGACAGCCCATGTTGATGTCGATGATCTCGGCGCCCTGTTCGGCGTTGAGGCGGGCGGCGGTGGCCAGCATCTCGGCGTCGCCGCCGGCGATCTGCACCGCCCTGGGGCCGGGTTCGCCCCGGTGGTCCATGCGCAGGCGCGACTTGCGGGTGTGCCACAGGCTGGGATCGGAGGTGACCATCTCGCCCACCACCAGTCCCGCGCCCAGGCGACGACAGAGCGCGCGGAAGGGGCGGTCGGTGACCCCGGCCATGGGCGCAAGGATCACCGGGCCGGCCAGCTGATGCGGGCCAATGCAGGTGGTGATGCCTGAATCTTGCTGTTGCACCATGGGGGATCTGGGATCGTGGTCTGACATGGGAGCTGCCGTCGTTCCGGGGCTGCATATCATACGCCTCGAAGCACCGTTGGTGAAGGCGTGTTCGAGACGTTTTAATGCGAAAGGCTGCCCGGTGACAGCCTCTCGTGGCGCGATGTTCAGTCCTTGGTGGGGCGCCGGCCGCTAAGCCGCACCCAGCCTTCACGGACTTCCGGCTCGTCCATGAAAAGTCCCTCGTGGCGGTAGGCGTCGATCACCTCGTCGGCCTGGGCCTCGAGGATGCCAGACAGCGCCAGGCGACCACCGTCGGCGACATGGCCGGCGATGGTCGGGGCCAGTTCCACCAGCGGGCCGGCCAGGATATTGGCCACCACCAGGGCGAAGCGCTCCTCGCCCATCTGCTCCGGGTAGCGCAACGTCAGGCGCGACTCGTCGATGGCGTTGCGCTCGGCGTTGTCACGACTGGCGCTGAGCGCCTGCGGGTCGATGTCGGTGCCGATGGCTCGGGCGGCACCCAGCTTGAGTGCGGCGATGGCAAGGATGCCGGAGCCACAGCCGACGTCGAGCAGTTCGATGCCATCGAGTTCGCCGTCGAGCGCCAGCCCATCGAGCCACTCGAGACACAGCGCGGTGGTGGGGTGGGTTCCGGTACCGAAGGCCAGGCCCGGGTCCAGATGCAGATTGACCGCGTCATCCTCGGGCGGCTGGTGCCAGCTCGGCACGATCCACAGTCGCTGACCCATGCGCAGGGGCTCGAAGCTGTCCATCCACTCGCGTTCCCAGTCGCGGTCATCGATCAGCTCGTGCTCGATGACTGGGCAGGGCTCGCCGGGCAGGGATTCGGCCCAGGCGGCAGACAGCCGCTCGAGCATGTCCGCCAGGCCGTCGAGGTCATCGTAGAGACCGGTGAGAATGGTCTGGTCCCACAGTGGGGTGGTGCCCCGGTCCGGCTCGAACACCGGATCGTCGTGGGCGTCCTGCAGGGTGATCGCGGTGGCGCCTTCGGCCAGCAGCAGTTCCTCCAGCAGTTCCGCCTGCTGTGGTGGGACCTCGGCCTTGAGTTGAAGCCAGGGCATGGCGGTATTCCTCTTCGGTCTGGTGCAACGTCAACGGGGCGGCCTGGGCCGCCCCGTTGTCACGCTCTTGGTGCAAAGCCGCCGTGCTACTGCGCGAGCTTCTTCTCGAGGTAGTGAATATTGACGCCACCCTGCTGGAAGTAGCCGTCGCGCACCAGGTCCTTGTGCAGGTCGGTGTTGGTCTTGATGCCTTCCACCAGCAGCTCGTCCAGGGCGTTGCGCATGCGCGTCAGCGAGGTCTCGCGGTCGGCGCCCCAGGTGATCAGCTTGCCGATCAACGAGTCGTAGTGGGGCGGCACCGTGTAGCCGGTGTACAGGTGGGAGTCCATGCGCACGCCGAGACCACCCGGAGGATGGTACAGCGTGACCTTGCCCGGAGAAGGCATGAAGGTGCGAGGATCCTCGGCGTTGATGCGGCACTCGAAGGCGTGGCCGTTGAGCTCGACATCTTCCTGGCGGATCGACAGCGGCAGGCCGGAAGCGATGCGCAGCTGCTCGCGCACGATATCCACGCCGGTGACCATCTCGGTGACCGGGTGCTCCACCTGGACGCGGGTGTTCATCTCGATGAAGAAGAACTCACCGTCCTCGTAGAGGAACTCGAAGGTGCCGGCGCCGCGATAGCCGATTTCCACGCAGGCTTCGCGACAGGCTTCCAGCACCTTGGCGCGGGCGTCCGGATCCAGGCCCGGCGCGGGTGCTTCTTCCAGCACCTTCTGGTGGCGGCGCTGCAGCGAGCAGTCGCGGTCATACAGGTGGATGGCATTGCCCTGGCCGTCGGCCAGCACCTGAACCTCGACGTGACGCGGCTTCTCGAGGAACTTCTCCATGTACACGGTGCCGTCGCCGAAGGCCGAGTGGGCCTCGGTACGGGTCACGGTGACCGCGGAGATCAGGTGGGCTTCGGTGTGCACCACGCGCATGCCACGTCCGCCGCCGCCGGCGGCGGCCTTGATGATCACCGGGTAGCCGATGCGCCGGGCGGTGGCCAGCAGCTCGCCTTCATCGTCGCCCAGCGGCCCGTCGGAGCCTGGCACCGTGGGCACGCCGGCCTTCTTCATCGCTTCGATGGCGCTGACCTTGTCGCCCATCAGGCGAATGGTCTCGGCGCGCGGGCCGATGAAGGTGAAGCCGGAACGCTCGACCTGCTCGGCAAAGTCGGCATTCTCGGAGAGGAAGCCGTAGCCGGGGTGGATGGCGCTGGCGTCGGTCACCTCGGCCGCGCTGATCAGCGAGGGGATATTGAGGTAGGACTGGGCCGAGGAAGCGGGGCCGATGCACACCGCCTCATCGGCGAGCCGCACGTGCATCAGTTCGCGGTCGGCCTTGGAGTGGACCGCAACCGTCTTGATCCCGAGCTCCTTGCAGGCCCGCAGGATGCGAAGAGCGATCTCGCCGCGGTTGGCGATAAGAACCTTGTCCAACATGGTGGTGTCCGCCGAATGTGAATGATCAGGGAAGACGCAAGTCTTCTCAGGAGATGACAACCAGGGGCTGGTCGAACTCGACGGGCTCGCCGTCCTCGACCATGAAGGCCTCGATCACGCCGTCACGATCGGCTTCGATCTGGTTCATCATCTTCATCGCTTCGACGATGCAGATGGTGTCACCCTTGCGCACGCTGGCGCCGACTTCCACGAAAGGCTTGGCGCCGGGTGCCGGGGAGCGGTAGAAGGTGCCGACCATCGGCGAGACCACGGCCTGGCCCTGGTAGCTCGGGCCGCTGTCGGCGCTGGGTGCGGGAGCTTCGGCCGGGGCCTGGGCAGGTGCGGCCGCCGGTGCAGCGGGTGCGCCCCAGGGTTGGGCGGCGGGTGCCGGCTGCCAGCTGCCACCCTGCGGATGACGGCTGATGCGGACCGATTCTTCACCTTCCTGGATCTCGATTTCGCTGATGTTGGACTCTTCCAGCAGTTCAATCAGCTTCTTGACCTTACGAATATCCATGACGTTGTCTCGATCGTGTGAAGTGTCTACCGGGCGCTGTAAACCCGGTCCAAGTCGTTAGAGATCGCGGCAAGATGGCGGCTCTTGGCGTCTCTATCGTGTCAGAATTCAGAGTAGTGCGGAGTTTGCCGAAAATTGCGAAGGTTGTCCAGCGAGGCCGAACGCTGTTCGCTGTCACCTTCACCCGCTGGTGGTAGCCGCCTGGGCGCCATCGAGGGCGCGGCTGACTGCGGCGATATGGCCGGCCAGGGCAGCGGCGTCGAGTTCGCCCTGGATACGTGCCTGACGAAGCTCCTGGTCCCCGTCGAAGAACAGAAGACTCGGTGGGCCGAACAGACCCAGATGGTCGAGCACCTCACGACTCACGGCGTTGGTGTCGGTCACATCGACGTCGATCCAGCGGAAGCCTGCGAGGGCCTCACGTACCCTGGGGTCGGGAAACACCTCGCGCTCCATCACCTTGCAGGAAATGCACCATTCGGCGGTGACGTTGACGAAGGCGGGGGTCGTGGACTCGGCCAGGGCCGCCTGAAGCTGGCCCAGGCTCTCGACGATGCGATCGGGATGGGCCGCCTCGATAGTGCTGCTCGTCGCGCTCATGGGGCCGGCGGCCAGGGGACGTAGGGGGTCGCCACCGCCACGGGCGGCGCCGATGACCAGCGCGATGCCCCACACCAGCAGCACGATACCGGCGCCCTGGCGGACCCGCGGCCAGCCCGTCGTACTCGCCAGATCGAGGGCGCCGAGGGCCAGCGCCGTGCCGATGGCCAGGCCCGCCCACAAGAGCAGGGTGAGCGGGGCCGGGATCAAACGCTCGATCAGCCAGACGGCGACGCCCAGCAGCAGCACTCCGAAGGCGATCTTGACCCCGTTCATCCAGGCGCCCGAGCGCGGCAGCAGGGTGGTGCCGAAGCCGCCGACCAGCAACAGCGGGACGCCCATGCCCAGCGCCAGGGCAAGCAGCGCCGCGCCACCGATGACGGCGTCACCGGTAGAAGAGATGAATACCAGGGCGCCGGCCAGCGGTGCCGACACGCAGGGCGAGACCACCAGCACCGACAGCGCGCCGGCCAGCGCCAGACCCAGGGGGCCGCTGCGCTGGGCGCGTGCCTGCCAGGCATCGATGCGTGAGCCCAGCCCCGAGGACAGGCGTAGATTGAAGACCCCGAACATGGCCAGCGCGAACAGGGTGAAGAGGGCGGCGAACACGATCAGTACCGGGGCCGATTGCAGGCGTGCCTGAAGGTTGAGCCCTGCGCCGAACAGCCCCATCAGCACGCCGACCAGGGCGTAGGTGGCGGCCATGCCGGCGACGTAGCTTGCCGAGAGCGCAAAGGCGCGGGGACGGCTGGGGTTCTGACCGACGATGATCGACGACAGGATCGGAATCATCGGCAGCACGCAGGGGGTAAAGGTCAGCCCGAGGCCGGCCACAAAGAACAGTCCGAGCATCAACGGCAGGCTGGCGTCCTGCATCAGGGCGCGGAAGCGGCCGTCTTCGCTGAGCGGGGCTGCATCGACAGAGGCGGCAGGGAGGCTGCCTGCTTGCTGGCTCGTGGGCGGCTGTCCGGCGAGGTCCGCTGGGGTAGCCTGGCCTGCGTTGTCGTTGGCCGTCTGGCCGTCCTCCAGGGCGTCGGCAAAGGCGGCGGGGGGCTCACTCTGGGCGGCGGCCAGCTCAAGCCGTTCCGGGGGGTAGCACAGACCGGCGTCGGCGCAGCCCTGGAACGTCAGGGCGATGTCCAGTGGCCCCTGACGGGTGTCGGCCAGCGGGGCACTGAACACCACCTGATCGTAGAAGACGTTGACGTCGCCGAGAAATTCGTCGGTCTTGGCCTCCCCGGGCGGTAGCGACAGCTCACCCAGGGCGTCCGGTTCGCCTGGCAGTTCCAACGAGAAGCGGTGACGATAGAGATAGTAGCCGTCGGCATTCTGCATGCCGATATAGAGCCGATCGCCGTCGTGCCAGGCGCTGGCGGTAAAGGCCTCGTTCACCGGCAGAAACTCGGCGCTGCTCGACGACGAGGAAAAGAACTGGGCCTGGGCCACCCAGGGGGACAGCAGCAGACAGACGAACAGCAAGAGGCGTGTGGCGAAGAACACGTCGAATCCTTGTTGACGATGGGTGTGGAAGACGGGGCAAGGCGTGGCGGGATTCGCCTGCCGTGTCAGACCCCGCTGTGTGACCGTGGAAGCGGGGCGGGGTTCCCGCGGACCCTGCGCTATGATCAGATGCAAGCGTATTCTACCACTGGCGCCGGCGCTTTCCCTCATTGGAGGCAGGGCTGGCCGGCCTTTGATGAACGACAAGGAGAGCGAAATGAGCAGTCGTCGACAGCGCGCCGAAAGGCGTCGTCAGGAGCTCGAGAACCCGCAGTACGGATGGATCTGGAAACCGCTCGCCGTGCTGCTGGTGCTTGCCGTGATGGTGGCGGTGGGGCTGGGGATCTGGTGGAGCCTGGCGCCGTCGCGCTTCGACGTGGAGACTGCCACCCAGGAGCAGCGCATCTCCGCGGCGCCGGCGGCCAGAGGCACCGTTACGGTCGCGACCCTGGCCACCCTGATCGATACCTTGCAGGACAAGCCCGGCGGGTACCTGCGAAATGACCTGATGCCGCCGGGACTGCTGCTCGACAATATGCCGTCCTGGGAAACTGGTGTGCTGGTTCAGGCGAGGCTGATGGCCGCCAGCCTGGCGGACTTCGACCCCGGCGCCGGTGAGTCGGTGAATACTCTGATCGCTGCCCTCGAACAGGACGCCGACGATTGGCTGGCCCCGTCCATGGAGGATCACCTGGCCCAGGCGGGGAACTCGGCCCGCGCCTATCTGGCGCGTTTCGACGATGGGGTCGGCGCGTCCTTCGTCGATCAGGGCCAGGGCCTGGCGCTCTATCTGGACGCGGTGCGCCAGCAGTTGGCCTCGTTGCGGGAGCGGCTGTCATCCACGGTCAGCGACAGCGAGCGCTTGAAGGAACTGGGTATCGAAGTGGCACAGGACAGTCGAGTGCCCTGGTACCGCGTCGACAACGTGTTCCACGAGACCCGCGGTCAGACCTGGGCGCTGGGACACCTGCTCGAGGCGCTCGAGCGTGACCAGGCGGATCTGATCGCAAGCGCGGGCCTCGGCGACAGCTACGCCCGTGCGCTGGCCGAGATCGAGCGTATGCAACGTCAGTTCTGGAGCCCGGTGGTGCTGCGCGGCAGTGGCCTCGGCATCTTCGCCAACTATCCGCTGACCATGGCTCATCATCTGAGCCGGCTCGACGGCGCCCTGGCGTCCCTGATCGATGGCCTGGGTGGCGCCAATGCTGCCCCGGAGGCCGCGACACCGCCGGTGACCGAGGTGACCCGTAGCCCCGACGATGAGGAGGCAGCGGAGTCAGCCGGCGTTGAGAAGAGTGATGAGCAGGGTGGCCAGCAGGGCGCTGAAGCCAATAGCGGCGAGCAGGGCGCCGAAGCCAATAGCGACGAGCAGGGCACTGAAGCCAATAGCGGCGAGCAAGGCACCAACCAGCAGCAGCCTGCCGAGCAAAGCGCCGAGTAGCAAGAGCGAGTCAAGAGCCGAGTCAAAAGCCCCGAGCCGTGAACGGGGCCCAATGACGGGGTGAGAGAGACCGGTTGCCGATTTTCTCCCTCGTCCTTGCCTGAATTTTCGCAAGCTACCATGCCCTCGTTGCCGAGGGCATTTTTTTCTCAGTTTGCTTCGTTCGCCCGGATACTTTTTGCCGCTCCGCGCTTTGGTAATTGGAGGCCTGGCGTCCCCCTGGCTGACGCGCCATGTCGCCAATGACTAGATGCGTCATCTCGGCGCATGAACCGAGGTTGCTGCAGCGATCACCTCGTCGTATCAGGAATCAGTGATCTGTCGCACTGCAATGGTGCGTCTGCGAAGGGCCCATGGTCGCGCTCTTTGCCCACATTCTCGACCCTGGTTTCTCAGCGCTTTTTTCGCACATTTCCAACCTTATGATTCGGCTAAAGAAACACTTTCTCCACGGTAACTGTCCGCTGGCGCCCCCGACGTGTCCTGAAGGAACACGCAATTACAAGCGGAAACAGTCGCTCTCATGCTTCCGGGATACCGATATGGGGTTTGTCAGCCTGTGTACGCCAGGAATTTCGGACTGCCAGGACGGCGCGGCTATGCAATCGTACTGGCATAAATCGCAGTACCTGGCGGCCATCGAGTCTTCGAGCGTCGACGGGTGCTGCGGGCTGTCGGTGGTCGATCGTCTCGCAGAAGACGCAGCCTCGACGGTGACAATAACCATCTGTCTACGCGCAGGGCTTCAGGGATATGCCATCGATATCACCCTGGGGCGGTAGCGTGTCACACGCTCAGGGGGACGATATGGATAAGGTGAATCAGGCACACCAGTGGACAAGGGTCGTGGACGAGTCGCAACGATCGCCCGGCTGGCTGGCGGGTGCCGTCTTCGCAGTGCTGCTTGCGCTGACCGTGAGTGGTTGTGCCTATGCCCCTGGCGGGCATATCGACTACGAGACCGAGGCGCCGGACATCGATCATCTGGTCGACATCCAGGCCATCACCCCGGCATTGGTGGCGAACTTCCGTCAGAACGTCACCGGCGATGTCGCCAGCACCATGCCTTCCTACCTCAAGGCCCAGTTGACGGACTACGAGTACCGTGTCGGGCCGGGTGATGTGCTCAACATCACCGTCTATGACCACCCCGAGCTGACCATTCCGGGGGGCGCCGAGCGCAGCCCCGAAGAGACCGGCAAGACGGTACAGCCAGATGGTCGCATCTATTTCCCCTATGTCGGACGTTTCCGAGTGGCCGGGCGGACGGTGGACCAGATACGCCGAACCCTCACCGGCATGTTGTCGAACTACATCACCGAGCCCCAGGTGGACGTCAACGTCGCCGCCTACCATTCCAAGAAGATCTACGTCAGTGGAGCGGTTGCCACCCCCGGCGCCCAGCCGATCACCACGGTCCCGCTGACCCTGGTCGATGCGGTCAGCCAGGCCGGGGGGCCATCGGAGACGGCCAACTGGCACGAGGTGGTACTCAATCGTGATGGCACCAGGGAGGTGCTGTCGCTGTACGCGCTGATGCGCCATGGCGACCAGACCCAGAACCGCCTGCTGCGCGATGGCGACGTGGTGCATATCCCGACCCTGGAGTCCGAGAACGTCGCGGTGCTGGGGCAGGTCAGGAATCCCGGCAATCTGGTGCTGGGCAACGAACGTATCACCCTGACCACCGCCCTGGCGCGAGCCGGCGGCGTCATCGAGACCACCGCCGAACCGTCGGGGATCTTTGTGATTCGTCCCAAGCCGCCGGGCGATGCCAAGCTTGCCACCGTCTATCAGCTTGATATCAGCAACGCCACCTCGCTGACCATGGGCACCCACTTCCCGCTGCAGCCCCAGGACGTGGTCTACGTGACGGCGGCCCCGCTGGCACGCTGGAACAACGTGATCAGCCTGCTGCTGCCGTCGGCACTGCTGCCCGGCACCATCGCCGACACCACCACCCGCATCGGCGAGATCTGATCGGTGCGTTTTGCCAGTGCGCTGGTGCTGTGTCGAGCGAACCTGTGTCGTAGTCCGCTCGGTGCGGCGCTGCTGCAGAGGCGGCTGCCCGCCATGGAGATTCAGTCTGCCGGGCTTTCTGCGGTGCGCGAAGGTGAAGCCGCGCCCGCAGAGGTGCAAGCGCTGGCCAGGGAAGCCGGGCTCGAGTTGAGCGCCCACCGCGCTCGGGTGGCAACGCCCGAGATGATCGCCAATCACGATCTGGTGCTGGTGATGAGTGCGTCCCAGCGCCAGGCGGTCAGCGAACTTGCGCCCTTTGCCACCGGCAAGACCCTGCTGTTTGCCCACTGGCTCGACGGGATCGATATCCCCGACCCCTACCGCAAGAGCCTGGACGCACACCGTCAGGTATTCGTGATGCTTTCCGATGCCGCCGACGCCTGGCACCGAAGGCTCGCGCCATGACCTCGTATCGCCGCGCTCGAGGCCACCGACAGGACCTGCCGTCATGACCCAAATGTCACGCTTGCCTTCCGCTCCCGGCCGCGAGGATATCGACCTCGGGCGCATCCTGGGGCTATTGCTCCGGCACAAGTGGTGGATCCTCGCCGTCACCCTGCTGTTCGGAGCGGCAGGTTATGTGTCCGCCTTGCTCAAGCCACCCATCTACGAGGGCGACGCCCTGGTGCACGTGGAGCGTCGGGCCTCGGTCAGTCCGCTGGGGGACCTGGCCACGGTGATGGGAGAAGAGGAGAACACCTCGGCAGAGGTGCAGATACTGCGGTCTCGCATGGTGCTGGGGCGGGTGGTTGACCGCCTCGCCCTCGACACCCAGGTGTCGCCACGCCGTCTGCCGCTGGTCGGTGACTATCTGGTGCGTGAAGGGGTGACCCGAGAGGACCTGGCTGAGCTGGGCTGGATGACTGCTCCGCTTGGATGGCTCGAGCGGTTGATGCCCGAGGCATGGGATCTGAGCCATCTGGTGTGGGCAGGGGAGTCGCTGCAACTGGCGCGTCTCGAGGTCGCTGACTCCTATCGCGGCGCGGCCTTCCGCCTGGTGGCAGGCCGCGATGCCGGCTATCAGCTATTTGGTCCTGACGGTGATCTGTTGGGTGTCGGTCGTGTCGGCGATACCGCAAGATTCGACGGAGGCGATGTGGTGTTGAGCGTTCGCGAGATGACCGCAGCGCCAGGTGCAGAGTTCAGCCTGTCCAAGCGCCCCCAGGTGTCGGCCATCGATTCGCTGCTGGCTCGCTTGACGGTCACCGAGCAGGGCAGCGGCTCGAGCGCCAGCACCGGCATGCTGCGCCTGACCCTGACCGGCACCGACATCGATCGGGTGCGCGAGTCGCTGGATGTCCTGGCGGAAACCTTCCTGATGCAGAATGTCGAGCGGCAGTCGGCCCAGGCCGACCAGAGCCTGGCCTTTCTCGATGAGCAGGCGGTGGCATTGAAGGCCTCGCTGTCGTCGGCGGAAGATCGGCTCAATGCCTATCGCGTCGAGGTGGACAGTATCGACCTGGACTCCGAGGCGGCCTCGGTGGTCGAGCAGTTGATCTCGGTGGAGGAACAGCTCAACACCCTGGATTTCCAGGAAGCCGAACTGGTCCAGAGGTTCACCCGCAATCACCCCACCTATCAGGCGTTGATGCGCCAGCGCGGCATCCTCAACCAGGAGAAGGCCCGACTGGAGGAGCGTGTCAGCGAGATGCCCGAGTCCCAGCAGGAAATCGTGCGCCTGACCCGGGACGTGGAGGTGACCCAGGCGATCTATGTCAATGTGCTTAATCGTGCGCAAGAGGTGGCGGTCGCCAAGGCCGGCACCATCGGCAATGTGCGGGTCATCGACGATGCGTATGTGGATGACGATCCGGTGGCACCCAACGCCGGCCTGATGATGGCCCTGGCCACCGTTATCGGTGCCTTTCTGGCGGTGGCGGTGGTACTGGTGCGTGGCATGCTCAATCGCGGCATCGAGAGCCCGGACCAGCTCGAAGACCTGGGGCTGCCGGTGTACGCCACGGTGCCGCTTTCCGAGTTTCAGCAGCGCCTGGTCAAGCGGGTCAAGTATCGCAGCGACCGGCGCAGTCAGCCGGTGATCAAGGGCCTGCTGGCCCTGACTCAACCGACCGACATGGCCATCGAGGCGTTGCGTGGCCTGCGCACCAGCCTGCACTTCGCGATGATGGAAGCGCCCAACAACTGCCTGATGATCACCGGCCCCAGCCCCGAGATCGGCAAGAGCTTCATCTCGCTGAATCTGGGCGTGATCTGTGCCCAGGCCGGTCAACGGGTACTGGTCATCGACGCCGACATGCGCAAGGGACACCTCCACAGCGCCTTCGGCGCCAAGGCCGAAAGTGGCCTGTCGGACCTGTTGTCGGACAAGAGCGAGGTGGCCGAGGTCATCCGCCACACCGAGGTGGAAGGGCTCGACTATCTGTCGCGAGGCGCTTGCCCGCCCAATCCCTCGGAACTGCTGATGCGAGAGCGTTTCACCACGCTGATGGAGCAGTTCAGTCGTGATTACGATCTGGTGATCGTCGATACCCCGCCTGTGCTGGCGGTGACCGACGCCGCCATCGTCGGCAACCGCGTGGGCACCAGCCTGCTGGTGACACGCTTCAAGCTCAACCCGGTCAAGGAGGTCAGGGTGGCGCTCAGGCGCCTGGAGACCTCCAACGTCAGGGTCAAGGGCTGCATCCTCAACGCCATGGACCCCAGCGCCAGGCACGGTTACGGCTATGGTCACTATGTCTATGCCTACCAGTAAGTACGGCAGCGGCGACAACCAGGGACGGTGAGATGCTGACTGATCTGCACGAACTCTACGGCCTGCTGACTCACCACCAGCGCCGGCAACTGCTGCGGCTGCAGGTGCTGGTGGTGGCGATGGCGCTGTGCGAGCTGCTCAGCGTCGCCTCCATCGCGCCCTTCATGGCGGTAGTGGGCGATCTGGAGCGTCTTGGCGGGGACGGCGTGATGGGCGAGCTCTATCGGGCCAGCGGTGCCGACTCGCCGGAGCGCTTTCTTCTATGGCTTGGGCTGGGGGTGCTGGGCGCGTTGTCGGTCGCCGCGGTGGTGTCGATGGTGACGGTGTGGCGGCTGGCGGTCTACGGCGCCACCGTCGGGGCGGAGCTGGGTTCCCGACTGTTCGCCCACTACATGCACAAGGACTGGCTGTTCCACGCCGGAGGCAGCAGCAGCTATCTGACCAAGCAGATCGCTCAGGAGTGCCAGCGAGTCATGCTGGGCGTCATCGATCCGTTGATGCAGATGAATGCCAAGGTGGTGCTGGCGCTGTTCATGTCGCTGGCCATCCTGATCTACAACCCCGGGGTGGCGCTGTGCGCCATGGCGTTGTTCTCACTGGCCTACCTGCTGCTCTATCACACCGCCCGGCGTCGCCTGATGAGCAACGGCGAGGCGCTGTCGGCGGCCCAGGGCCAGCGCTTTCGGCTGATGGCCGAGGGATTCGGAGGGATCAAGGATCTGTTGCTGCTGGGGCGTCAGACCCAGCTGACCGAGCGTTTCGACCGGGCCAGTCGACGCTTTGCCCGGGCCCAGGGCACCAATCAGGCGCTCAAGCAGGCGCCGCGCTATGCGATGGAGGTGGTGGCCTTCGCCTCGGTGATCCTGCTGTTGTTCTACCTGCTCAAGACCCACCAGGGCGAGATGGCGTCGATGCTGCCGGTACTGGCGGTGTATGCCCTGGCGGGTTTCAAGCTGCTGCCGGCTTTTCAGCATATCTACGCCAGCGTCTCGAGCATCCGCGGGAACCTGCATGCGCTCGAGGAAATTCGCAATGACCTGCGGGCCAGCCATGCCCATGACCAGGCATGCGCCCTTGAGCATGGCGGTGACCCGGCCCAGGGCGGCTCAGCCCTCAAGGCCCGGCGCGAGATTCGCCTCGAGGGGGTCAGCTTTCGCTATCCCGGCGCACGCTCTCCCGCGGTGGACGACGTCAGCCTGGTGATACCGGCCAATAGCGTGATTGGCCTGGTCGGCGCCTCCGGTTCCGGCAAGTCCACCCTGATCGATCTATTGCTGGGACTGATGCAGCCACAGCGAGGGCGCATCAGCGTGGACGGAAAGGTCATCGATGAGGCCAATCGTCGCCAGTGGCAGGACGCGCTGGGTTTCGTCTCCCAACAGCTCTATCTATGCGATGGCAGCATTCGCGACAACGTGGCCTTCGGTCTGGCCTCCGAGTGCATCGACGACGACCGCGTCGAAAGGGCGCTTCGGCTCGCCCACCTGGCCGAGTTCGTGGCCGAGCTGCCTCAGGGCATCGAGACCTTGGTCGGCGAGCGCGGTGTCCAGCTCTCCGGGGGACAGCGCCAGCGCATTGGCATCGCTCGGGCGCTCTATCACGAGGCCGAGGTGCTGGTGCTGGATGAGGCGACCAGTGCCCTGGACGGCATCACCGAGCGGCTGATCATGGATGCGATCCACGACTTCGCCGGTCGCAAGACCATCGTGCTGGTCGCCCATCGACTGACCACCGTCATGGCCTGCGAGTGCATCTACATGATGGAGCGTGGACGCCTGGTGGATCAGGGCAGCTACCGGGAGCTGATGTCGCGCAACGAGGTGTTCAAGCGAATGGCGCAGAGCGCCTGAGACGGGACTCCGGTAAAGCGCGCAAATGAGGGCACGGGTGAAGCGACGGACGAAGCGCTGGCGAAGTGACGGACGGAGTGCTGGTAAAGCGAACGCGCATCGATGAAGGGAGGCGGGCACCGATGAAGCAGTGCTTCGTGATCGGCGGCGGTGGCCATGCGCGGGTGCTGCTGCATGGACTGCGCGGACTTGGCTGGCAGGTGGCCGGCTACGTGGCACAGGAGCCCTCGTCGGCCATGCCGGTCCCCTGGTTGGGGCAGGACCGTTGTCGACTGGCGTCGCCGGAAGGCCTGCCAGGCGTCGCCTTCCTGGGGGTCGGCATGGTCACCAGCGCGCCCTGGCGGCGCTCGCTGATCGAGGCCTTTCTGGCGCAGGGATTCGACCTGCCGCCGTTGATCACGCACAACGCCATGGTGCATGACGACGTGAAGCTGGGAGACGGCAGCGTGATACTGGATGGTGCCGTGGTGGTCACCGGCAGTCGTCTGGGACGAGGCTGTCTGATCAACACCCGGGCGGTGGTCGACCACGACTGCGTGCTGGGCGACAACGTCCACGTCGCCTGCGGTGCCACGCTCAGTGGGGGCGTCAGGCTAGGGGCGGACGTGATGATCGGCACCGGAGCCAACCTGATCCAGGGGGTCGAAGTGTGTGCGGGGGCGGTGATCGGCGCCGGCGCCACCGTGGTAGGGGACGTAACGCGCCCTGGGGTGTATCTCGGGACGCCCGCGCGACGACGTCAATGAATGCGCCTGGCCGACACGCATCACCACCAGACGTCACAGCGAAAAGCGCCAGAAGGCGAAAAAAATTAAAGCAGGTCTACGCAAAAAGCAGGTCTACGCAAACAGGGAAGGCGCTTCTGCCAAGAGGCGCAAGCAGGGGACACGAATGAGTCATTCTGAGGTTGTCGAGACCAGGAGGGAGGCATCGAGCCGCGCCGAGTCACCAGGCGTACAGGTGATCGCCGAAGCCGGCGTCAATCACAATGGGTGCCTGGATACCGCCATGGCGCTGGTGGACGCGGCACGTGAGTGCGGCGCCGATGCCGTCAAGTTTCAGTGGTTCAAGGCGGAGCAACTGGTGACCGCCGACGCCGCCCAGGCAAGCTACCAGCGAAAGGCCTGCCCGGAGGACGGCTCCCAGTACGCCATGCTCAAGCGCCTGGAGCTTGGCCTTGACGATTTTCGGCGATTGGCCCAGTACAGCCGTGACAGTGGCATCGAATTCCTGGCCAGCCCCTTCGACGAGGACAGCGTCGAGTGGCTGGCGGCGCTGGACGTCGGTTGCTTCAAGGTGGCCTCCGGGGAGTTGACCAATCTGCCGCTGCTTTCACGTATCGGCGCCCAGGGCAAACCGGTGCTGTTGTCCACGGGCATGAGTTTCCTGGGGGAAATCGAAGCCGCCTTGGCGACCCTTTCGGCGGCGGGAGCCGGCGACGTTACGGTACTGCACTGCGTCAGTGAATACCCGGCGCCGGTGGATCAGATCAACCTCGCCGCCATGGACACCCTGGCCCAGGCCTTCGGATGCCCGGTCGGCTACTCCGATCATAGCGATGGCATCGATATCGCGCTGGCGGCGGTGGCGCGTGGGGCCGTGGTCATCGAGAAACACCTGACCCTGGATACCACCATGGCCGGGCCGGACCATGCTGCCTCGCTGGATCCTCAGGCCTTCCTGGCGATGGTGACCGCCATTCGTCGTATCGAGCAGGCCCTCGGCGATGGGCGCAAGCGCCCGGCGCCCTGTGAGCAGCCCCAGCGGGAACTGGTGCGTCGCAGCGTGGTGGCCGGGCGTGACATCGAAGCCGGCGAGGTGCTGGCGCACGCCGATTTGCTGCTCAAGCGGCCTGGCAGCGGTCTGCCGGCCGCCGCCCTGCCTCAGTTGATCGGCCGGGTGGCCAGACGCCGTATCGGTCGCGACGTCCTGCTGGAATGGGCGGATCTGACATGATGGCCTGGGCATGAGGGGGACTGGCATGACTCCGAGAAAGATCTGGGTCCTGACCAGCTCTCGAGCGGACTATGGGCTGCTCTACTGGTTGCTTCGGGAAATCGACGAAGACCCTGCGCTGGAACTGATGCTGGTGGCCAGCGGATCGCACCTGTCCACCGAGTTCGGCTCCACGGTCAGCGAGATCGAGCGCGACGGCTTTCGTCTGCATCGACGCCTCGAGATCCTGCTGGCGTCGGACTCACGCAACGCCATGACCAAGGCCATGGGGCTGGCGCTGTTGAGCGTCGGCGATGCCCTGGTCGAGGACCGGCCCGACCTGGTGGTCCTGCTGGGCGACCGTTTCGAAATCGTGCCGGTGGCGTTGGCGGCGGTCACCCACGGTATCACCCTGGCCCACCTCCACGGGGGCGAGACCAGTCGTGGCGCCCTGGACGAGTACTATCGTCATGCGGTGACCAAGCTGGCCAACCTGCACTTTCCCGCTACCGAGGTCTACCGTCGGCGGATTCTGCAGATGGGGGAAGACCCCGGCCGCGTGTTTGTCCATGGGGCGCCGGGCATCGATCACCTGTACCGCAGCCGCACGCCGACCAGCGCAGTGCTTGCAAGGGCCCTGGACATGCCACTGGACCGACCCACCGCGCTGGTCACCTATCACCCGGTGACCGCGGGCACGGGCGAGGACGTGGAAGCGCTGATCGCGGCCTTGTCGCGTTTCGAGGATCTGGACGTGCTGGTGTGCAAGGCCAACGCCGACTGTCATGGACGCAGCATCAATGCCCGGCTGGCGCGCTGGTGTGCCGAGCGCCCCGAGGCCAGGCGTCTGGTCGACAGTCTGGGGCAGCGTCTCTATCACGGCTGTCTCGAGCACATGGATGTGCTGGTGGGCAATTCCTCCAGCGGTCTGATCGAGGCGCCATCCTTCCGTCGGCCGGTGGTCAATGTCGGCAAGCGTCAGGACGGCCGCCTCAAGGCGGCAAACGTGATCAATGTCGAGGCCTCGGAGGAGGCCATCGCCAAGGGCATCGAGACCGCCCTGAGCGAGACCTTCAAGCGTTCGCTGGGCGCCCTGAGCAATCCCTATGACCCCTTCGAGGATGGAGCCGCCTCGCGGCGAATCAAGAACACCTTGAAACGGGTCAAGCTGGATGCCGGCATCCGTGAGAAGTGGTTCTTCGACATCGACGAGGTGTCCCCTCTGGGCGGCACCTCTTCTCCGACCAAAGGCCTGATGGGCTGACCTTCGTCGCTTCGATAACGACCCTAACAACCTTCAGGAAATGAAGATGACACCAGTGTCCGAGGCGGCAATGTCGGTGACGGCGGTGATACCGGCGCGGGGCGGCAGCAAGTCGGTGCCGAGAAAGAACCTGAGGCCGCTCGGCGGACGCCCGCTGCTGGTCTGGTCGATCGAGGTGGCACGGCAGGTGAGGGCGATCGATCGGGTGATCGTGAGTACCGATGATGACGAGATTGCCCAGGTGGCCCGCCGGCATGGCGCCGAGGTGCACCGTCGGTCGGCGCATCTGGCCACCGACGAGGCGCTGGTGATCGACGCCATCCGCGAAGTGTTCGATGAGCTGAACCAGGGCGGCGAGGCTCCCGAGGTGATGGTGCTGCTGGAGCCCACCTGCCCCTTGCGCAGTGCCCAGGATGTGGCCGAGTGCCTGTCGCGCCTGGTGGTGCAGGGGCTGGACTCGGTGGCCACCTTCAAGGCCGCCGAGGTCAATCCTCATCGTACCTGGCGGCTGGATGCGCGGGGCCGGCCCACCGCCTTTATCGACGGCAGCGATCCCTGGCTGCCGCGACAGGCGCTACCCATGGCCTATCAGCTCAATGGTGCCGTCTATGCTTTCCGTCCCGATCGTCTTCCCCAGGATGGCAAGGCGTTGCTGTTCGGGCGCAGTGGCGCGGTGATCATGCCGGCGGAACGCTCGGTTGACATCGACCGCGAGCACGACTTTGTCATCGTCGAAAGCCTGTTGAGGAGAGCACGTTGAGGATAGCCCGTTGTACAGCCCGTTGGAGAGCCCGTTGAGCCACCCTGTCGAAGCCTTAGTGACTCCCGCAGCCACCGATGTGCGCCCGGCGATCTTGATCACCGGGGCTACCGGTGGGGTCGGCATGGCCCTGTGCCGCCACCTGAACCGCCGCTTTCGGGTGATCGCTCTGGGGCGTGACGCCAACGCCCTGGCAGCACTGGCCGCAAGCCTTCCCGGTGTCGAGGTCCACTGCCTGGATCTCGCCGGCGGTGAGATCGCAAGTGATATCGCGTCACTGATGGAGCAATGCGGCGACGTCGGCTATCTGATCAACAATGCCGGCTTCAATCGGCCTGCGCCAGTGGACGCCGACATCGAAGCCGTGCTTCGGCGCTCGCTCGAGGTCAACGCCATCGCGCCGGCCATGCTCATGGCGGCGGTGCTGCCCGGCATGCGCCGTCGTGGCTTTGGCCGCATCGTCAATATCACCTCCGGCGCACCGCTCAACTGTTTTGCCGGGCATGCCGCCTACAGCGCCTCCAAGGCGGCGCTGAATGCGCTGACGGTGACCGCCGCCAGAGAACATCAGGACGTGGATATCAAGATCAACCTGATGAGCCCCGGCCCGGTGCGCAGCAAGATGGCCCCGGAGGCACCGATGGCGCCAGAGGTCTGTCTGCCGACCCTGGACCATCTGCTGGATTTGCCCGCGGATGGCGCCAGCGGGCGCTTCTTCTGGCTGGGTCACGAGATACCGCTGACGCCGTCCCTCGATGGCATCGACTGGCTGGCGGGGACCGCGCCGGCAGGTTTTGCCCGGCTTTGGCCAGAGGCAGACGAGAGCAGCGGTCTCGACAGCAATGGCGCGGACGTAAGCAGCAGTGACAGGGAGTGCCGATGAGGCGTATTGGCATGCTGGGCATGAGTCCCGGCAACGGTCACCCGTTTTCTTTTTCCGCCATCCTCAATGGCTACCACGATGCGGCCATGGCCGAGGCGGGCTGGCCGGTGATCCATGACTATCTGGCACGGCGACATCGCTCGGAATTCGGCGTCGGTGATCTGCGTGTCACCCACGCCTGGACCCAGGATCGAGACGTCACCGAGCGGCTATGTCGCGCCTGCCATATCGACGAGGCGGTGGCCGAGCCTGGTGACATGCTGGGGCAGGTGGATGCGGTCATCATCGCCCGAGACGATACGGCGAGCCACCGCGAACTGGCGGCACCCTTTCTCGAGGCTGGCCTGGCGGTGTTCATCGACAAGCCGCTGACCCTGGATCTGCAGGATCTGGCCTATTTTTCCCCCTACCTGGCAGCAGGGCGCCTGATGTCATGTTCCGGCATGCGCTTTGCCAGCGAACTCGACGCCCTGCGTGCGGCGCCGGGGGCGCTGGGCAACTGGCGCCTGGTCAGGGGCGCTATCGTCAAGGACTGGGAGCGCTACGGGGTTCACCTGCTCGACGCCATCCTGCCGTTGACGGCGGCGACGCCGGTGTCCGTCAGAGCGCTTGGGGCAGGCCACCAGTCCTTCGCCATCACCATGAGTGACGGCAGCCTTTTGAGCATCGATGCGCTCGGTGAGGTGCCGCCGGTATTTCGCATCGAGGTGTTTGGTGATGCCGGCGAGACCAGTGCCGACATCCGCGACAACTTCGGCATGTTTCGTCGCACCCTGTGGGAGTTCTGGCGGATGCTCGAGCAGGGACCGGATCGTCATCAATGCCAGACCACACTCGCGGTGATCAAGACGTTGATCGCCGGGCGTCTGGCGGCCGAACGGGGAGAGGAGGTACGTCTCGATGCGCTCTGACAACGAGGGTGCCGGCCTCGTACCCGCGCAGGCGTGCGCGGTATCGGCGCTGTTCGATCTGAGCGGTCGGGTAGCACTGGTCACCGGGGCCCTGGGCATCCTGGGGCGGCACTTCTGTCGAGGACTCGCCGAATGCGGCGCCTCGCTGGTGGTCGCGGATCTCGACGCTGCCGAGGCCGAGCGCTTCGCCGCCGAGCTTCAGACCGACTTCGGTCGCCCTTGCCTCGGACTTGGCTGTGACGTCAGCGACGAGGCCTCGGTCGAGGCCATGGTGGCGCATGCGGTCAAGACGCTGGGAGGCATCGACATCCTGCACAACAATGCGGCGACCAAGGCGCGAGACCTGGAGGCCTTCTTCGCCCCGGCCGAAGACTACACCCTGGCCCAGTGGCGTGACGTCATGGCGGTCAATCTCGACGGTGTCTTTCTGGTGTCGCGAGCGGTAGGCCGGCAGATGATCGAGCAGGGTCGAGGCGGCAGCATCATCCATACCGGTTCCATCTACGGCGAGATGGGCTGCGATCCGCGTATCTACGAGGGCTCGGAGTACCTGGGGGTGGCCATCAACACGCCTCCGGTCTACGCCGCCTCCAAGGCCGGGGTGTCTGGACTGGCGCGTTATCTCGCCACGCTCTGGGCAGGCCACGGTATCCGCGTCAATACCCTGGTACCGGGCGGCATCGAGAGTGGCCAGAACTCAGCCTTCGTCGAGCGCTATTCGGCCAGGGTGCCGCTGGGGCGCATGGGAACGCCGACCGATCTGGTCGGCGCGCTGATCTTTCTGGCCTCGGATGCCTCCGGCTACGTGACGGGGCAGACGCTTCACGTGGATGGTGGCTTGAGCGCCTGGTAGCACGGCGTCGATGCACGCTGCCCGATAAACGGCATCCGATGAACGGCACCCGATCAACGGCACCAGTTGAACGGCAGGGAAGGAGTTTCGCTCGATGTTGACCATCGTGATGTACCACTATGTCCGACCGCTGGCCGGGTCGCGCTATCCGCGCCTCAAGGCGCTGGAGCTTGCTGCCTTTCGCGCTCAGCTCGACCATCTCGAGCGGCACTATCGGCCGGTGACGATGGAACAGGTGATCGCCGCCTGGCGCGGCCAGCAGACATTGCCCGAGCAGGCGGTGCTGTTGAGCTTCGACGACGGCTATCGTGATCACCTCGAACATGTGCTGCCGGAGCTCGAGCGACGCGGCCTTCAGGGTAGCTTCTTTCCCTGCACCGGTACCCTGCGCGACGGCCTGATCCTCGACGTCAACAAGATCCAGTTCGTGCTGGCCAGCGTCGCTTCCACCGCAGAGTTGCTGCCGGCTCTGGGCAGGGCACTGGACAAGCGTCGCGAGCGTCATGGCCTGGGGACCTACGAGGATATCCATCGCAGGGTCTATCATCGGCTGTCGCGCCAGGGACGCTTCGATGACCCCGATACCCTGTTCTTCAAGCGCCTGCTGCAGCGGGAGCTGCCCTTCGCGGTTCGCCATGACGTCATCGATGAGCTGTTTGCGCGCTTCGTCAGCACGGACCAGCGAGCCTTCGCCGAAATGCTCTATCTGAGCGATGCCGAGGTCCGCCAGCTGCACGACGCCGGCATGCATATCGGCTGCCACGGAGATCAGCACTTCTGGTTCGACAGCCTGACGCCCGAACAACAGGGCAGGGACCTCGAGGTCAGTCTCGCTCATCTTCGAAACCTGGGGGTGCTCGGCGACGACTGGGTGATGTGCTATCCCTACGGTGGCGTCGACGAAGCGCTGCTGGGTCGTCTACGCCAGCTTGGCTGCGCCGCCGGGCTGACCGTGGCGTCGCGACAGGCCGACCCGGCCCGGGACGACTCCTTGCTATTGCCACGCCTGGACACCAATGACCTGCCCAGCCAGGCCGCTGTCTGCCCTGGCGACCCGGCGACCGTCCAGGTTGGATAGCTGACCACATCCTCGTCCACCTCCACGTCTTCCCCATTTGCGCCGAGCCTGGCGCGGCCCCGGCGGTTTGCCGCCAGCCTACCTACCATGCACAGGGATCTTGTCATGACAGCGTGCACGCAGAGCGCGACGACAGCGTCTGTCGCCGCCGGCGACGCCATGATGGCCATGTTGGCCGACCTCACTCCGCTGAATCGGGTGATCTGTTCGAGCGACTACGACGCCACGGTGGCCTACCTGGCCGAGCGCTGGCCGCTCAGGGAACATCGTTTCGAATCCTCTGACGTCCACAATGGCTGGGTGATTCCGCCCAGGTGGGACGTGCTGGAGGCGGCCATCTACAAGGATGGCGAGTGTATCTATGATGGTCGCTGGCATCCCATGGCGGTGATGGCGCTGTCACTGCCGTTCCGAGGCACGGTCTCGCGAGAAGAACTCAAGTCCCACCTGCATTTTGATCACCGCTACGAGGAGCGCATCCCGTTTCATTTTCGCCAGCTATTTACCAGCTGGCAGCGTGACTGGGGGTTCTGCGTGCCACGTCGTCTTGTCGAGAGTCTTGCGCCTGGTGACTACGAGGTGGTGATCGAGACCCGCGAGGCGCCGGGGTATCTGCGCTGCCTGGACTATCACCTGCCGGGTCAGCTCGAGCAGACCATCGTGCTGGGGGCCAACCTGGATCATCCTGGTGTCGCCAACGATGGTCTGTCCGGTGTGGCGGTGGGGCTCGCCGTGTTCGAGGCGCTTGCCGCGCGACCCAGGCGCTTCAGCTATCGACTGGTGCTGGCCCCCGGCATCATGGGCACCGAGTATTATCTTGGGCGGCTTCCCGCCGCAGAGCGCGCTCGACTGTTCGAGGGTGTGATGCTCGAGATGCTGGGCTCGCCCACCATACTCAATCTGCAGCGCTCACGAGGTGCCGGATCGAACATCGAGCAGGCGTTGTCGCGCGTGCTCAGCGAGGGTGGGCACGACTACCGCGAGGGCGCCTTCGAGAGCCTGCTGCTCAATGACGAGTACCTGTGGGAAGCCTACGGCATCCCCATGGCCTCGCTATCGCGCTATCCCTATCCCGAGTATCACACCGACGCCGATAACCTTGGCTTGATGTCGCCGCAGCGCCTGCTCGAGGCGCGTGACGTGGTGCTCGCCGCCATCGACGATATCGAGTCCTCGCCGCTGATCAAGAAGCGCTTCGAGGGCAACGTCTGCCTGTCGCACCCCCGCCATGACCTCTATGTGGATCCTGGCCAGGTCGCCTTCGGCGACGTGCCGGACGAGTCACGCCGGCGCATGCGTTTGTTGATGGACTCCATCCCGACCCTGACGCGCCCGACCACCGTGCGCCAGCTGGCCAGGGAGGTCGGCCTCGAGGAGAGCGTGGTCCACGACTATCTCAAGCGCTGGCGCGATTGTGGTCTGGTGGAGCTGGTATGAATCGGGCGAGGGAGGAGGTGAGTGGCGAGCGCGCGTATCCGCCGGGTGGGGCAGGAACACCGCCTCAGGAAGGAATCGACACAGGGGGGGCAGGGCCGGCGACGAGCACGCAGGCGTCGTTTGGCCGAAGCGTCTTTGTCTGCTGCAAGCCGCTGCAGTTTCTGACCTGTGCCTCGATCGTTCGTCACTATCGAATCGAGCAGGCGCTGGTGCTGCTGGTGGCCGAAAGCATCGCCGAGTATGACGCCTTCTACGCCTTTGTCGAAGCGAGCCACCATCGATCTCTATTTGACGAGATACGCCGCGTGCCGACCCAGGCCGCGGCACGCGAGGCGCTGGGCGCCTTGCACTACGACAGTCTGTTCATCGACAACGATCGCACCAGCAAGTACCTGCTGCTGGCGCCGCTGAAGACAGGCTGTCTGTGCCTTTACGAGGAGGGGGTCAGCACCTACTTCAGCTCCTATCTCTACGAGATGCCTCTGTCCAGGCGGTTGAAGTGGAGCCTGGTGGCCCTGGTGCGCGGTTGCGGACTGCGTTTCGGAGGCGGCCGCAGGACCGACCTGGTGTTCGTTTCGCGGCCGCGGACCTACGCCCGATTGAATCCACGCCTGGCTCACAAGGCGCGCTATTGCCCGGGGCTCGTCGGCGAGCTGGAGCAAGGCTGGGAGGACTGGCAGGCACTGCTGTCGCCCTGGCTCGACCGGCTGACGTCGGCAACGCCGGCGCTGGTACTGGGTACCTGGGGGGGCGGCGATATCTCCGCCGAGAGGCTTGCCGAGCTCAAGCGACGTCATCCCCTGTTGCTGTTCAAGCCCCATCCCCACGACGGCTGCGCCTGGCTCGATGCTGATATCCAGGTGCTGGAGCAGCCGTGGATTCCCGCCGAGGTGTGGATTCGTCTACTGGCTAGCCGGGTCGACGAACTGGTGGTGTATCACTATTCCTCGTCTTCTGAGCTCTACTGCCTGGATCTGCTCGACAGGGTGACCTTCGTCGACCTCAAGGGCGACGTTCATATCCGACGAGTCTGCGATCTGGCCGTGGGCGATCCCGGTCACGACGACATCGACCATGTGGCGATTGCCTGAGAAGGACGCTGTCCGTCCAGCGCCTGGCCCCCGTGGTAGTCGAACGGCATGCCTGCACGTCAAATGAGTGAGCTTACCGCCGATGGTTCCCATCCCTTATGTCACTTCCGCCTGGGACGTGTACTCCGCCCTGGCGGTGTTCGTGCTCGGTCTGTGGCTTGCCAGAGCGGTGGGGCGAGCCTTCGGGCTGTCTTACATGCTGTGTCTGCCGCTCTATCTCTGGCACACGGCCTTCTGCGTGCTCTACGCCTGGTTCGTCAACGGCGACGGCGGAGATTCCTTGATGTACTACCGGGCGTCGTTGAACGACGGCGTCGAGTTCTCCTTCGGGACCGCCGGGGTGATCGTGTTCACCTCGCTGTTCACCCAGGGGCTGGGGCTGTCGTTTCTGGGGACCTTTCTGGTGTTCAATCTGGCCGGCTATGTCGGGCTGCTGGCCTTCGCCGGCAGTCTCCATCAGGCCATTGCCGAGCGTGCCCTGGGTATTCGTCTGCTGGCGCTGGCCGTACTCTTTCTGCCCTCGATGCACTACTGGGGCTCCGCCATCGGCAAGGATGCGCTGTCGTTTCTGTCCATGGGGCTTTCGCTGTGGGCGGCGCTTGATCTCAGACGCCGTCACCTGCTGATGGTGGTGGCGGTCATGATCATGCTGGTGGTGCGACCGCACATGGCCGGTATACAGCTGATCGCCTTGGCGGCTGCCTTCTGTCTGCAGCCCGGCGTCGTGCTGTGGCAGCGGCTTTTGCTGGGGACTGCGGCGCTTGCCGGGGCGGCGATCATCGTACCCCTGGCGCTGGATTACGCCGGGGTCGGCAGCGGCTCCGATGCCGATCAGGTGATGAGTTACATCGAATTGCGGCAGAGCTACAACCAGACCGGCGGCGGTGCGGTGGACATCGCCTCCATGAGTCTGCCGATGCAGCTTTTCACCTATATGTTCAGGCCTCTGCCCATGGAAGCCAGCAGTGTGTTCCAGCTGGCGTCCTCGGTGGATAACGTCATCCTGCTGTATCTGATGGTGGTCGGTGGCATCGCCGCCATCACCGGGCGCAATGCGCCTCCCGCCAATCGACTGTTTCTGTGGTTTTACCTGCTGCTGGCCTGGACCATCCTGGCGATGACCACTGCCAATCTGGGCATCGCTGCGCGTCAGAAGTGGATGTTTACCCCGGTGCTTATCTATCTGTTGATGTCCGTCATGGGGCGCCCGCGCCAGACAGCCACCGACGCCGAATCGTCCGGGGGCTCTACGCCGTCTGTCGAAAGTACGCCAAATGGAGTGGCGAGATGATCAAGCGACTGTTGATGGTAGCGAGCTACCCCGAGTCCATCGTCGGGTTTCGCGGTGAGCTGATCAGGGAGATGGTCGCTCGCGGAATCGAGGTCCATGTCGCCGCGCCCGTGGGGGGCAGGGGCGCTACCGGTGACGCCGGCGGTGAGGGTGACGCCGATCGCTCGGCTGCTTCGTCGCGTCTTAAAGCCAGTCTCGAGGCCCTCGGCGCGACGCTGCACGATATCCCGCTTTCGCGCACCGGCATGAATCCGCTGGCCGATCTGAAGACCCTGGTGGCTATGATGAAATTGATGCTGCGGGTACGCCCCGATGGGCTTTTTGCCTACACGATCAAGCCGGTGGTCTACGGGGCACTGGCTGCCTGGGTGTTGGGGGTGCGCCAGCGCACCCTGCTGGTCACCGGGCTGGGGTATGCCTTTACCGGCACCCAGGAGGGCACCCAGGGTGGCGCCCAGGGTGGCAACAAGCGCCGCTTGATCAAGGCGCTGGTGCGGCGGTTGTACCGCGTTGCTCTGGGGCGGGCTCATATGGTGCTGTTCCAGAACCCGGATGATCGTCGCCTGTTCATCGAGGAGGGGATTCTCCTTGATACCACGGCGTCCCGGGTGATCAACGGTTCCGGAGTGGATCTGGCGCATTTTTCGCCGGTGGCTCCAGCGACCGAGCCGGTCAGCTTCCTGCTGATCGCTCGGTTGCTGGGTGACAAGGGGGTGCGCGAGTACGCCGAGGCGGCGACGCGTATCCGCCAGCGCCATCCCCAGGTGCGCTTTCGCCTGGCGGGTTGGCTGGACGACAACCCCGACAGCATCGCGGCGCACGAGCTTCAGACGTGGATCGATGACGGCGCCATCGAGTACCTCGGTCGACTCGATGATGTCCGTCCGGCCATCGCCGAATGCAGCGTCTATGTGCTGCCGTCCTATCGCGAGGGGACCCCGAGAACGGTGCTCGAGGCCATGGCCCTGGGGCGTGCGGTTGTGACCACCGACGCGCCGGGATGCCGCGAGACCGTCGCGCCCGGGGTCAACGGTTATCTGGTGGAGGTGAAAGACGTCGACGCCCTGTGCCTGGCGTTGCAACGCTATCTGGAAACGCCGGCGCTGATCGTCCAGCACGGCCAGGCCTCCCGCGCTCGCGCCGAGGAGCGCTACGACGTGCACCGCGTCAATCACAGCATCCTCGACGCCATGGGGGTCGAGACGGCGTCGTCCTGCCCGGCAGGGCTCGACCCCAGCGTGGTGAGATGATGATGGCCAAGCGTTGTCTGGATGTGCTGGTGGCCGCCTCGTTGCTGGTCCTGCTATTCCCCTTGATGCTCGGCATCTGGGGACTCGTCCGGCTGAGGCTTGGCAAGCCGGCCTTCTTCTTTCAGTGGCGCCCTGGGCTGCACGGCCGTCCCTACCGCTTGATCAAGTTCAGGACCCTCGCCCAGCGCTGTGACGAGCAGGGACGCACGCTGCCCGACGAGCAGCGCATGACGACGCTCGGGGGTTGGCTGCGGGCGTCCAGCCTGGACGAGCTGCCCGAGCTCTGGAACGTGCTGAAAGGCGAGATGAGTCTGGTCGGGCCACGCCCGCTGCTGATGGAGTACCTGCCGCTGTATGACCGGGACCAGGCCCGTCGCCACGAGGTGCGACCGGGGATTACGGGATGGGCTCAGGTCAACGGCAGGAATGCGCTTTCCTGGCGCGAGCGCTTCCAGCTTGACGTCTGGTACGTGGACCACCACAGCCTGGCGCTCGATATCCGGATACTGGCCATGACGGTCGTCAAGGTGCTGCGCCGCGAGGGTATCAGTGGCCAAGGAAGCGTCACCATGAAGCCCTTTCGAGGCAATGAATGACGCCCCGGGATACCGACTCGGTGGCCGCGGTCTTGCCGCAACGGGGCTGGCTGACAGCGCTCAGACGTCATCGCTTGCTGTCCCAGGTGTTGCTGGTAGCCGGTGGCACGGCGGGGGCACAGGCGCTGAGTCTGGCCTTTGCGCCACTCATCACCCGTCTGTTCAGCCCTGACGCCTTCGGCCTGGCCGGTTCCTTCAGCGCCCTGGTCAGTGTCGTTGCGCCGCTGGCGGCCCTGACCTACCCGGTCGCCATGGTGTTGCCGCCGCGCGACGAAGACGCCCGGGGGCTGGCCCGACTCAGCATGGGGTTGGCGGTGCTGCTGGCGCTGGCCGCCGTGGCGGCGCTCACTGTGCTGCAACCACTGCTGGATCGGCATCTCGATCCGAGGCTTGCCGCCATGCTGATCTGGCTGCTGCCTGTGGCCATGCTGCTGGCGGCCATGCAACAGGTCATGCAGCAGTGGCTGATTCGGCGTCAGCGATTCGGGGTGACGGCCAAGGTGGCGATGATCCATGCCCTGGTCCTCAACCTGGCCAAGGCGACCGGCGGAGTGCTGCATCCGGTCGGGGTGACGCTGGTGCTTGTCACCGCCGCCGCCAGTGGGCTTAACGCCTTGCTGCTGTGGTGGGCAGACCGGCGACTCGGTGATGGTCTGGTCGGCGGGGGCCGAGGCGCCCCATGGCGGGAACTGGCGCGTCGCCACCGTGACTTTCCCTTGTATCGCGCACCCCAGGTGACGCTCAACGCTTTGTCGCAGTCGTTGCCGGTGTTGTTGCTGGCGGGATTCTTCGGTACCGCAGCCGCTGGGCACTACAGCCTGGCGGCCTCGGTACTGGCCGCGCCCATGGTGCTGCTGGCGAAGTCGGTCAACGACGTCTTCTATCCCCATGTGGCCTCGGCGGTCAACCGCGGCGAGCCGATTACTGCGTCACTGGCGAAGACCACCCTGGTGATGGCGGCGGTGGGGCTCGTCCCCTTTGGTGCCATGGTGGTGCTGGGGCCCTGGCTGTTTGCTCTGCTGTTCGGTGACCCCTGGTGGCAGGCGGGCGAGTACGCACGCTGGATGGCGGTCTGGCTGTACTTTGCCTTTCTCAACAAGCCCAGTGTGGCCTCCATCGCCAGTCTGGGCCTGCAGCGTGGTTTTCTGATCTACGAGGTACTCAGCGTGCTCGGCCGTGTGGCCGCGCTGTATGTGGGGTTTCGGGTGTATCACAGCGATCTCGTTGCGGTGGTGGCCTTCTCTCTGGTCGGCGCCATGCTCAATCTGGCGCTGGTCGGTGTGACCCTGTTGCGGGCAAGACGGCGTGACCAGGGATTGATCAAGACGTGAGAGCGCTTCTGTGCAAGGGATTATCGTATGACAGGATTTCAGCGAGCCTTCGACAGGACGGAGAAGCTGGGGTGGCGATGCGCTCTGGGGGTGGTCGACCGCCTGTCGCCGCGTCTGGCGACAAGGCTGGTGCACCGGCGAGAGTACGGGCAGCGACTCGAACTCGACGATCCCAGGGATTTCAATGACAAGCTGCAGTGGCTCAAGCTTTACGGTGATCGTCGAGGGCTTTCGCGCTGCGCCGACAAGTACGCCGTCCGACAGTTCGCCGCCGAGCGAGGCTGCGCCGTTGCCCTCAGTCGACTGATCGGCCTCTACGAAAGTGTCGATGCGATCGTCTGGGAGGAACTGCCGGCGCGCTTCGCGCTGAAGTGTACCCACGGTTGCGGCTACAACGTGATCATCGACGACAAGCGCAAGGCGGACGAGCGAGCGGTGAAGCGACGGCTGCAGCGTTGGCTGAAGGAGCGCTACGCCCGACGCTATCTGGAGTATCACTACGACGCCATTCCCCCGAGAGTGCTGGCCGAGGAGTACATCGAGACCGCTACCGGGGGAGTGCCCGTGGACTACAAGGTCTACTGCTTTCATGGCCGCCCTTGCGTGGTGCTGGTATGCACCGACAGGGGAGGCGACATGCGTTTCGACTTCCATGATCCGGCTTGGCAACGGCTCGAGCTGAATGACCGGCAGCATCAGAGCGCCGCTGGCGTGGCCCGTCCTCGAGCGCTCGACGAGATGCTCGAACTGGCCGAGCGGCTGTCGCGGGGTTTTGTCTTCGTCCGGGTCGACTTCTATGAGCGGCAAGGGCGGGCGGTGCTCGGTGAGATGACGTTCACACCCGGGGCGAACGTATCACGGCGCTACAACGCCTACGGACAGCGCTACCTGGGCGACCTGATCGATCTGACGCAGGTGGGCCGGCGCTGCCGACACGACCGCGAAGTAACGGCAGGGCGGTCATTGAGCTTCAACGGAACCGTGCAAGGAGCGGACAATGGCGGTCATGAATGAGTGGATGGGCGCGGCCAAGTCCCGCCTGTGGACGTTGGGGATGTTGGGGCTGGATGCCTTCTCCAACGAGCAGGCGACGCGACTGATGCACCAACGCAAGACCCGGCGTCGCCTTGACCTTCGAACCCCCAGGCGCTTCGACGAGAAGCTTCAGTGGCTCAAGCTGTTTCATCGTGACCCGCTGATGGCCAGGTGCGCCGACAAGCTCGGGCTGCACGATTACGCGAGCTCAAGAGGCCAGGGTGCGATTCTCAATGATCTGCTGGGTGTCTATCGCAGTGTCGACGAGATCGACTGGGAAGCCCTGCCAGACGCCTTCGTGCTGAAGTGCAATCACGGCTGCGGCTACAACATCCTGGTGCACGACAAGTCGACCCTGGAAAGGCGCAAGGCCAGCCAGGATCTGTCGCGCTGGATGACCGAACGCTATGGGCGTCGCAAGCTCGAGTATCACTACGATCAGATCGTGCCGCGGATCTTTGCCGAGCGCATGCTGGACAGCGGCGGGAGGGACGCGCCCCTGGACTACAAGGTCTACTGCTTCAACGGCGAGCCGTTGGTGGTGCTGCTGTGCGCCGCGGACAAGGGGCAGACTCGCTACGCCTATTTCGATCGAGACTGGGGGCCGCTTGAGCTGATGGCTGCCAAGGTGCCGATCATCACCGATACCGCCGATCTGGCCCGTCCAGCTTGTCTTGAACCACTGCTCGAGTCCGCCCGCGCCTTGGCCGAGCCTTTTGCGTTCGTGCGTGTGGACTTCTACATCGAGCACGGCCGTCCCGTTCTCGGTGAGATGACCTTTACGCCCTCGGCCAACATGGACAATGGCTACAGCGATGAAGGGCTCGATTATCTTGGCTCGCTGCTTCGGCTTCCGCAGGAGCGCCCAGCAGGGCGATCCGACGGTGGCAAGGTCGCGGCTCCCAGGTAAGTCAGGGCCGAACCGTCAGGAGGGAAACCTATGCAGGTCTCGGTGGTGATACCGACCTACAATAGCGCCGCTTTCGTCGAGCGAGCCCTGCTGTCCGTGGTAAGCCAGACCGAAGGGTTGAGCCACGAGATCCTGCTGGTGGACGACTGTTCGGATGATCGTGAGGCGCTCTCGCGGCTGGTGCAGCGATACGAAGCCGTCAGGCTGATCGAGAAGCCTGCCAGGTCCAACGCCGCCGTGTCCCGCAACCGGGGACTCGAGGAGAGCCGTGGGGCTTTCGTTTTCTTTCTGGACTCCGATGATGCACTGGCACCAGGGGCACTCAAGCGCCGCATGGCCATGCACCGCGATAGCGGCGCCAGCGTCATCTTTGGTAACTATCTCGCGCGCCTCGCCGACGCCTCCCGCCTGAGCGCGTCGCGACTTCCGGCCTACCGCGGCGGCGACATGCGTCACTACCTGTTCGTGGAGCGTGGAGACGTGCGTTCTTCCACCCTGTCGCTGTGCAAGGCCTTTTGGCAGGGGACGCGCTTCGATGACGCGACGCGCAAGCATCAGGACTGGGTCTTCGCCATTCGCGCCTTTCACCAGGGCGAGCGTCTACTGTTCGACCCGCAGCCGACCGCAGTCATGGACGTGACGCGCCAGGGCCGCATGAGCTCCAGCGCCAATCTGGATGCCAGTCGTTACGTGGTCAAGCGCTACCTGTGTCAGGACCATCATCGCAACGCCTTTTCCCGACGCCAGTGGTTGTCCAGCCTGAGCAGACGAGACCTTACCGCCTGCCGCTTTCAGGTGGAGATATTCACCCCTGGAAACTGGCGCGAGCGGCGGGATCTCGCGCTATTTCGATTGGCCAGTCACCCAGTGCTGATCGGAGCTGCCTCCGCGCTGTTGACGTTGGCGCTCAGGTTGCGACGCCTGGGCTCCCGATCGGGCGCGATGCAGCGTTAAGTCTCCCTTGAGACGCCATCGTGCTCGTTCAAGCCCGCCCGACCATTGGTCATGCTTGAACGAAGAGCAAAGGAAAAGGACGCCATGCAAAGCCCTGTTCGAAGTCCTGTTGGAAGCGCTATTCGAAGTCCTATGCAAAAGATTGCCTTGTTTCTGCCGTCGCTGCGGGGCGGCGGCGCGGAGCGGGTCATGGTGCTGCTCGCCAATGGCTTCGTCGCGGCCGGTCATGAGGTCGACCTGGTGACCGCCAGCGACGAGAACGTCTACCAGGCGGAAATCGCCCCCGGCATCCGCCACTTCAGCCTGGGCGCCTCCAGGGTCGCCAGCAGTCTGCCTGCGCTGGTGCGCTATCTGAAGCGCGAACGGCCCGCTGCCCTGTTGTCGGCGATGGGCCACGCCAACGTGGTGGCGGTGGCGGCGCGGGCGCTGGCCCGCCTCGACTGTCGACTGGTGGTGACCGAGCACACCAACTACTTTGCAGTGACCGCCAGAAACACCGGCTTCAATGCCCGGGTGATGCGGCGGCTGATGCGCCATGCCTATCTGCGAGCCGACGCCGTGGTGGCGGTCTCCCAAGGTGTCGCCGATGACCTGGCCAGAGGCCTGGCGCTGGACCCTTCTCGGATCGAGGTCATCTTCAATCCCATCGTCGACAAGCGGCTGGTGCAGCTCGCCGAGTCGTCGGTGGAGGATATCGGCGAAGTCGGCATCGTCGCGGTGGGACGCTTGATCGAGCAGAAGGGGTTCGACGTGCTGATCGACGCTCTGGCACGACTGCGTCAGCGCCATGAGCACCGAGAGGTGCGACTGACGATTCTCGGCGAAGGACCGCTGCGAGACACGCTGCTTGACCAGGCGCATCGCCTCGGGGTGGCCGACGCCGTATCGCTGCCCGGGTTCGTCGACAATCCTTTTGTGTATATGCGCAAGGCCCGGGTCTTCGCGTTGTCGTCCTACGCCGAGGGGTTGCCTAGCGTGCTGATCCAGGCGATGGCCTGCGGCACCCCGGTGGTAGCGACTGACTGCCCCTCGGGCCCTCAGGAAATTCTCGAGGGCGGGCGCTGGGGGCGGCTGATTCCCATGGGCGACAGCGAAGCGCTTGCAGACGCGCTCGACGAAGTGCTGGCGCGTGACGAGCATCCACCGGTTCACCAGCGCGCCGCCGATTTTGGCGCCGAACTGGCCGTCGAGCGCTACCTTGTTCGCCTGAACAGCGGCGTATCGTCGATGGCGTCGCAGGGCTGAGTTCTGGTGCGCCTGCGCAAGGCTCTGTGCTCGGGCCATCCGCGGCAAATCTCGGCCACCGCCATTTCCGTGGCACCTCTGCGTTTTCCCTGAGCGACTGCGTTGTTGTCGCTTTCTTGCCCATCACAGGATGTGTCTGCCCATGTCTGTGCGCGTACTTCATGTCATCACCGGACTCGGTACCGGTGGCGCGGAGCGAAATCTCTACAATCTGCTGGCCGCAGGCGTCAGTGCCCCGGACGAGGTCGCAGTGATCGCCCTGATGGACGAGGGTAGCTACGGGCCACGTATTCGCGAGCTGGGCATCGAGGTCCATGCCCTTGGCATGCGCCAGGGAATTCCCGCGCCCTGGACCCTGCCTCGTCTGGGTGCTCTGGTGCGACGTTTCGCCCCTGACGTCATTCAGGGCTGGATGTACCACGGCAACCTCATGGCCAGCATGGCGGCTCGCCTGTGCCGCCAGCGGCCGGCGGTGAGCTGGAACGTGCGCCAGTGCCTGTACCAGATCGAGCGCCACAAACCATTGACCCGGTGGGCCATTCGCGCCAACCGACGGCTCTCGGGCGGGCCCGGGGCGATCGTCTTCAATAGTCGCCTGTCTCGGCGGCAACATCGCGACTTCGGCTTCCGCGATGACGCAGCACTGGTCATTCCCAACGGCTTCGATACCGCCGCCGTGGCGCCGGATTCGGACAGCCGGCAACACGTGCGGAAGCGTCTGGGCTTTAACGATGAACAATGGGTGGTGGGGCATGTGGCCCGATGCCACCCGATCAAGGATCATCCCAATCTGTTGCGGGCCTGCGTCACCGTCGCCGAACAAATGCCTCAGGCGCGCTTTCTGGTGGTCGGTCGTGGCGTCGATTTCGATGCGCCGGAGCTGGCGGGCATCGTGCCGGACGAGTACCGCTCGCGCTTCTTGCTGACGGGTGAGCGAGACGACGTGGGCGAGCTGATGCAGGCGATGGATGTGTTCTGTCAGAGTTCATGGCTCGAGGCCTTCCCCAATGCCCTTGCGGAGGCCATGGCCTGCGAACTGAGCTGTGTGGCGACCGACGTCGGTGACAGCGACTACATCCTCGGTACCAGCGGACGCATCGTGCCACCACGAGATAGCCAGGCCCTCGCCCGGGCCTTGCTCGAAGCCTTGAACGAACCTGCCGACAGGCGCCGGGAACGGGGACGAGAGGCAAGAGAGCGCATCGTGAGCGAGTTCGGTCTTGCTCAGGTGGTTGAGCAGTATCGTCAGTTGTACCAGCGGATCGGCCTTCCGGCGCAGGTTGGTAGTCTGCCGTCTGCACCGTCCTCTGAAGCATCGTCCGAACCAGTTTCCGAAACAGTTTCCGAACCAGCTTCTGGACCATCGACTCGACCATGAGTCACGCCACGTGCGCTGAGTGGGAGCGAGTTTACGATAGCGTCCCATCTCCTTAGGCTCTGTCCGAAAAGTCGGCGAGCGAAGGTTAGACAAGGCAAAAATCGGTGAGACAGCGCAGTTTACAGGGTGTAAATGAGCATGTTGATCCGATTTTTAACGCCGTATTACCGAGTGTAGGCACTTTTCAGACAAGCCCTAGCCGGTGGTACCCCGACAAGACCTCCGTAGAGAAAAGCCCCTATGCTCAATGGCCCCTTCGCACCCTGGCCCTGCTTCGATGAAGGCGACGCCGAGGCGGTATCGCGCGTGCTGCTGAGTCAACGCGTCAACTACTGGACCGGCGACGAGGGCCGCGAGTTCGAGCGCGAATTCGCCGCCTGGACAGGCGCCCACCACGCTGTCGCCGTAGCCAACGGCACCCTGGCGCTGGATCTGGCGCTTCATGCCCTGGATATCGGACCAGGGCACGAGGTGATCGTGACCCCCAGGACCTTCCTGGCGTCGGTGTCGGCCATCGTCAATGCGGGCGCTACCCCGGTGTTTGCCGACATCGAGCGTGACTCTCAGAACCTGTCGGTCGCCAGCGTCGAGGAGTGCCTGAGCCCACGCACCCGCGCCATCGTCGCCGTCCATCTGGCGGGCTGGCCCTGTGACATGGATGCCCTCGGTGAACTGGCGCAGACCTTTGGTCTTTCGATCATCGAGGACTGCGCCCAGGCACACGGTGCGCGCTATCGTGGCCGCAGCGTCGGCACCTTCGGTGATGTGGCGGCCTGGTCATTCTGTCAGGACAAGATCATGACCACCGGCGGGGAAGGGGGCATGGTCACCACCGACGACCCTGGGCTGCACCGGCGTATGTGGGCCTACAAGGACCACGGCAAGAGCTGGGAAGCGGTCCATGAGCGGGCCCACCCGCCGGGGTTCCGCTGGCTGCACGATAGTTTCGGTACCAATTGGCGGATGACCGAGATGCAGGCGGTGCTGGGAAGACGCCAGCTCGCGCGCATGGCTCAGTGGAGTCAGCGCCGCCGCGCCAATCTTTACGCCATTCTCGACGCCGCAGATCGCTGTCCGGGATTGCGGGCTCCGCGTCCGCCCGAACACATCGTCCATGCCGGCTACAAGGCCTATGTGTTTGTCCGTCCCGAACGCCTGGCCGAGGGCTGGAGCCGCGACGCCATCATGCAGTGTCTCAATGCCCAGGGAGTGCCCTGTTTCAGTGGCAGCTGCTCCGAGGTCTACCGGGAACGCGCCTTCGACAACACTCCCTGGCGCCCGTCGCGGCCGTTGCCGGTGGCCAGGGAACTGGGAGAGACCAGCCTGATGCTGCTGATCCATCCGACCCTGACCGAGGAACAGATGGACAAGACCTGTCGGGTGCTCGAGGAGGTCATGGCGCGGGCAACGCAGCCTGCACTCTGTCCCGAGTGACGTTGTCGCTGTGGGGCTGTCGACGTCAGTCTGTTGAGCCTGTGGAACCTGTTGAGCGTGGCCGCGGCTACGCCTCTGGAAAAACCGCAATGGGCAGGGCCTTCGGGTCCTGCCCATTGCGTTTCTGGGGCACCAATTTCGCTGTCTGCCGGGCACCTATTGCGCCTGCACCGCCGCAGCGATTGGCCAGGCGGCAGCGGAAGGAAGGAAGGAAGGAAGGGAGGCAAGGCGATGGCCGCTGCAGATGCCCCAGGCGTAGTGACAAAGGCTAGAGGCGCAGATCCGCCGCGCCCTTGGGCAGCAGATACTTGAGGTCATACAGCACGTGTTCCGGCTTGCCCCAGCCGCGGATTCGCTCGACCCCGATATCACGGAATTCGTGGTGAGCGACGGCGATGATGACGGCGTCGTAGGCGCCGGGTTCCGGTTCGTCGACAGGGCGAAGGCCAAAGGCGGCCACCGCCTCGTCACGGTCCACGTGGGGGTCGAGCACGTCCACCGCCACGTTGAACTCGCGCAGCTCGTCGATGATATCGATGACACGGGTATTGCGCAGGTCCGGGCAGTTCTCCTTGAACGTCAGGCCCATGATCAGTACCCGGGCATCCTGCACATGGATGCGTCGCTTGGCCAGGCACTTGATCAACTGATTGGCCACGTAGGCGCCCATGCCGTCATTGATACGCCGGCCGGACAGGATGACCTCGGGATGGTAGCCAACCTGCTGCGCCTTGTGGGTCAGATAGTAGGGGTCCACGCCGATGCAGTGCCCGCCCACCAGGCCAGGACGGAAGGGCAAGAAGTTCCATTTGGTGCCGGCGGCTTCCAGCACCTCTTCGGTGTCGATGCCCAGACGCTCGAAGATGATGGACAGCTCGTTGATCAAGGCGATGTTGACGTCGCGCTGGGTATTCTCGATGACCTTGGCGGCCTCGGCCACGGTTATCGAGCTGGCTCGGAAGGTGCCGGCGGTGATGACCGAGGCGTAGAGCTCATCGACGAAGTTGGCGCTGGCCGGCGTCGAGCCGGAGGTCACCTTGCGGATGTTGGTGACCCGATGCTCGCGATCACCGGGATTGATGCGCTCCGGGCTGTAGCCGGCGAAGAAGTCGCGGTTGTAGCGCAACCCGGACAGCTTCTCGATGACCGGGATGCACTCGTCTTCGGTGGCGCCGGGGTAGACCGTCGACTCGAAGATCACGATATCACCCTTGGCAATCACCCGGCCCACCGTGGCACTGGCCCCCAGCAACGGTGTCAGGTCGGGATTGTGCTGGGCGTCGATCGGGGTGGGGACCGTGACGATGTAGACATTGGCGTCGGCCAGCCTGGCCGGCTGATAGGTGAAACTCAGCAACGGCGCCAGGTTCAGCTCGCCTGGTGTCACTTCTCGCGTGGTATCGATGCCGTCGTGCAACTGAGCGATACGCTCGGCACTGATATCGAAGCCCAGAGTGGGGTAGCGCTTGCCGAATTCGACCGCCAGCGGCAGGCCGACATAGCCAAGCCCGATGACCGCGATGCGTGCCTTGTCCAGCGTCAGTGAATGTTCCATGGGGGCCTCGTGTCAGCAGAACCTGGGGGATCGGCGCTAGAGTGGCTTTGCCGCAAGCGCAAGGGGGGCAGGATTGGGGTCTGCGGCGCCAGCGAGTCGTCGTGTCGGTGAGGCTGGCTGGGCCATGTGCTGGCGCCAGACAAGATCGGCGATACCCCCGGTAGGGCTGTAACCGGTGGGCGGCAGGCGCAGCAGTTCCCTCACGCGCTCGAGTTCAGCGCTGTCCAGTGCCGAGCGCAGTTGCTCCAGATAGGGGGCCAGTTGCGACCAGGACCAGTAGCCTTCGTTGGCGGTCATGATCCGTGGGTGCTCCGAAGGCTGGTCGTTCTGTCCGATCAGCAACTCCTCGTAGAGCTTTTCGCCGGGACGTAGTTGGGTGAAGACGATGTCGATCTCGCCATGGGGGTTGTCGGCCGTGCGAGGCTCCAGTCCCGACAGCCGAATCATCTGCCTGGCGAGATCGAGAATCTTCACCGGTTGCCCCATGTCCAGCACGAATACGTCTCCCCCCTGGCCCATGGCGCCTGCCTGAATGACCAGTTGCGCCGCCTCGGGGATGGTCATGAAGTAGCGGGTGATCTCGGGATGGGTCACGGTGACCGGGCCACCTTGTTGAATCTGGCGCCGGAACAGGGGAATCACCGAGCCGGAGGAACCCAGCACGTTGCCGAAGCGCACCATGCAGAAGCGGGTGGTCGACGATTGCTCGGCCAGCGCCTGACAGACCAGCTCGGCGAGGCGCTTGCTGGTGCCCATGACGTTGGTGGGGCGCACCGCCTTGTCGCTGGAAATCAGCACAAAGGTCGATACCCCACTGTCGATCGCCGCTCGCGCAGCGGCCAGGGTGCCAAAGGTATTGTTCTTGAGGCTTTCGACCATGTTGTGCTCGACCATGGGCACATGCTTGTAGGCGGCGGCATGGTAGATGGTGTCCACCTTGAAGCCCTGAAGGATGATGCGAAGACGCTTCTGGTCCTGGATCGTGCCGAGAAATGGCTTCAGCTCTACAGCAAGGCTCAGGCTGTCCAGGAACCCCAGAAGCTCCTGTTCGATCTGGTACAGCGAGTACTCGCAGCTATCGAAGAGCAGCAGTTGGCGTGGACGTTGAGCCAGTATCTGTCGGCACAATTCCGACCCGATCGAGCCGCCGGCACCAGTCACCATGACCACCTGGTCGCGGATATTGGCGTCCATCAGATCCTGTCGCGGGGGGACCGGGTCACGGCCCAGCAGTTCTTCGACACTGACGTCACGAATATCTTCGATCTTCGCTCTGCCCTGCACCACATCATCCAGGCGTGGAATGGTCTGGATCGTGATATTGAGGGGTTCCAGCGATGCCACTATCTCCTGGCGACGTCTGCGTCTGGCACTGGGAATGGCGAGCAGGATCTTTTCGATGTTGAGGCGCTCGACCAGCTCCGCAATATGACGAGGAGAGTGGACCTCGAGACCTTCGACATGGGTGCCCTCCATGCCGCGCCAGTCATCGACGAAGGCCACAGGAAGGTAGTCACTTCCCTGGCGAAGAGAGGCCACCAGCTTGCAGCCTGCAGAGCCCGCACCATAGATAAGCACCCTGGGCTTGTCCTTCATCAGACGATGCTGGTAGAGGCTTCTCAGCGCAAAACGCGTGCCGCCGGTCAGCAGCAGGCTGAGCAGGAAATAGTCGAACAGGACGCCTGCAGGAAGCGGGGAGAATATCGCGCGGCCAAGCAGGTCAAGCACCAGCGTCGAGGTAGCGACGCCAATGAACAGGGTCACGATAGCGTGGCTTCCGACGTATCTGAGTACAGCGCGATAGAGGCCTAGCTTGATAAAGACGACCAGGGAAATCGCCGTGACAAGTACATTCAAGGCGTAGGCGGAAGGGGCGCGCACAAAGGCGCCAAAAAGCCCGTTGATGGCCATGGATACGACGAGGCTGGTCTCGATAAGCATGATATCGGCGACGAGCTGAAATATCCTTTTCTTGCGACGAGGGAGTCGCAAGGCGGCTTCGATAAAGTTGCCCATGGTAGGGATCCCCTGCTTGGAAAATCGTCCATATTTTAGGACTTTGTTTGGACGACTGTGCTGTTTCCTCGTTGTCTGGATTGGCTTTACGACGTGCTATTCCTTTCCTGCATCATATCTGCATTGAAATATTTCACCAGCGTCAAAAAACTCCCATTGGTTGATGGTTTTGATAATTGGTCAGAGAGATTTAGAGAAGTCATTTCCATGCGTGAAATTAGTGGTGTACCTATGATGTGAGGGTATGAAACGAGTCACGTCATGGCGGCGAAATTTTTAGATGCCCAAGGGAAATGTGTTCCTCCTCCATTGAAGTCAATGCAAAGGTGTTGATAATGGCGGGTATGCAGGGGTTTCGTAAGATTTACTGTGCAGGAAGTTAAAAAGTGTGCAGTTGTAGTCTGGTGAAGGGAGGGGAAACGCGGTTGATTGATACGGCAAATATTATTAGAGACTTTGCCGTAGAGCATTAGATATTGATCAGTCGTCGGACTAGTGAAGCCCTGTTGGTGTTCGGTTCAGGGCGTCTACAGTACGGCGGTCAAACGTGGCGAGAGTGCCGTGGACGGATCTTGCCAGCACCATGGGAGTAGGGAACAGATGAAGGTGCTTGTTACCGGGATGGCAGGGTTCATCGGCTCGACGCTGGCCGCACGTCTGGCCCGTGACGGGCTTGAGGTAGTCGGTGTGGACAACCTCAATGACTACTACGACGTGTCCTTGAAGAAAGCGCGGCTGGCACGTCTCGAAAAGCTGCAGAACGTACGTTTCGTGCGGCTGGATCTGGCCGATCGCGAGGGTGTCGACCGGCTGTTTGCCGACGAGCGCTTCGATCGTGTCGTGCACCTGGCGGCACAGGCGGGGGTAAGGTACTCCTTGACCCATCCCCACGCCTACGTGGATGCCAACCTGGTGGGGCATCTCAATGTGCTCGAAGGATGCCGGCACCAGCAGGTAGAGCACCTGCTCTATGCCTCGTCCAGCTCTGTCTACGGCATGAATCAGGTGGTGCCCTTCGCCACACGCGACAATGTCGACCATCCTGTCAGCCTCTACGCCGCGACCAAGAAGGCCAACGAGCTGATGGCGCACACCTACTCCCACCTGTATGGACTGCCGACCACCGGACTCAGGTTCTTCACCGTCTATGGCCCCTGGGGGCGACCGGACATGGCGATGTTCCTGTTCACCAAGGCGATCCTCGAAGGTCGTCCGATCGACGTCTACAACCACGGGGAGATGTCGCGGGACTTTACCTATGTGGACGACATCGTCGAGGGCATCGTGCGCTTGCTGGAAGTGGTCCCCAGCGCGGACCCCGACGCCGGCGTGGTCGACGACTCACCGGATCGCAGCAGTGCACCCTACGCGCTTTACAACATCGGACACGGTAGCCCGGTGGGGCTGATGGACTTTATCCACGCCATCGAGGCGGCACTGGGGCGCAAGGCCGAGTACAACTTCCTGCCGATGCAACCGGGCGATGTTCCTCGGACCTGGGCCGACACCACTGCACTGTATCGCGCTACCGGCTATCAGCCGCGCATCGGGGTCGAGGAGGGCGCGGCTCGATTCGTGGACTGGTATCGCTCCTATCATGGCATCGTCGCCTGAGCCATGCGCACGCCGCCGGGTGTGGCAAGGCACTATCGAGGATGGCCGGCGCAGTCCTCGTCGGCGATCCAGGGGCTGGCACTGTTCGTCTTCCTGTCCAGTCTGCTGACGCTACCCTGGGCGTATCGGTTAACCGGAATGCTGCTGGTGTCACTGGCGGCGATGGCGGTGCTGGTGCGGCGCAGCCTTCCCCGGGACGCCGAGTCCCTTGCATGGGTGGCAATGCTGGCGCTTTTCGGTTTTCAGCTGGTGTTGGACGCGGGGCGTAGCGGGCCGCCCCTGGCGCGTTATAGCGTGCCGTCACTGCCCTGGTGGCCCTGGCTTGGGCTGCTTTTGTTATTGGCATGGCGTGCCAGGCCTCCCTCGCTTTACTGGTGGTGGCGTGGGATTACCCTGGGGGCGGTGCTATCCGGGCTGAAGGCGCTGTATGACCGACTGATCGAGGATGAGCGTCGGGCTGGATATCTGATCAACGCCATTCCCTTCGGTAATCTCAGCCTGGTGCTCGGGGTGCTCAGCCTGGTGTGGTGGCTCGACAACGTCAGTGAAGGGCGGCGCGGCCTGTTCCTCTGGTGGGCGGCGCTGGGAGCGGTGATGGGGCTGCTTGGCTCGCTGCTGTCCGGCACCCGGGGCGGCTGGCTGACCCTGCCGCTGGTGATGCTGGTGCTGGTCCTGCGTCACGGCCGGCGGGCGCGCCTCTATTGGTCGACGCTTACACCCCGCCGGCGCTTCGCCATCCGGATGACCGCCACCCTGGCGATCGGCGTGGCGACCCTGGTGGCACTGCCTCGGCTGTGGGCACTGGCCGAGGATATCGTCCTGCTATGGCGCCAGGGGGCCGTCGACACCAACGCGGGCTTGCGCTGGCATCTGTGGGGCATCGCTGGCGAGGCGTTCGCAGCCAGGCCCCTCTGGGGCTGGGGAGAGGATGGTCTGGTCGCCTGGCTCGAGACACTGGTCGCGGCGGGCCGGCTGCCCGAGGGCATGGCCGGAATCGGGTTCCAGCTTCACAGTGACGTGCTGGACACCGCCGCTCGACGTGGCCTTGCGGGGGTGGCGCTGCTGCTGCTGTTCTATGGGATTCCGTTGGCGAGCTTTGTGCGTCGCCTCGATCATGGCGATGGCCAGTGTCGTGTGCTCGCCCTGTCCGGCGCGCTGATCGTGGTGATGTATGCGGGGTTCGGCCTGACCCAGACGATGTTTCGTGACCCCCATACCTTCAGCGCCTATCTGGTGATGTGCACCGCCTGCTTTGCCCTGCTGAGAACGCGAGGCTGAACTCTCGGGCGCTCGAGGACCGCAGCAGCAGCCGTTGATGCGCAGGCGGAAGAGCGCAGCGTCCAGCCCGCCAGACAGGCACAGTAACAGGCACAGCAAAAAAGCCGCCCGAATCCGGGCGGCTTTTTTTGACGCTTCCCCAGGACCAGGCGTGGCCTGGGGAAGCAACCGTCGCTGGCGCGTCTGCGCCGAGGCTCAGGCCTTGGTGTAGGCGGCGGCGGACTTTTCGATGGCCTTGCGGGCGGCCTCGACACCTTCCCAGGATTCCACCTTGACCCACTTGCCCTTCTCGAGATCCTTGTAGTTCTCGAAGAAGTGGGCGATCTGCTGACGCAGCAGCTCGGGCAGATCGGTGACCTCCTGAACATCGTCGTAGAGGCTGGACAGCTTGGGGTGCGGGACGCACACCAGCTTGGCGTCTTCGCCGGCTTCGTCGGTCATGTTGAGGATGCCCACCGGACGGGCGCGGATGACACTGCCGGGTGCGACGGGGTAAGGGGTGACCACCAGGGCATCCAGGGGGTCGCCGTCGTCTGCCAGGGTGTGCGGAATGAAGCCGTAGTTGGCCGGGTAGAACATCGGCGTCGCCATGAAGCGGTCGACGAGCAGGGCACCCATGTCCTTGTCAATTTCGTACTTCACCGGGGCGTGATTGGCGGGAATCTCGATGGCGACGAAGAGGTCGTTGGGGAGTTCCTTGCCGGCGGGGATGTTGTCGAAGTTCATGCTCGCGTCCTTCGTTGGGCGGATGTCCGCCTGGGCGGCGGAAAAAAAATCCGTCGGATTATACGAACCCCGTGACGGGATTACCAATATGGTGGGCGTATCTTGACGCGCTGCAACAAGGCGCGCAAGACAACCATGGGACGAGACGGCGGGGTGAGGTGCCACCAAAGCACAGTAAACAAAGCCAAAGGCGACTTGTCAGGCATATCAGGGATTCGGTGTGTATCATACCGCCGGTGAAGGCGTCGGCCCCCTGGCCCACGTCTTGTCGCGTCATCAACGCTGGAGTCACAGGAGGTGATCTTGGCCACCGCACGTCTCGCTCTGAGTTATGGGCAAGCCTTTGTGGCGCCCGAACGCCATCGGCAGCGCAGTTCGATGTCGGTGCGCCTGCCGGAAGAGGGCGAGCCCAAGGGCGCCTGCGCGCTGATCAGCGATTCAGCCTCAGGCCATGCCCTGGCCAAGCAGGCGGGAGATCTCAGCGTGCGCGGATTTCTCAACGACTACTACGCGACTCCGGCGCACTGGACCATCAAGGCGTCGGCCCAGCGAGTGATGCGTGCGCTCAACGCCTGGTGTCATGGCATGACCCGCCAGATGGAGGACGGCAGCTATGTGTCGTCGTTGTCGACGGTGGTGTTCAAGGACCGTGGCGCGCACCTCTTTCATGTAGGTGACACCCTGGTGTTTCGGCTTCGGGGAGCCGAGTTCGAGCAGTTGAGCCGCGACCACGTCACCGACCTGGGGGGCTATCGCTACCCGGCCAGGGCGCTGGGCATGGATGTCGGCATCGACATCGACTATTCGGAGTGGCCGCTGAAGCAGGGGGACATCTTTCTGTTCACCACCCAAGGGGTGCGTGGGACCCTGATGCCCTCCGACTATGTGCGGCTGATTCGCGAAGATGCCAGTGACCTGGACGCGGCCTGTGAGCGCCTGGCCGAGGCGGCAAGCTCCAGGGCTCGTGAGCGGGGCTACGGCAGTGACCCCTTCTGCTTTCAACTGGTCCGGGTGGATGAACTGCCTGATGCGGCCAGCGACGCTCCCAGTCGGCTGTACGGGGATCTGCCGATTCCCCCCGAGCTTGCCGTGGGTGACCAGATCGACGGACTGGTGGTGGAAGCGGTGATGTCACGCACCGCCCACTCACGGGTCTACCGGGTGCGCGATGTGGATACCGAGCGGGTCTGTGTGCTCAAGGCGCCAAGTCCTGAACTGTCCAATCGAAACGCCTACCTGGAGCACTTCCTGCTTCAGCAGTGGGTGGTGGAGAGGGTTCACTCGCCCTTCGTGGTCAGCGTGGTCGAGCCTTCCCGGTCCCGCCGCCATCTCTACTACCTGATGCGGTACGTCGATGGCATGACCTTGAGCGAGTGGGTCGCGCGCTATCCGCGTGCCAGTCTCGGTCAACGACTCGACATCGCGCTGCAGCTGGGCAAGGCGCTGCAGGCGCTGCACCACCGTGACCTGATTCACCAGCAGGTTCATCCAGACAACGTCTTGATCGATGATCAGGGACGTGTGGTACTGACCGACTTCAGTGCCTGCCATCTGCGCGATGTCGACGGGCACCGGCGCTCCCGACGGCTGGTGGCCCAGGTGGGGCTCAACGAACACAGTGCGCCCGAGTATGCGCTCGATGACGAGGTCGGCCGGCGCAGTGACCAGTACGCCCTGGCGTCCACGGTGTACTGGTTGATCAGCGGACGTCTGCCCTACGCGGTGCCGACCCATCAGCTGCGTAGTCATACCGATCTCGAGCAGTTGAGCTACCGTAGCGTGCGTCATTACCGGCCAGACGTCAGCGCGGAGCTAGACGAGGCCTTGAAACGCGCCCTGGACCCGCAGCGATCGCTGCGTTTTCGGCGCCTGTCGGAATTTCTCTATAGCGTGCGGCCTGGCCGCCAGCAGGTGTCTGAAGCGCCGAGGCGTTCGGTGCGCGCCTGGAAGGAACCCGCCAACCTGTGGCAGGCCATTGCCGGGTTGTTGCTGGTGTTGTTGATCCTGTCCTGGTGGCTACGCTAGGGCTTGTCTGAAAAGTGCCTGCACTCGGTAATACGGCGTTAAAAATCGGCTGGTGCGCCAGCCCGGTCAAAATGCTCATTTACACCCCGTAAACTGCGCTTTCTCACCGATTTTTGCCTTGTCTAACCTTCGCTCGTCGACTTTTCGGACAGCGCCTAGGGCTTGCCTGAAAAGTGCCTGCGCTCGTCGACTTATCGGAGAAAGCCTGGGGCTTTGGTGATCCGCGAGACGGGCCCGTTGGTCTTCCTGGCACGCCCTGCGTCGTCAAACGAAAAGCCCCGAGGCAGGCCTCGGGGCTTTTTTCATGCCGGCGTCGCATCGCCTGCGTCTCGGTCGCGGTGCGTGCGTGATGCAGCGCCGGGCCGCAGCGAGCTGTGGCGCGTCTATGTTACAGACTGAGTTACAGGCTGAATTCCGGCAGACGCTTTTCCACCCGCGCGAGCTTGAGGCGCGCCATCTTCGGCAGGCCGTTCTCGAAGGGAGGGAAGTCCTCGCCCTGGATCAGCGGTGCCAGGTAGGCACGGCCGGCGTCGCTGATGCCGAAGCCATCCTCGCGGATGTACTCGCGCGGCATGAACTTCTCGCGGTTGGCAACATCGGCCAGCGGTGCGGCCTCGATCTCCCAGCGGTAGGGGTTGTCGCTGACGCGCTTGATCGCCGGCATCTGGGCGTTGTGCCCCTCGAGCGCCAGTTCCACCGCCTTGACGCCCACCGCGTAGGCCTGCTCGACGTCGGTCTTGGCGCCAAGGTGGCGCGCGGCGCGCTGCAGGTAGTCGGCAACCGCCCAGTGGTACTTGTAGCCCAGGTCCTGCTTGACCATGCCGGCCAGGGTCGGGGCCACGCCGCCGAGCTGGCGGTGTCCGAAGGCGTCGGTGTTGCCCGAGTCGGCGAGGAAGGTGCCGTCCTCGTAGCGTGCGCCCTCGGAAACCACGATCACGCAGTAGCCGTAGTGCTTGACCGCGTACTCCACACGCTCCATCACCTGGCGACGGTCGAAGGGAATCTCGGGGAAGATCACCAGGTGGGGTGGCTCACCCTCGCCCTGGCCGGCCAGGCCACCGGCACCGGCGATCCAGCCGGCGTGGCGACCCATGACCTCGAGCACGAACACCTTGGTGGAGGTGGCGCACATGGAGGCGATGTCCATGGAGGCCTCGAGGGTCGAGGTGGCGATGTACTTGGCCACGCTGCCGAAACCCGGGCTGTTGTCGGTGATCGGCAGGTCGTTGTCCACGGTCTTGGGCACGTGGATGGCGGTCAGCGGGTAGCCCATCTTCTCGGACAGCTGCGAGACCTTGAGGCAGGTGTCGGCGCTGTCGCCACCGCCGTTGTAGAAGAAGTAGCGGATATCGTGAGCCTTGAACACCTCGATCAGGCGCTCGTACTGGGTGCGATGGCTCTCGATGTCCTTGAGCTTGTAGCGACAGGAACCGAAGGCACCGCCGGGCGTGTGGCGCAGGGCGGCGATGGTGTCATCGGACTCCTGGCTTACGTCGATCAGGTCCTCGGTCAGGGCGCCGATGATGCCGTTGTGGCCGGCGTAGACCTTGCCGATGCGATCACTGTTCTGGCGGCAGGTCTCGATGACGCCGCAGGCGCTGGCGTTGATCACGGCGGTGACGCCGCCGGACTGGGCGTAAAAGGCGTTGTGCTGGGCCATGGGGCGTGGGGCTCCTGGTTCTGGATCGTGAATACGGTGAAACGAACAACGTCCCCACGCGGCGTGGCGAAGGGAAAGGATCGGTGGGCGCGTCGCGGTCGGTCAGGCCTTCGTCGGGAAGGGCTTCGCGGACTAAAGCCTTCGCGGACTAAAGCCATCGTGTGGCAAGCCATCGCGTGGCAACCATCGCCGGGACAGCGCCGGAACATGGTCGGCGATTCTAGCCCATCGGTCTGGTGCCTGCATCCGGCGGGCATGCCCCGGCGCAGCCGAGCGCCGACGTCGAAGTAAAACAGTGGGCGATCGGCAACAGCGACGAGGGCGTGACGCCGCCTCTGGAGGCCTTTGTCGGGGCATGCTAGGCTGCCGCCAACCTTGAGTGCCGTTGTCTGCCGGGGGCGCCGTGCGCGTCGACTCGGGGACGGGGCAGCAGCAGCGCACCGGAGGCGCCATGCATCTTCATATCGTCGGTATCTGCGGCACCTTCATGGGCAGCCTGGCGCTGTTGGCGCGGGAGCTTGGCCACCAGGTCAGCGGCTCGGATGCCAGCGTCTATCCCCCCATGAGCACCCAGCTGGAAACGGCCGGCATCGCCCTGATGCGCGGTTACGCCGCCGACAATCTGACGACGACACCGGACCTGGTGGTGATCGGCAACGCCCTGTCGCGGGGCAACCCTGAAGTCGAGGCGGTGCTCGATCGTGGCCTGCCCTACGTGTCCGGTGCCCAGTGGCTGGCCGAGTACGTGCTGCCGGGGCGCCCGGTGATCGCGGTGGCGGGCACCCACGGCAAGACCACCACGGCCAGCCTGACCGCCTGGCTGCTCGAAAGCGCTGGGCTGGCCCCTGGCTTTCTGATCGGCGGCGTGCCGAGGAACTTTGGCGTATCGGCGCGACTGGGCGGCGAGCAGGCGCCCTTTGTGGTGGAGGCCGACGAGTACGACACCGCCTTCTTCGACAAGCGCTCCAAGTTCGTTCACTACCGCCCGCTGGTCGCCATCCTCAACAACCTCGAGTATGACCACGCGGACATCTTTCCCGACCTGGCTGCCATCGAACGCCAGTTTCATCACCTGGTGCGTACGGTGCCCGGGCGTGGCCAGTTGCTGGTGGCGGACGACGCACCGGCGCTGGACCGGGTGCTGGCCCAGGGCGCATGGACACCGGTGTCGCGCATGGGGCAGCAGCAGGACTCGGCCTGGCGCATCGAGCTCGAGCGTGACGATGCCAGTCGTTTCAGGGTGATCCAGCGGCGGCCGGACGGGGTCGACGAGGACGCCGTGGTCGACTGGGGGTTGACCGGTGACTACAACGCCCGCAATGCCCTGGCCGCCCTGGCCGCCGCCAGCGTGTTCGGCGTGGATCTGGCGCGCGGCGCCGCTGCGCTGTCGCGTTTCGAGACGCCCAAGCGTCGCCAGGAGGTGCGCGGCGAGGTCGGCGGCGTCCAGGTGATCGACGACTTTGCCCATCATCCCACCGCCATCGCGGCGACGCTGTCCGGGCTGCGCGCTTCGACCCAGCGCGGTCGCCTGCTGGCGGTGATCGAGCCGCGTTCCAACACCATGCGTCTGGGTACCCTGCGCGATCGCCTGGCGGACAGCGTGGCCCAGGCCGACCAGGTCTGGTGGTACCAGCCCGAGGGGCTGGACTGGTCGGTGGAGGCGCTGGTCGAGGCCTCGCCGATACCGGCGCACCGTCGTGGCGACATCGATGCGCTGGTCGACGATCTGGTGGCACAGGCGCGTCCCTATGATCGTATCGTGGTGATGTCCAACGGCGGCTTCGGCGGCATCCACGAGCGCCTGCTCAAGGCGCTGGAGGCCGCCCATGGCTGAAGGCTTCAAGCCCCCTGTGACCGTGGCCCTGACCGGCGCCTCCGGCGCCCAGTACGGACTGAGGCTGATCGAGGCGCTGGTGTCGGCGGGGCACGAGGTCTGGGTGATGATCTCCAAGGCCGCGCATCTGGTCATCGCCACCGAGACCGAGGTGTCGTTGCCGCCACGCCCGGCGCTGCTGGCCGAGGCGCTCAGCGAGCGGTTCTCGGCGGCCGAGGGCCAGATCCGCTGCTTTGGCCGTGAGGACTGGATGGCACCGGTGGCGTCGGGCTCCGGCGCCAGCAGTGCCATGGTGATCTGCCCGTGCTCGACGGGAACGCTGTCGGCGGTGGCCTGTGGCGCCAGCAACAATCTGATCGAGCGCGCCGCCGATGTGGCGCTCAAGGAGCGCCGCCGCCTGGTGCTGGTACCCCGGGAGACGCCGTTCTCGGCGATTCATCTGGAGCACATGCTCAGTCTGACCCGTATGGGGGCGGTGGTGTTGCCCGCAGCACCCGGCTTCTATCACCAGCCGCAGAGCATCGATGATCTGATCGACTTCATCGTGGCGCGTATCCTCAATCAGCTGGGTATCGATCATCAGCTGATGCCAAGGTGGGGCGAGGGTTCCTCCGGGTCCACCGTCGGCGACTGAGTGCGTTCCTAGCATCGTCATCACAAGACACCGTCACCACAAGACACCACCATCACATGGCACCATCATCACCTCGCGCCGTCAGACACCTCTCCAGCGCTGCTCGGGATAAGGAAATCCATGCCCAGTCTGTCCGTTCTCTCTGTGTTCGTTCCGACCTTCTTTCTGGTCTCGCTGACGCCAGGCATGTGCATGACCCTGGCCATGGTGCTGGGCATGACCCAGGGGGTGAAGCGGGCGCTGTGGATGATGCTGGGGGAGCTGGTTGGCGTGGGGCTGGTGGCCTTCTCCGCCGGTGCGGGGGTGGCGGCACTGATGCTCAAGCTGCCGGCGCTGTTTGCCTTGTTCAAGTGGCTGGGCGGGGCCTACCTGGTCTATCTGGGGTGGCTGATGTGGCGCTCACGGGGGCGCATGGCGATCCCTGACAATCTTGAGGATACCGCGCCGCCGAAGCGACGGGAGCTGGCCATGCAGGGCTTTGTCACTGCGGTCGCCAACCCCAAGGGCTGGGCCTTTTTCGTGGCATTGCTGCCGCCCTTTATCGATCCGGCGCGGCCGGTGCTGACCCAGTTGGCGGGGTTGATCCTGGTGATCCTGAGTCTCGAGTTCACCTGCCTTCTGCTGTACGCCAGTGGTGGCAAGAGTCTGCGTCACCTGCTCGCACGTGGGGGCAGTGTACGGTTGCTCAACCGAATCGCCGGGACCTTGATGATTGGTGTGGGCCTGTGGCTGGCGCTGGGCTAGGGCTTGTCTGAAAAGTGCCTGCGCTCGGTAATACGGCGTTAAAAATCGGATCAAAATGCTCATTTACACCCCGTAAACTGCGCTTTCTCACCGATTTTTGCCTTGTCTAACCTTCGCTCGTCGACTTTTCGGACAGCGCCTAGGGCCTGGCTGAAAAGTGTCGGCACTCATCGATGTCTGGACAAGGCCCCGGGCCCGCCTTGCCAGAGGTGTCGGTTCGGGGGCGTGTCACTGTCCTATACCGGCGGCAGCCACAGGATGCGTGCGCTGACCAGGGCCAGCGAGGCAAGCAGCAGCGCCGGTAATGGACACGGCGTCAGGGCCGTCCGGTCCCGCCTGAGCCAGGCCAGTTGAACCATGGCGCAGACCACCAGGCCAAGCAGGGCTCCCCCGACGAGATCGCTCAGCCAGTGCACGCCCAGCACGATGCGTGACAATGCCATGGGCACGACGATGGCGATCGCCACCCAGTAGGGCCAGAAGCGTTGGCGGCGTGGCAGCGTCTGGGCGATAAAGGCGGCCGCCATGCCGTACAGGACCACCGCCGTCGAGGTGTGGGCGCTGGGATAGGACAGAGAGTGGGCGAGATAGTCAGGGGCATCCGGACGAAGGCGGCCGATCACCTCCTTGCCCAGGGTGTTGAGCGTGGCGATGGCCATCAGTCCAGCGCTCACGTGGCCCAGTGCCGCCCAGTGACGGCGGCTGGCCAGCCACACCAGCCAGGGCAGTGCCAATGCCGCCACGCCGAGGGTATCTCCCGCCTCGGCCAGTGTCTCGGACAGCGCCAGAAGTCCGGGTAGCTCGAGCCCGCCGATCAAGGCGTGAAGCCGCGTATCCATCATCAGCGGTCCGTCTGCCTGGAGCACGACCAGCGTCCAGGCGCTCAGCGCGGTCAGTGCACCCAGGAGCAACAGCCAACTGGCCAGGGGAGGCTCTTCCTCGTGGTGGGGGGCCAGGGCCTGCCACAGGCGCCTCCCGCCGGGCAGGTGATGGCTGACCCAGGCGAAGCTACGGTACAGCAGGCCCTGAGGCGAGGCGTGGTGGCGGACCAGCGAGAACAGCAGCGCCAGCACCGCCACGGTGACGCCGAGCGCTGTCAGCCAGGGGTGCAGGTCGTCCGGCAATGCCAGCCACTGTTGCCAGGTTCGACCCAGCAGATAACCGGGCAGGATGTAGGCCGGTGCCCACAGCAGGGCGGAGCCAAGATTGGCCCAGGTGAAGGTCGTCGGCGGCATGCGCAGAATGCCCGCCACCAGCGGCACGATGGGGCGGACCGGTCCGACGAATCGCCCCAGCAGCACCGAAAGAGGACCATGACGCTGGAAGAATCGTGCACCCCGGGCCAGCCACTCCGGGTGGTGTGACAGCGGCCACATGGCGGTGACCTGTTCACGGTAGCGATAGCCGATGGCGTAGCTGGCGCCGTCTCCCACCACGGCACCGGCAAAGGCACAGGCGATGACCCAGCCAACCGCGATGTCGTAGTGGCCGGCCAGGGAGGCGGCGGCGGTGATCAGAACGACGCCAGGCACCACCACGCCGATCAGGGCAAGCGACTCCACCAGCGCGATGGTAAAGATCAGCAGCAGCAACAGTCCGGGCGAAGGCGCCCACTGAATCAACCAGTCCCCGGCATTTCCCACCCTGTTCTCCTTTGCGTTGGGCCGTCGTGATGTTTCGGCATTCTGCCACAGTCAGGGTGGTCAGGAGCGACCGGGAGGGAGGGGAGTGACGGCCAGTGCCTCGCTGCGGCGAGCCAGTCGCTGCTCGAAATGCTGCCAGGGTTCCTTGGCGTTCAGGGCGCAGAGCCGTGAGCGTAGGGTCAAGGGGCCGATGTCCGACAGGCGAACCTCGGACAGCGCCTGTTCCAGTCGCTTGATCACCAGCATTGCACCACTTTCGGTGGTGTTGGGCAGTACCAGCCAGAAGGTGTCATGGGATTCCCGTCCCAGAATATCGTGGTCACGGCAGTGAAGGCGTACCGCCTGGCACAGTTGGTCGAGTTGCGTTAGCTGAGTGCGAGAGCCGTACTGCTCACTGGCGATTTCCAGTTGTGGCAGGTGCAGGATCACCACCGCCAGCCGCTGGTCCAGGTGCTGGGCGCGCTCGAACTCCCCGTTCAGGCGCTCGTGCAGGGTGGCGCGATTGATCGCATCGCAGTCGACGTCGCTGGGGTCGGTGGCCCGGTTCAGGTCGCGCTGGCGCAGATATTCCCAGCCGGCCAGGGAGGTCACCGCAAGGAAGGTCAGCAGAAACTTGATTTGATCGAGGCTTGGCGAAGACTGGCCGACCACCATGAGCCAGATTGGCATGACGGCCAGCGCCAGCACCAGAGCAGGGCCGAAGGGCAGTACCAGCAGGATCAGGGTGATCGGTACGCTGATCCAGAAGGCGTCGAACGATGCCTGCAGCACCGTCTGGTCATAAAGGGCGAGGCAGCCGCACAGCAGCAGCAGATAGTTCGAGACGCGCGAGGCTCTTCTGGTATCGAAGACCGTGATCACGGCCATCAGGCAACTCAGGGACGCCGGCAGCAGGATGCTCTCGTATTGCCCCAGCAGATAGTGCCACAGGGCCAGTGACGCCAACAGCAAGGTCCCCATGACATCGGCACAGACACGCCAGGAACGGACCCACTGGGGTGGCTCGATCATGCGTCGTCCTCCACCACCTGGGTGACAGGGCACTGCTTGTCCAGGGCCGCCAGCACCATGGGCAGGTTGTCCAGATTGGCAATCGATACGGTGCGTACCGTGATCGGCACGGCGATGTCTTCCAGCAGTTCCTGGCGTCGTTGCCTGGCCTGCACGGCGTCTCGACTGGTCAGCATGACGGCGACGGTGTGTCCGTTTAGCCGATAGGCGTTCTCGAACCGCTTGATGCGTGTGCAGATGTCCTGGGCGACTCGCCACAGAGAACGTCCATGGATCTGGATCACCACCAGTTCGGCGTGGACGCCGTCACGGGTGGCGCGGCTGTTTTCCCGAGCCAGGTCGCGTTCCAGCTGGCTGGCCGACCACAGCGGCAGTCCGGGCGCCAGACGGGCTCTCCTGCGCATCAGGCGTTGCGAATGTCCGCCCGGCAGCGCACGTCCGATCCCAAGAAAGCACAGGCACAGCAAGAGCGCGCCAGCCAGGCCCCAATGGTGAAGGCTCATCTGGGTGATCAGGCTCCACCAGCTTATCCCGGCAAGGCTGGCGTTGAGTATCAGCATCCACTGGGGTTGGGGCAGAATCAACAGGAAAGGCCAGGCCCACAGCCAGGCACCGTTGGCGTCGGGCGAGAGTATCACCAGGGCGGCAAGCAGCACGCTGGCCACCACCAGCCAGGCGCGGTAGGCATGGCGGCGGTGGCTGAACTCGATGACGATGCCGGTGATCCCGAGCCATAGCGCGGCCAGACCAAGCAGCGTGGTGTCCAGCGCCCGCGCCGAGGTCGCCGCGCAAAGGGCCAGCAGTGCGGCCGCGGCGAACAGGTTCAGCTTGAACAGGCCGACTTTGTACTTGTTCCGCATGCTGTCTTAATATGATCCTTTCTGTGGTTCACGATCCGCATCACGTCCGCGTTGTCATCCCGGTGCAAGCTTTCTTTCTTTGCCCGGAGACCTCGTTCTACCAGGAGACTCGTTTCACCGTGTCCGACTCATCCGCCAATGCCACCGCCGAGTGCGTCGCCGATATCGACGCCTACATGACCGCCATGGGCCAGGCGGCCCGTGTTGCTGCCACCGATATGCGTCGCCTGCCACCCGCGCGCAAGAACCAGGCGCTCAAGGCGATGGCTCAGGCGCTGGACGCGTCTCGTCAAGAGATCCTGTCGGCCAATCGGCAGGATCTGGCGCGCGGTCGCGACAAGGGGCTCGACGAGGCTCTGCTTGATCGCCTAGCCCTGGATGACGGCCGCATCGACGCCATGATCGAGGGCCTGACCCAGGTCGCTGCCTTGCCCGACCCCGTCGGTGAGATCGATGGCCTGAGCACTCGGCCCAGCGGCATCCAGGTCGGCATGATGCGCGTGCCCCTGGGTGTCATCGGTATCATCTACGAATCTCGCCCCAACGTCACCATGGAAGCCGCCAGCCTGTGCCTGAAATCGGGCAATGCCTGCATTCTGCGCGGGGGCTCCGAGGCCAGCGCGTCCAACCAGGCGCTGGCCCGCTGCATTGCCTCTGGGCTGGCCGAAGCCGGACTGCCCCAGGGCGCCGTGCAACTGGTGGCGACCACCGACCGTGCCGCCGTGGGTCGCTTGATCAGCATGGACGAATTTGTCGATGTGATCATTCCCCGTGGTGGCAAATCGTTGATCGAGCGTATTTCGCGTGAGGCCAGGGTGCCGGTGATCAAGCATCTGGACGGCATCTGTCACGTCTATGTGGACGCCGCCGCCGACCTGGACAAGGCCCGTGCCATCGCGGTCAACGCCAAGACCCATCGCTACGGCGTGTGCAACGCCATGGAAACGCTGTTGGTGAATGCACAGGTAGCGCAGGCACTGCTGCCGACCCTGGCCGCTGACTACGCGGAAAAGGGCGTCGAGGTGAGGGGGTGTGCCCGCGCCCGGGCGATCGTCGATCACTGGCTCACGGCGAGTGACGAGGACTGGGCCACCGAGTACCTTGCGCCGGTGCTGTCGGTCAGGGTAGTCGATGACATCGACGAGGCCATGGCGCATATCGAGCGCTACAGCTCGCGTCACACTGAGTCCATCGTCACCGAGAACTACAGCCTGGCACGCCGCTTTCTGGCAGAGGTCGACTCGAGTTCGGTCATGGTCAACGCCTCGACCCGGTTTGCCGATGGCTTCGAATACGGGCTCGGTGCGGAGATCGGCATCTCCACCGACCGACTGCATGCCCGGGGGCCGGTGGGGCTCGAAGGGCTGACCACGCGCAAGTATGTGGTCTTCGGCGATGGCCAGATTCGACAGTGAGTGGCGCCGTTCGCTTTGACGTCGAGGGCCGTCCTGCGCACATCGGCATGCTTGGCGGCACCTTCGATCCCGTCCATCTAGGCCACCTGCGCACCGCGCTTGAGCTTCGCGCTGCGCTGTCGCTCGATGGCGTGCACATGATCCCCGCGGCTCAGCCTCCGTTGCGCGATCAGCCCCAGGTCACCGCCGAAAAACGGCTCGAGCTGTTGCGCCTGGGGATCGGCAATACCCCGGGGCTGGCGGCGGACCCCTGCGAGCTGGAACGGGAGGGCCCGTCGTTCAGCGTGCAGACGCTCGAGTCCCTGCGTGAGCGCTACGGCCACGAGGCGCGCATCGTCATGGCCCTTGGTCACGACGCCTTTCTCAAGCTGGCGAACTGGCACAACCCGGAAAGGATCTTCGCGCTTGCCCATCTGGTGGTGGTCGAACGCCCCGATCACGAAGCGCCCTTGCCCGAAGCGCTTCAGGCGCTGATCGAGGGGCGCGAGGTCGAGCATGGCGATGCCCTGATGGCCAAGCCCCAGGGCCGACTGCTGCGCCTGTCGCTGCCGTCGCGGATGGCGATCTCGGCCACCTTCGTCAGGCATAGCCTGATGCAGGGAAAGAGCGTGCGCTACCTGCTGCCGCCGGCGGTGGAAGAGCGCATCCAGGCGCAACGCCTGTACCGCGCGGTCTGAGCGCGGCAGCCAAGGCAACACGGTCCGAGAAATTCGATCAGGCGCTGGATTGGCGCTGCCACTCGGCTTCCCAACAGGTACAATGGGAGGTCGATGACTACCCAGTGATGAGGGGCTATGCAGATTGAAGCATTGAAGGCGCTCGTGATCGAGTCGCTTGACGATATCAAGGCCAAGGACGTCGAGGTGCTCGACGTGTCTCGGCTGACCAGCGTGACCGATTGGATGGTGGTGGCGAGCGGGACCTCGACACGACATGTGTCGGCGCTGGCCAACAGCGTCATTACCAACGCCAAGGACAATGGCGTTCAGCCGTTGGGCGTCGAGGGTGAAAACGGGTCGGACTGGGTGCTGGTCGATCTCGGCGGCGTGGTGGTCCACGTGATGATGCCGGACACCCGTGCGCTGTACGACCTGGAGCGACTGTGGTCGGACCTTCCCAGCGATGCACCGGCATCAGAGGAAGAGGCCAAGGCATGAAGGTCCGCCTGTTGGCGGTGGGAACACGCATGCCAGGCTGGGTGACCGACGGTGTCGAAGAGTACCGCAAGCGTCTGCCGCGGGATTTTCGCCTGGAGGTCGAAGAGATCGCCCCGGGCCATCGCGGCAAGAACGCGGATACCGCGCGTGCCGTGGCCCAGGAAGCCGAGCGCATCGAGGCACGCCTCAAGGGTGATGAGCATCTGGTGGCGCTGGAGGTGCTCGGCAAGCCCTGGACCACCGAGCGGCTGGCCGATGAGGCCGATCAGTGGCGTCATGCCGGGCGTGATGTGGTGCTGCTGGTGGGTGGCCCGGATGGCCTGGCCCCGACGCTGTCGGCCCGCGCCCACCAGCGCTGGTCGCTGTCACCCTTGACCCTTCCCCATCCACTGGTGCGGCTGGTGCTGGCCGAGCAGCTCTACCGTGCCTGGACCCTGATGGTGGGACACCCCTACCACCGATGATGGCTCCTGCGTCAGACAAGGATTGCCTCTCGCATGCGTAAGCGTCGCGAAACCCTCAAGAACCCCGAGAACGCGCTGCGCATCTTTCGTGTGCGTGCGACGCTTGCCGGGGTGGTCGTGGTACTGCTGTCCGGCCTGCTGGTGGGGCGGTTGTGCTATCTGCAGATCGTCCAGCACGAGGTCTACAGCACCCGATCCGAGAAGAACCGGGTGAGGGTGGAGCCGCTGCCCCCGACCCGCGGGCTGATCTACGACCGCAACGGCCAATTGCTGGCCGAAAATCGTCCCACCTACAACCTGACCCTGGTGCGTGAGCGGGTCGATGATCTCGATGCCACCCTGGAGCTGCTGGTCGAGCTGCTGGATCTGCCGGACGAAGAGGTGGACGCCTTCAAGGTGCGTTCACGCCAGCGTCAGCGTCCCTACCAGCCGGCGCTGTTGATGAGTGATCTGACCGAGTCGCAGATCGCCAGGCTCGCGGTCAATCGCCACCGCTTGCCGGGAGTGGAGGTGCAGGCCCAGCTGCTGCGCTTCTATCCCGACGCCGAGATCATGTCCCATGCGCTTGGCTACGTGGGCAGGATCAACGCCGAAGAACTCGAGAGCCTGGATCCGGGCAACTACGCCGGTACCCACTTTATCGGCAAGACCGGGGTGGAGCGCTTCTACGAGGATCAGCTGCACGGTCGTGCGGGATTGAGAAAGGTCGAGACCAACGCCCGGGGGAGGGTGCTGCGTGAGCTGGGGCACACCGACCCCGAGCCGGGGCAGGACCTGACCCTGACCCTGGACATGGACATGCAGCAGCTCGCTGTGGATTTGCTCGATGGTCGGCGCGGCGCCATCGTCGCCATTGCGCCCCAGACCGGCGAAATTCTGGCGATGGCCTCGGTGCCTGGATTCGACACCAACCAGTTTGTCACCGGCATCGACGTCAAGTCCTACCGCGGGCTGCAGAGCGATATCGATCTGCCGCTGTTCGACCGGGCGACCCGGGGCAGCTATCCGGCGGGGTCGACGATCAAGCCGTTCATGGCCATGGCCGGGCTGATCGAAGGGGCCGTTACCCCGGACGAGGTCATCTACGACCCGGGCTACTATCAGCTGCCCAATGACGACCGGCGCTACCGCAACTGGCTGCGCTGGGGGCATGGGCGGGTGAATCTCGAACGCGCCCTGGCGGTGTCCAACAACACCTATTTCTATTCATTGGCCCACGAGCTCGGCATCGATCGTATCGACGAGAACCTGGGGGCCTTCGGCTTCGGCAGCCGGGTCGCCGCCGACGTGGCCGGGCAGGGGGATGGTCTGCTGCCATCCAGAGACTGGAAGAAGGCACGCTTCAATCAGCCCTGGTATCCCGGCGAGACGCTGTCGGTGGGTATCGGCCAGGGGTATCTGCAGATCACTCCGCTGCAGTTGGCGGCCGCGACCGCCGTGCTCGCCAATCGCGGCCACTGGGTGCGCCCGCGGCTGGCCAAGCGCATCGGCGACCAGCCGGTGCCGGTTGATCTGCCCGACACGCCGCCGGATATCGAGGCCCCCGAGAACTACTGGACCCGGGTCTTCAACGGCATGGAAAAGGTGTTGTCCGGGCGCGAGGGCACGGCACGGCGCACCGGGGCAGGCCTTCAGTATCGCATGGCCGGCAAGTCGGGTACCGCCCAGGTGTTCTCGCTGGGACAGAACCAGAAGTACAACGCCGCTGAACTGCGCGAGCGTCTGCGCGACCATGCGCTGTTCATGGCCTTTGCGCCGGTGGAGGACCCTCAAATCGCCATTTCGGTCATCGTCGAGAACGCCGGTGGCGGGTCGACCCACGCCGCGGGGCTGGCTCGGGCCATGGCCGATGCCTGGATTCTCGACCACAACGCCGGTCGTCCGCGCACCGACGAGACCGCCGCCGAGGAGGAAGACTGATGGCCATCGATTTTGTGCGCTCGTTGCGCGGCCACCCGGTGCGTCCCCCGGCCAGCGGTATCGCCCGACGCACCTCGTTCTGGCAACGGATGCACGTCGATCCCTGGTTGCTCGGCATGCTGCTGGTGTTGATGTGCAGTGGCCTGGCGGTGCTCTACAGCGCCAGTGGCGAGAACGTTCACGTGGTCACCGCCCAGGCGATTCGCTTCGGCGTGGCCTGGGCGGTCATGCTGGTGCTGGCACAGTTTTCGCCGGCGACGCTGATGCGCTGGGCGTTGCCGGCCTACCTGGCCGGCCTGGTGATGCTGGTGGCGGTGGAGATCCTCGGTGACGTCGGCATGGGCGCTCAGCGCTGGCTGGTGATTCCCGGCGTGGTGCGCTTTCAGCCTTCCGAGATGATGAAGATCGCCATGCCGATGATGGTGGCGGCCTGGCTCAGTCGCCACGAGCTGCCTCCCAATTGGCGCGCGCTGGCCGGTTGCGCGCTGCTGATCGCTCTGCCGGTGGGCCTGATCGCGCGCCAGCCGGACCTTGGCACCTCGCTGCTGGTGGCGGCAGCGGCGGTATTTGTGATCCTGCTGGCGGGGCTGTCCTGGCGCTTTATCGGTGTCATGGTGGCGCTGGCGGGGGCGGCGCTGCCGCTGTTGTGGATGAACATGCACAACTATCAGCGTCAGCGCGTGCTGACCTTTCTCGATCCCGAAAGCGACCCGCTGGGCGCCGGCTGGAACATTATCCAGTCGACCACCGCCATCGGCAGCGGGGGCGTCTGGGGCAAGGGGTGGCTCGAGGGCACCCAGTCGCAGCTCGAGTTCCTGCCGGAGCGGCACACCGACTTTATCGTGGCCGTGCTGGGCGAGGAATTCGGGCTGGTCGGCATGCTGGCCTTCCTGCTGCTGTACCTGCTGATCGTCGCGCGTGGACTGTGGCTGGCGGGTGCCGCCCAGGATACCTTCGGCAGATTGCTGGGAGGCGGCATCATGCTGACCTTCTTTATCTACGTCTTCGTCAATATCGGCATGGTCAGCGGCATCCTGCCGGTGGTCGGCGTACCGCTGCCCCTGGTGAGCTACGGGGGGACGTCCAGCGTGACCTTGATGGCCGGTTTCGGTATTCTCATGGCGGTCAATGCACATCGCCGGTTGCTGCCACGCTAGGCGCTGTCCGAAAAGTCGACGAGCGAAGGTTAGACAAGGCAAAAATCGGTGAGAAAGCGCAGTTTACGGGGTGTAAATGAGCATTTTGATCCGATTTTTAACGCCGTATTACCGAGCGCAGGCACTTTTCAGACAAGCCCTAGGGGCTGGCGACCAGGCTAACGGGAGCCCAGAGAGAGGCGGCGACAGTGGCCACGGTGGGGCCGGCGAGCGAAGCGCTTGCCGGCTTTGCAGGGGCGGCGGCGCCTGCGGGTTCCCCAAGGGAGAAGATCGATGACAGTACCCCTGGTCCAGGGAAGGAAAGGCCTCGGCGCGGCGTTGTGTGGGCTTCTGGCCTCGCTGTCGCTGGCGGCCCAGGCGCAGGATTTCGCCTCGCCGGAGGTCGACGCGATGATGGATCGGCTCGAGCGCCAGGGCGTCTCGCGCCAGTGGCTGGAGCGCGCCATGGCCAGGGCAGAGTTCCAGCCGTCGGTGCTCGAGGCCATGAGCGGTGCCGCCGAGCATCACCTGACCTGGGAGCGCTATCGTGGCATCTTCCTCGGTGAAGAGCGCATCAACGAGGGCGCGGCATTCATCGAGGCCCATCGTGACGCCTTCGATCGCGCTGAAGCGCGTTATGGTGTGCCGCCAGAGGTGATCGCCGCGATTATCGGCGTCGAGACCCGCTACGGGCGTATCACCGGTGATCATCGGGTGCTCGATTCGCTGTCCACACTGGCCTTTCATCATCCCCGGCGCGGTGAGTTCTTCGAGGGGGAGCTCGAGGCCTTTCTCGACATTGCCTACCAGCAGAACGTCGATCCCGGAGCCTTGAAGGGCTCCTACGCCGGTGCCATGGGCTATCCCCAGTTCATTCCCACCAGCTATCAGGCCTACGCGGTCGACTTCAACGACGACGGCCAGCGCAACCTGTGGACCGATCCGGTGGATGCCATCGGCAGCGTGGCCAACTATTTCGCCGAGCACCGCTGGCAGGCGGGTGGCACCCTGTACTGGGAGGCCGAAGGCCCCAGCTCGGTGCCATCCTCGATTCGCTTCAACCGCACCGATCCGCCCTATGCCCGTGTTGCCGAACTGGAAGCCCAGGGCATCCAGCCGGTGGAGCCGCTGCCGGGGGATGCCAAGGTGGTGCCGCTGGCTTTGGACATGGAAGACGGCAGCACCCACTACCGCCTGGGTGGGGGCAACTTCTACGTGATCACCCGCTACAACCATAGCCACCTCTACGCCATGGCGGTCACGGAACTGTCGGAGGCCATCGCCGAGGTGCGCTCGCTGGGAAAGCCCCAGTGGTGGCATGCCCTGGACACGGAGGTGAGTTCATGACCCTGCGCGCGCCCTTGTTGCCGACCCTGTCGCTGCTGGTGGCCCTGACCGGTTGTGCCGGCGGTGGCGGGACCGCCCCGGAGACCACTCAGGACGCGGCCACGACGCCTCAGGATTCGCGGGCGACGGCGGGTGGGCGCTATGCCATGAGCGGCGACGCCTATCCCGAGACGCCGCCGGACGTCAGTCAGGTGCCGGACGCGGTGCCGCGCGACGAGCCACGCTCACGCGCCGGCAACCGCTCGACCTATGAGGTGTGGGGCAAGACCTACCATGTGCTGGATGACCCGAGTGGCTATCAGCGCGAGGGTACCGCTTCCTGGTACGGTCAGAAGTTCCACGGCTACGCGACCTCCAACGGCGAGATCTATGACATGTACAAGATGACGGCGGCGCACAAGTCGCTGCCGTTGCCGACCTTCGCCCGGGTGACCAACCTGGACAACGGGCGGTCGGTGATCGTGCGAGTCAACGATCGTGGTCCCTTCCACGACGACCGCGAGATCGATCTGTCCTACGCAGCGGCCGCACGTCTCGATATTCTCGACCATGGCACGGGCCGGGTGCGGGTCAGCGTGATCGATCCCGATCAGTGGCAGGCCAGTCGCGGCGCGGGTGCGTCGAGCGACTCGGCCAGCGGGGGTGTGCTCGCCGCGCCAGCCAGCGCTGCGGCCAGTACTGGGACCAGAACTACAGCCAGTACCACAGCCAGTACCACAGCCCGTGCTGAAGCCAATGCGGCGCCCAGCACGCCGTCCGCCGCGTCGCCGGCAGCAGGCCAGAGCGCCCCGCAGGCGCCCGCGGCCGGGACTCCCGGCATCTATATTCAAGTGGCAGCCCTGGGGTCGGCGGACAGCGCCCAAGACCTCAAGGCGGATCTTGAGACGCGGCTGAATCAGCAGGTGCGTGTGGCCAGCGCCGCCGGTCTGCACAAGGTGCAGGTCGGGCCGCTGGCGAGCCGTGGGCAGGCGGAGCCGGTCCGCGAACGCTTGCGCCAGGCGGGATTCGCGCAGACCTTTGTCGTCGATGCTCGCTAGGTATCGACGAAGTACAGCCGACGCCTCGCTGATCGTCCGGTCGGTCGATGCCGGCGGTTCCAGTGAGGCCGGCTGTTGGAAGCATTGTGCGGTGGCCCTGATCACCGCTTTCCCTGATTGTTGTAACGAGACATTTCACCATGATCGCTAAGTCATCCTTTACTCGCCGCTGGTTGCCCGTGGCCTTTGTATGTGCGGCCCTGGTGGCACCCCTGACGAGTGCTCAGCAGCCCGACTCGCCGACACCGGACGTGCCGGAGCCCCAGGTCATGATCCCGGCACCGCCTCAGCTGGCGGCCAAGTCTTGGATCCTGATCGACGCCAACAGCGGAAGAGTCCTGGCCGAGCACAATTCTGACCAGCGCCTGCCGCCGGCCAGCCTGACCAAGCTGATGACGGCGTACCTGGTCGAACGTGAGCTTGATCGGGGCAACATCCAGCCCGACGACATGGTGCCGATCAGCGAGAAGGCCTGGCGTACCGGCGGCTCGAAGATGTTTGTCGAGGTCGGTACTCGTGTCTCCGTCGAGGAACTGCTCCACGGTATCGTCATCGTCTCCGGCAACGACGCCAGCGTCGCCATGTCCGAGTATCTGGCCGGCGGCGAGGACCCCTTTGCCGACCTGATGAACCAGCACGCCACCCAGCTGGGCATGGAGAACACCCACTACGAGAACGCCACCGGGCTGCCGTCGGAGAATCACTACTCCTCGGCTAGGGACCTGATGCGTCTGGCCAGGCACATCATTCTGGACTACCCGGAACACTACGCCATCTACAGCCAGAAGCACTTCACCTACAACGGCATCGAACAGGCCAACCGCAACCGTCTGTTGTGGCGCGACCCCAGCGTCGACGGCCTCAAGACCGGCTGGACCGAAGAGGCCGGCTACTGCCTGGTGTCCTCGGGCCAGCGTGATGACATGCGCTTGATCTCGGTGGTGATGGGGACCAGCTCCGAAGAAGCCCGCGCCCAGGAAACCCAGAAGCTTTTGAGCTATGGCTTCCGCTACTACGAGACGCTGAAACTGTATGACCGTGGCGCCGTACTCAATACGCCGCGGGTGTGGGAAGGCAGCACCAACGAGCTCAAGGTGGGCGTCGACAATGGCGTCTACATGACCGTGCCGCGCAACCGCAATGACGAGCTCACCGCGCGCCTGGACATCGACAGTGGCTTGACCGCACCCATCGCCGCCGGCCAGCGGGTCGGCACCATGGAGGTGCGCCTCGGGGACGAGGTGGTCGGCGAGCGTGACCTGGTGGCGCTGGAAGCGGTAGAGCAGGGTGGGCTGTTCAAGCGCATGATCGACAAGGTCCAGCGCTTCTTCAGCGACCTGGTCGGCGGCTGGTTCGACTGATCGTCCCTGTGGTGCGGCCCTGGCGTCAATGCGCGCCCTGTGGTCGCCGTGACGCCGGCCGAGGTGAGCCGCCTCGGCCGGCGTCCTTGGTCGTGATGCCAAGGTTGAGTAGAATACTCGGGTATCCATTGTAAGGGGCATCGGATGAACGACAGGACCTTTCGCGATCTGCGCACCCAGGCAGGGCCGGATCCGGCGGATGTCACCATCACCTTTCCCTGCGACTATCCGATCAAGGTGGTCGGAGATGCTGCCGAGGACTTCGCCGCCACCGTCAGCCAGATCGTGCATCGCCATGATCCTACCTTCGAGGGCAGCAGCCTCGAGGTGGTCGACAGTCGCAACGGGCGCTTCCAGTCGGTGCGGTTGACCATGCGCGCCACCGGTGAAGCCCAGCTCAAGGCGCTGTTCGACGAACTCAAGGCCACAGGCCGCGTGCACATGGTGGTGTGATGGAGGCGATCGACGTCTATCATCTGGGGCTCAAGCCCTATCGGCCAGTGTGGCAGGCGATGCGCGAACTGACCGACACCCGAGATGGCGATACGCCTGACCAGATCTGGGTGGTCCAGCACCCGCCGGTGTTCACCCAGGGCCAGGCAGGCAAGCCCGAGCACCTGTTGATGCCGGGCGAGATTCCGGTGGTGGAGACCGATCGCGGCGGGCAGGTGACCTACCACGGCCCGGGTCAGCTTGTGCTGTACCCGCTGATCGATGTCAAGCGTGCCAGACTGGGGGTCCGAGACCTCGTCAGTGCGCTGGAAGACAGCGTGGTCGATGCCCTGGGCGAGCATGGCATCGAGGCAAGCGCCCGGCCTGACGCGCCTGGCGTGTACGTCGGTGAACGCAAGATTGCCTCGTTGGGGTTGAGGATTCGACGGGGTGCCAGTTTTCATGGCATCGCGGTCAATCTCGAGGTCGATCTCACGCCATTTTCGTTTATCAACCCATGTGGCTACGCTGGACTCGAGATGACCCGGCTGGCCGATCTGGTCTCTTCGAGGCTGGACATGGAAGCCGAAGCGCGTCGGCTATTGCGCACGCTGGCGACGCGACTGGGACAACGCGAACTGATCGAGCGCCCCGGCTTGCCGGGAGTGCTCGACGCCCACAATTTTGACTGATCGCACAGGGCACGCCGAAGGCCGTCACAGCAACGTGTCTCCCGAGCGATCCTCACAGGACAGTGAAATGACAGACAGTTCCGCCATCCAGGCGGCGGCCGCCGCCGCCAAGGCCAAGAAGAACGCCCGCAGCGAAAGGGGAGTGAAGCTTCGCGGCGCCGACAAGGTGGCGCGGATCCCGGTCAAGGTGATCCCCACGGAGGAGATTCCGCGCAAGCCGGACTGGCTCAGGGTACGCATGCCGGTGTCCAAGGAAGTCACCCGTATCAAGGAGACCCTGCGACGTCATGGCCTGCACACCGTCTGCGAGGAAGCCTCATGCCCCAACCTGGGCGAGTGCTTCAACGGCGGTACCGCCACCTTCATGATCATGGGCGATATCTGTACCCGCCGCTGCCCGTTCTGTGATGTGGCTCACGGGCGTCCCAACGCCCTGAACGAGCGCGAGCCGCGCGAACTGGCCGAGGCCATCGCCGAGATGCGCCTGAACTATGTGGTGGTGACCTCCGTCGACCGTGACGATCTGCGTGACGGCGGTGCCCAGCACTTCGTCGACTGCATCCGCGAGATTCGTCGTGATAGCCCGAGCATCGAGATCGAGGTACTGGTGCCGGACTTTCGTGGTCGCATGGAGGTGGCGCTGGACATCCTCGAGACCACGCCGCCCGACGTCTTCAACCACAACCTGGAGACGGTGCCGAGTCTGTATCGCAAGGTGCGGCCGGGGGCCGACTATCAGTGGTCGCTGGACCTGCTCAAGGGCTACAAGGTCCGCCGTCCCGAAGTGATGACCAAGTCTGGCTTGATGCTGGGTGTCGGCGAGACCGACGAGCAGGTCATCGAGGTGATGCGCGACCTGCGTGCCCACGACGTGGATATGCTGACCCTGGGGCAGTACATGCAGCCGTCTCGCAATCACCTGCCGGTGGATCGCTGGGTGCCGCCGTCCACGTTCGACTGGTTCGCCGAGCAGGGGCGCGCCATGGGCTTCACCCACGTGGCTTCCGGCCCGTTGGTGCGCTCGTCCTACCATGCCGATCAGCAGGCACACGGTATCGAAGTGAAGTAGAGCGAAAGCGGTATTTCAGCTACCCACAACGCCCGGCATTGCCGGGCGTTGTGTTTTTGAGCGTACCCGCTCTACAGTGAATCTCCTACACGATGTGCAGCTCCGAAAGGAGGGGGCTTCGCAGTACCTGCATTATTGCGCTATATTGCACTGCAACAAGTGCGCAGACGCAAGGATCGCCTGCTGCGCATCACGCAACCCTGGGAGCCTATATGAATGCGTTGATGCCAAGCGCCACCGCGCCCCTGTTCGCGCTGGCGGAACCCTTTGCTCCACTGTTCGACCCCTTCGGCTTCGGCCGTGCCGCGGCCGACTACTGGCGTGACAGCGTCGAGCGCAGCATCCTCTACTGGGATGTCATGCGCCAGCGCGGCAACGAATACCTCGAACATATCGAGAAGACCCGCCCCACCGTACTTGGCTTCGATACCGACATCGTGATGGAAGGCGAGACCCTGCCTCGCCCCGTCAACTATGAGCTTTTGCGCGTGCACCCGCCCGAGGGTGTAGAGACCGATGAACTGGCACGCCCCTTCGTGGTGGTCGACCCGCGCGCCGGGCATGGCCCGGGTATCGGTGGCTTCAAGCCCGACAGCGAGATCGGTATCGCACTGCGCGCCGGCCATCCCTGCTACTTCATCGCCTTCATGCCCTATCCCGTCCCGGGGCAGCGGGTCGAGGACGTGGTTGAAGCCGAGGTCACCTTCCTGCGCCACGTCGCGGAGCTGCATCCCGATAGCGAAAAACCGATGGTCGTGGGCAACTGTCAGGCGGGCTGGCAGATCATGATGGCGGCAGCGCTCGAGCCCGAGCTGTTCGGACCGATCCTGATCGCCGGTGCACCGCTGTCCTACTGGGCCGGGGAGCGCGGCAAGGCGCCGATGCGCTATACCGGCGGCATGACCGGCGGCAGCTGGGCCACCCATATGCTCTCGGACATGGGCGATGGCCTGTTCGACGGGGCCTGGCTGGTGCAGAACTTCGAACGCCTCAATCCGGCCAACACCTGGTGGGACAAGCAGTACAACCTGTACGCCCATGTCGATACCGAAGCCGATCGCTATCTTCAGTTCGAGCGCTGGTGGGGCGGCCATGTGGTGCTGGGTGGAGAAGAGATCCAGTACATCGTCGACAACCTGTTTGTCGGCAATCGCCTGTCCACGGCCCAGCTTGTGACGTCCGACGGGCGCCGTATCGATCTTCGCAACGTGCGCTCCCCGGTGGTGGTGTTCTGCTCACAAGGTGATGACATCACGCCGCCGCCTCAGGCGCTTGGCTGGGTGCGTGATCTCTACGACGGCGTCGACGACATCATCGCCAACGAGCAGACCATCGTCTACTGCGTCCATGACAAGACCGGCCACCTCGGCATCTTCGTTTCCGGCAGCGTCTCGCGCAAGGAACACGCCGAGTTCACCGCCAACATGGACTACATCGACGTGCTGCCGCCGGGGCTCTACGAGACCACCGTGTCCAAGGCCAGCGAGCGGCCCGACGCCGAATTGATCGAGCGGGACTACCTGCTGGAGTTCTCTACCCGGGACCTCGACGACCTGAATCAGGTGGTCAAGCATAGCCCCGAGGACGAGCTGCGTTTCGCCACGGTGGCCAGGGTCTCGGAGATCAATCTGGGGCTCTATCGTCAGTTCCTGCAACCCTGGATTCGTGCCGTGTCGACACCCGAGTCGGCTCGCTGGATGCGCAAGATGCACCCCAATCGCATGGGCTATCGCCTGCTGTCCGATCGTAATCCGATGATGTCGTCGTTGCCGGTGATGGCGGAGTCGGTGCGCAAGCATCGTCATGAACTCGGTGATGACAACATCTTCCGAGTGTATGAGGACATCGGGTCGAGCCTGATCTCGCGGAGTCTGGATGCCTGGCGGGTACTGCGCGATCGCGCCCTCGAGAAGGCCTTCCTTGACCTCTACGGTCAGCCGCTGTTGCAGTCGCTGGTGGGGCTGAAAGGCGCCGTGGAGGGTGAGCGTCAGGTGCCTGGCTCCGAGCCGGAGCGTCGTCGCTTTATCCAGCGTCGCCAGCAGGAAGTGCGCGAGCAGGTGGCGCAAGGCGGCGCCCACGAGGCCGTGATGCGCTCGGTGATCTTCGTGCTGGGTGGTGCTCCTGCTACCGATGGCCGCAATTTCCGCCGCCTGCAGGCGTCGCGCAGCGAGCTTGAGCCGGAGCTGCGGCTGGAAGACTTCAAGCATCTGATGCGCGATCAGTTCTTTATCCTGAAGCAGGATCGTGAGGCTGCGCTGGAGGCCATTCCCGAGCTGCTCAAGGGGCTCGATGCCAGGACGATCGACGGCCATATCGAGCATATCGAGCATGTACTGGCGGCCAGCGGTGAGCTCAGCGAGCACGCCGCCGCTCGTTTCGAGCGTATCAAGGCGCTGTTTGGCAAGGCCCGTCCGGCAACGCGTCGTACGGCCCGCCGCAGTGGTGGTGGGGCCAGTGGGGCCAGTGGTAACAGCAGCGCCAAGACGTCGCCGGCTAGCGGCACGTCAGCCAAGCGCGGCACTCGTCAATCTGCAAGCGAAGCTTCCCGCGTCGAAGGGCAGGCCCAGGCCGCGCCCAAGGCCGACGCCGAGCCTGCTGATGCGCCTGCGGCAAAGGCCCAGGCGAGGACCGAGGCGAAGCCGGCTGCCGAAGCGAAGCCTGAAACTAAACCTGAGGCGAAGCCCGAGCCCAAGCCTGCGGTTGACGCTAAAACCGAGGCCAAGCCCGAGACCAAGCCCGAGTCCAAGCCGGCGGCTGAAACTAAACCTGAGGCCAAGCCCGAGACCAAGTCCGAGGCCAAACCGGCGGCTGACGCTAAAACTGAGGCCAATCCTGAGGCCAAGCCTGAGGTCGAGACCAAGCCTGTGGCTGAGGCCGAGCCCAAGGCTGCCCAGGCCGCCACGCCAGCCTCTCGCGAGGGAGGCAATGACGCCGAGAAGGCGCCTGCAGCGACCCGTCGGCGCAGCACTGGATCGCCCCGAGGGCAGCGGCGCAAGCGCTAGTCAAGCGCCTGACCGCCTTCGATGATCGAGTGTGAGACATCGACCATTCCGCTTGCCCCTGCTTCGTGCAGGGGCAAGTCGGTTCTGAGGGGCGGCTTGTCGGCCGTCGAGGTAAGGGCTAGTCTCTTGGCGATGTCAGGTGGACGCCAGGGCGTCAGTCGTGGGGAAACGGCTGGGCATGCGTCTAGCCTGCCTGGGGCTCGAACCGATGTGACTGGCGCGACGTTCGGCGCTGGGTTAGGGTAAGCGCATTTTTCCCGTCCACCATCGGCGGGAGTGGCACATACTGGCGTTCGCCAAGGAGCGCGGCGCCCTGACTACTGTGGAGTACTATGGGCAAGTCTCTGGTCATCGTCGAGTCGCCCGCCAAGGCGAAGACGATCAACAAGTACCTCGGCAACGAGTTCATCGTGAAGTCGAGCGTGGGTCACATCCGTGATCTTCCGACCAGCGGCTCTGGCAAGGCGGCTTCCGATCCCAAGGAGCGGGCTCGCCAGGCGGCCGCGACGCGCAAGATGTCGGCTGAGGAAAAGGCGGTCTACAAGCAGCAGAAGGCGCATAGCCAGCTGATACGACGCATGGGTATCGACCCTGACCATGGCTGGCAGGCCAACTACGAGATCCTGCCGGGCAAGGAAAAGGTCGTGGCCGAGCTCAAGAAGCTGGCGGAGAAAGCCGACACCGTCTATCTCGCGACCGATCTGGACCGCGAAGGGGAAGCCATCGCCTGGCACCTTCGCGAGACCATCGGTGGGGACGAGCAACGCTATCGCCGGGTGGTGTTCAACGAGATCACCAAGAATGCCATCCAGGAAGCCTTCACCGACCCCGGTCAGCTGAACATGCCCAGGGTCGAGGCCCAGCAGGCTCGCCGCTTCCTCGATCGTGTAGTGGGCTTCATGCTGTCGCCGCTGCTGTGGGCCAAGGTAGCCCGCGGGCTCTCGGCCGGTCGTGTCCAGTCGGTGGCCATGCGCCTGATCAGCGAGCGCGAAAGCGAGATTCGCGCCTTCGTGCCCGAGGAATTCTGGGACGTTCATGCCGATCTGGTGACGCCGGACGGCGAGGCCATCCGTTTCGAGCTGGTACGTCAGGATGGCAAGACGTTCAGGCCCACCAGCGAGAGTGAGACCCTCGAGCGCATCGCTGCGCTGCGCAAGGCCAGTCTTGCGATCACCTCGCGGGAAGACAAGCCGACCCGGTCCAAGCCCAACGCCCCCTTCATCACCTCGACGCTGCAGCAGGCCGCCAGTGGCCGGCTGGGGTTCTCGGTGAAGAAGACCATGACCCTGGCCCAGCGGCTCTACGAGGCGGGCTACATCACCTATATGCGTACCGACTCGACCAACCTGTCCCGCGAGGCGGTGGAGAGCGTGCGTGACTATATCGGTGAGGAGTTCGGCGATCGCTACCTGCCCGAAGCCCCTAACCGCTATTCCAGCAAGGAAGGCGCCCAGGAGGCTCACGAAGCCATCCGGCCGTCCGAGGTGTCCCGTCGCTCGACCGACCTGGCAGGCATGGAGCGGGATGCCGAGCGCTTGTACGAACTGATCTGGCGGCAGTTTGTCGCCTGCCAGATGACCCCGGCGGAATACCTGTCGTCGACCCTGAGCGTGGTGGTGGACGGCTACGAGCTCAAGGCCAAGGGCCGGGTGCTCAAGTTCGATGGCTACACCCGGGTGATGACCCCCATGGGGCGCAAGGAGGAGGATCAGGCGCTGCCGGATCTGGGCGAGGGCACCCCGATGCACCTCGACGCGCTGGACCCCAGGCAGCACTTCACCAAGCCGCCGGCCCGTTACACCGAAGCCAGCCTGGTCAAGGAGCTGGAGAAGCGCGGCATCGGTCGCCCCTCGACCTACGCCGCCATCATCTCCACCATCCAGGATCGCGGTTACGTCAAGCTCGAGAACCGGCGGTTCTACGCCGAGAAGCTGGGCGACATCGTCACCGAGCGACTCAAGGAGTCGTTCCCCGACCTGATGGACTACTCCTTCACCGCGCGCATGGAGGATAGCCTCGACGAGATCGCCGAGGGCGAGCGTAGCTGGCGTGAGCTGCTCGACGCCTTCTATCAGGAGTTTCGCGGGGAGCTGGCCAAGGCCGAGAGCGACGAGGGGATGCGGCCCAATCAGCCGGTACCCACCGATATCGACTGCCCCACCTGCGGGCGCAAGATGCAGATTCGTACCGCCTCGACCGGTGTCTTCCTCGGCTGCAGCGGCTACAACCTGCCGCCCAAGGAGCGCTGCAAGACCACCATCGACCTGCTGCCGGGTGAAGAAGCCGTCGCCGCCGATGCCGGCGAAGAAGCCGAGACCGATGCCCTGCGTGCCAAGGAACGCTGTCCGGTGTGTTCCACGGCCATGGACAGCTACCTGATCGATGAAGGGCGCAAGCTGCATATCTGCGGTAACAGCCCCGACTGTGACGGCTACAAGATCGAACAGGGCAAGTTCCGCATCAAGGGCTACGACGGCCCGGTCATCGAGTGTGACAAGTGCGGCTCCGAGATGCAGCTCAAGTCCGGGCGTTTCGGCAAGTACTTCGGCTGCACCAGTGACAGCTGCAAGAATACCCGCAAGCTGTTGCGCAACGGTGAAGTGGCACCGCCCAAGATGGATCCGATTCCCATGCCGGAACTGGCCTGCCAGAAGGTGGAAGACCACTACGTGCTGCGCGATGGCGCCAGCGGGCTGTTCCTGGCCGCCAGCAAGTTCCCGAAGAACCGGGAGACCCGTCCGCCTCTGGTCAAGGAACTGAAGCCTCACGCCGCCGAGCTGCCGGAGAAGTACCACTACCTGCTCGATGCGCCGGACCAGGACCCGGATGGGCGCCCGGCTCAGATTCGTTTCTCGCGCAAGCTCAAGGAGCAGTTCGTGATGACCGACGGCGACAATGGCAAGGCCAGTGGCTGGAAGGCGAGCTGGGACGGTAACAAGTGGGTGGTGGAGGACAAGCGCAAGTGACACCGCGGGCCCGCACCAATCAGTTGTTGTATCAGGCGCAGTTGCTGCTGGACGTGGCGCCGGGTGATGACGAGCACCAGGGCGCCAGAAAGAGGGCCAGCGAGGAGGGCGCCCTGGCGTTGTTCGAGCTGGCGATCGACGCCCTGCTGCGCGACGTCTGCGAGCACGCTCATCTGGCGGAACATGACTGGCGAAGCCTGTTGCTGGGTGATGACCCACCCGCCGTGGCCGAGGTTCATCGGCTACGTGAGCTGGCCCGCGACGGCAGCAGTTGGCTATACCGTGTCATCGGTCATCTCGAGGCGCTGCATGGCGATGAAGGTGCGAGTCGACCTCGCTCGCCGGCATTGTCCGGGGTAATTGCCGTGGACCGGCAGGCGGATCTGGGGCAGGAATTGCAGCATTGCCTCGAGGCGGCCAAGGTCGAGATCGCCGCCTTACGCCAGACCAGTGAGGAATGGTAAAGGCAGAGTGTCGTCGGCCGGCGACGCTTCTGTGCGCCGTCGTTTGATAGCTGCGACAGAGCTCGTTTGCCTGCCGTGAAATCGGCCAGGTTCCGCGTGAAGTTCCGCAGAATCGGGATTACACTGCGTCACAGATGTTTTCGTTTATTCACAGTGAGTTTATCCATGTTCGCCCAGAGTCAACGTCGCCGTTTCATCCAAATGATACTTGGTGCCATGCTGCTACTCCCTCTGGGTGTCAGTGCCAGCATGGACATGGTGGAGGACCAGCTTCGCCGTGCCATTGTCCCGGACTCCTCCAGCGAGATCTGGGTCCTGATCGATAACCAGGAGTCTCGCCTGACGGTGTATCGCGGGGGGGTGGAGCTGGCTCGATACTCACCGATTTCGGTCGGTAGAGGGGGCGCCAAGTCCCAGCGGGTCATGGGCGACAAGACCACGCCAAGAGGCGAGTTCCACGTCAATCGCTTCAACTTCGACAGCAAGTTCGACATCTTCATCGGCCTGGACTATCCGACGCCCACCCACGCCAGGATGGCGCTGGAGACGGGGCTGTACAGTCAGCAGGATTACGACGACTATTTCGACTACTATCGCCGGCATCGTAGCCCGCCCCAGCAGACGATCCTGGGCGGTTATATCGGCATACACGGAGTCGGCGATGGAGACATGGACATCCATCGCAACTTTGACTGGACCAACGGATGTGTCGCCGTGACCAATCATGAAATTCGGGAACTTTCCGGCTTGATTGATGTTGGCACTCGCGTCGTCATCCGCTAGTCTTTAGGGGCGCAAGGGACGTTCAAGACTATGGACAAGCGCCGTTGTGTATTATAAAACAGCGTTTGACTCCTGTGCTTAGCAGCACAAGTCGCTGCAAGAAAGGCCTGCCTTTGCAGGAAGCCTGATGGATACATACCCTGATCGGGTATGTTACTGTCACCAACGCAGTACCAAGGAAGACTCAAGGAGAACACCATGACTCTGAAGACTACCCTGAAGCTGACCGCCGCCGCCGCTTCTCTGGCCGTTCTGGCTGGCTGTGCTTCTTCCAGCGCTCTGGAAGAAGTCCGCATGACCGCTGAGTCCGCTCAGGCCGACGCTGCAGAAGCTCGCAGCATCGCCACTCAGGCTCAGAACACTGCCAACCAGGCACAGCGTGACGCTCAAGCGGCCCTGCAGCTGTCTCAGCAGAACCGCGAAGAGATGAACCGCATGTTCGAGCGCTCCATGCGCAAGTAATCGTTTCGCATCCCGTTCGCGGGATTGACCGACAGGACGTCAGGGTTTCATCGAAATCAGGTCGTCCAGGTCATGAAACGATAGGCTGAGGCCCCACCGAAAGGTGGGGCCTCAGTCGTTTGTGGCGTGTGATCATTGCATGACGATTGATGGTGGGCGGGAGCTGCCAGCCAATCGTCTGACCGCTGCCTGTTCCTTCATCTGACGGCTGCCTGTCTGGCCGCCTGTCCTGTCGCTTGTCTCCTGACGGCTGACTCTCCTCTGCCTGACGGCTGCCTGTCCTGTCGCTTGTCGCCTGACGGCTGCCTCTCCTCTGCCTGACGGCTGCCTCTCCTCTGCCTGACGGCTGCCTCTCCTCTGCCTGACGGCTGCCTCTCCTCTGCCTGACGGCTGCCTGTCCTGTCGCTTGTCGCCTGACGGCTGCCTCTCCTCTGCCTGACGGCTGACTGCTGCGGATGCGTCGTTTGAGCTGGATCATGGTGTCGCCACCATGCCGGCGAGGCCCCCGCTGGAAATGTTGGCGCCAAAAAAAGGCGCCCCTGTCGGGGCGCCGTGCGCGTCACGTGCTTGATGTGGTGCCTGTGGTTGCCGGTTCAGCCTTCGTGGCTGACCTGTCCCAGCAGGGCAGGCTCGTCGGCGATCAACTCGATATGGTCATAGAGGCTGCCAGGCAGCGGCTTGGGTTCTGCCGGGGTGGTGGTCTGCATGGCGACCGGAAGGCCGCTGGGCGTCTCCATGGCGCTACGCAGGCGCGCAAAGTCGACGTCGTAGTCCTTGTCCTTGACGGCGGCCTCGACCTCCTCGATAGCGGCGGTCATGTCCTCGATCGGCGCGCCTTCTTCTTCGTCGAGGTAGGGGTAGGCCTGGACATAGAGGTGCTCGTCGGACCAGCCGAGCTTCAGCGGTTCGTTGACCAGTCGGACACGGGTGCCCACCGCGACTTGATCGAACAGATTCTCGACATCGTCGGGCAGCATGCGGATGCAGCCGTGGGTGACGCGCATGCCGACGCCCTCGGGCTTGTTGGTGCCGTGGATCAGGTAGCCGGGGATGCCCAGGCGCATCTTGCGCGTGCCCATGGGGTTGTCGGGTCCGGGCGGCACCACGCCGGGCAAGGGGTCGCCGGCCTCGGCGTGTTCGCGGCGAATGGAGGCGGGGGGATACCAGGACGGATTCTTGACCATCTGGGTGATGGTGGTGGAGCCCAGCGGCGTCTTCCAGTCCATGCGGCCCACGGCGATCGGGTAGGTCTGCACCGTACGCGGCTCGCCTTCCTTGGCCGGCGGGTAGTAGTAGAGGCGCATCTCGGCCACGTTGACCACGATGCCGTTGCGCGGTGCATCGGGCAGGATGAACTGGGCCGGGATGGTCACTTCGGTACCCTCGCCGGGATACCAGATGCTGATGTCGGGGTTGGCGCGGGTGATGGCGTTGAAGCCGATGCCGTGCTCGTGTCCGATATCGATGAGGGTGTCTTCCTCGTCGGCTTCGACGGTGTAGACCTCACCGATCAGGTCGCCTTCTTCGGGCAGCAGGTAGTGGCCCCGGGGCAGGTCGTCGGCCGCCGCCAGAGGTGCCGCCAGCGCGCCCACAACGCCACACAGGGTGGCGAGGCGGACGAGTGGCCGGCGAAGTGAAGTCGAAGTCATTGCAGCAGTCTCGATAATGGGTGAAAGCCGGGGATCACCCGGCCGGAATTTGCGGTGTCCTATGTACATAGATTGCCCGCTAATGCGGCGTTGCGCCAGTCCCTTGCAAGGGATAGCTCAGGCCGCCTGAGTCTTTCGATTGAGTTGGTCCAGCAGCGCCTCGACGGCCTCGAAGCGGGTCTCCTCGACGGCCATATCGGCCTGGAAGCGCAGGGTGTCGGCGCCCTCCAGTCGATAGCGTTCCGGCGCCCCCTGGATCAGCCCCACCAGCGTCAGCGGATCCACCGCGGTCTGGCCGCCGAACAGCACGCGCCCGCGCTCGGCGCCCGCTTCCAGGCGCACGATACCGAGCCTTTCGGCACGCTGCCTGAGGCGGGTCTGGCGCAGCAGCGTCTTGACCGGGGCGGGCAGCAGCCCGAAGCGATCGATCATCTCCACACGCAGTTCCTTGAGCTCGGCCTCGTTGTCGGCGTTGGCGATGCGCTTGTACATCACCAGACGCTGCTGGACATCGGGGAGATAGTCGTCGGGAATCAGCGCCGGCAGGTTGAGGCTGATCTCGACGCCTTCCTGCAGTGGCGCCTCGATATTCGGGGTGCGACCCTCACGGATGGCCTTCACCGCCCGGTCGAGCATCTCCATATAGAGGCTGTAGCCCACCGCTTCCATCTGGCCGCTCTGTTCGTCGCCCAGCAGTTCGCCGGCGCCGCGGATTTCCATGTCGTGGCTGGCCAGGGTGAAGCCAGCGCCCAGGTCCTCGGCCTGGCCGATCGCCTCGAGGCGCTTGACCGCATCTCGGGTGATCGAGCGAGGCGGCGGCGCCAGCAGGTAGGCGTAGGCCTGGTGGTGGCTGCGGCCTACCCGGCCGCGCAGCTGGTGGAGCTGGGCCAGTCCGAACTTGTCGGCACGCTCGATGATGATGGTGTTGGCGCTGGGCACGTCGATGCCGGTCTCGATGATGGTCGAGCACACCAGCACGTTGAAGCGCTTGTGATAGAAGTCGGACATCACCCGTTCCAGCGAGCGCTCGGGCAGCTGCCCATGCGCTACCGCGACGCGGGCGTCGGGCACCAGTTCGCGGACCTTCTCAGCGGCTGTCTCGATGGTCTTGACCTCGTTGTGCAGGTAGTAGACCTGGCCGCCGCGCAGTATCTCGCGCAGGATCGCCTCCTTGATCACGGCTTCTTCGCGCTGCTGGACGAAGGTCTTCACCGACAGGCGTCTGGCCGGCGGGGTGGCGATGATCGACAGGTCGCGGATGCCGCTCATGGCCATGTTGAGGGTTCGCGGGATCGGCGTTGCGGTCATGGTCAGTACGTCGACCTCGGCACGCAGGGTCTTGAGCCTTTCCTTCTGGGACACGCCGAAGCGATGTTCTTCATCGATGATGACCAGCCCCAGCTCCGGGAAGTCGAGCTTCCGAGACAACAGCTTGTGGGTGCCGATGACGATATCGACCTTGCCTTCGCGAACGCGCTTGAGGGTGTCCGTCTGACTGCCGCTGCTGGTGAAGCGGGACAGCAGCTCGATATCCACCGCGGTATCGGCGAAGCGGTCGCGGAAGTTCTCGAAATGCTGGCGGGCGAGCAGGGTGGTCGGCACCAGCACCACCACCTGGCGCCCGGACTGTACCGCAAGAAAGGCGGCACGCATGGCGACCTCGGTCTTGCCGAAGCCGACGTCGCCGCAGACGACACGGTCCATCGGGCGCGGTGCGGTCATGTCTTGGATCACCGCCTGGATGGTGACCCGCTGATCCGGCGTCTCCTCGAACGGGAAGTTGGCGACGAAGCGAGCGTACTCTTCATCCGGGGCGGCACAGGCGAAGCCTTCCCGGGCCTCGCGGCGGGCATAGATGTCGAGCAGCTCGGCGGCGGTATCGCGGATCTTCTCGGCGGCCTTGCGCTTGGCCTTTTCCCACTGTTCCGAGCCCAGTCGATGCAGCGGTGCCAGTTCATCGTCGGCACCGGCGTAGCGGGAAATAAGGTGCAGGCTGTCCACCGGCACGTAGAGTTTGGCGCCGTCGGCGTACTCGAGGCTGACGAATTCGGCCGCCTGGCCGCCGGCTTCCAGCGTTTCCAGCCCGCGGTAGCGGCCGACGCCATGGGACTGGTGGACCACCGGGGCGCCGACCTTGAGTTCGGAAAGATGGCGTACGGCGAGTTCGTTGTCGTCGGTGGCCTTGGCCTGGCGGCGGGTCTGGCGCACGATCTCGCCGAACAGTTCCGTCTCGGTGATCACACTGACCGCGGGGGAGCCGAGCGACAGGCCGCTGGAGAGCTGCCCCTCGGCGATGGCCAGGCGAGAGCTGCCGGCGAGGAAGTCGGAAAATCCGTCCGCGGCGTCCAGTGCACCGGTAGCGGGGGCCAGGGTCTCCTCCAGCGCTTCCCGACGCCCCCGGGACTCGGCCACGAACAGCACCCGCCGCTCTGCGTGCTCGTTCAGAAAGCCTCTGAGCGCCGCCAGCGGATCCTTTGCCCTGGCATTGATCGCCACCTGGGGGGCGTCGCTGGCATCCGAGGGATGGGCGTGGGGATGCTCGCTGTCTGCCGTCAGCTCGACCCTGGGGTGGGTCTTGATCAGCCCGAACAGTTCCGCTTCCGGGATGAAGGCACGGTGGGGCGGCAGCAGGGGGCGGGTCGGATCGACGCCGAGATTTTCGTAGCGGCTGGTGATCGCCTGCCAGTGGTGCTCGGCGGCTTCGCGGCAGCCGGACATCAGGGCGACGCGGGTGTCCGCGGGCAGATGGTCGAACAGTGAAGCGGTGGCCTCGAAGAACAACGGCAGATACTGCTCGAGACCGGGTGAGGGGATGCCCTTCAGCGCATCGACATAAAGCGGGCACTGGCGTGGGTCGACGTCGAACAGGGTCTCGAAGCCTTCACGAAAGCAGGCGATGGCCGAGCGTGACAGCGAATACTCGTGCGCCGGCAGCAGGTCGATCCGCTCGACCTTGTCGAGGCTGCGCTGGGTGTCGGGGTCGAAGCTCCTGAGGGTGTCGATCTCGTCGTCGAACAGGTCGATGCGAAGCGGATGGTCGCTGCCCATGGGAAAGAGATCGATCAGGGCGCCACGCAGGGTGTATTCACCCGGCTCGAAGACGGTTTCTACCGCCCGGTAGCCCGCCCGTGACAGCTGTTCGCGGAAGGTCTCCCGTTGCAGGGTGGCGCCGACCTCCAAGGTTAGCACCCGTCCGGCGATATAGTCCACCGGCGGCAGACGCTGCATCAGGGTATTGATCGGTACCAGCACGATGCCGTGCACACCATCCTGCAGATGCCGGAGGGTGCGCAGCCGCGACGAGACGATGTCCTGATGGGGCGAAAAGCTGTCGTAGGGCAGCGTCTCCCAGTCGGGGAAGGGCAGTACCGGCACGTCGGCATAGAAGGCCAGTTCGTTCTCGAGCCTCAGTGCCTCGGCGGTATCCTGGGTAATCACCAGTAGTGGCGCGTCGGCAGCCAGGCGCGAAAGCGCCAGGGCGCTGGCGCTGCCGGCGGGCGTGGTGAGGTACAGGGTGTCACGGGCGCCCTGGGGATGCGGCGGATCGAGCGGCGAAAAGGTAGGCATAGAGGATGTCGTTTCGCTGGCGTTCAGAGGTCGAGCAGGCATCATACCAGCCCGATCTCGCTCATGTAGTCAAACCGCGATTTGTGTAACGGGCCTACAGGAGGTGCGACCATACAGTCATTGCCCCTTTCAAGGGGGGAGCTGATAATACGCTCGTTTCCCCATCAGACTTAGAGGTCTCTCGTGAGCCAGCAACCCGATATCGTCTTCCAGCAATGGCACGACAACCAGGCCGTGGCCGAGCAGATGATCCCGCTGATCGGCAGCCTGTATCGTCGCAATAACGTGGTCACCACCATGTTCGGACGTTCGCTGTTCAACCGCAGCGTCATCCGCATCCTCAAGGACCATCGTTTCGTCAGGAAGATCGAAGGTACCGAGTTGTCGGTGCAGGATACCTTCCCGCTGGTACAGGCGATGACCCAGCTGAATCTGGGGCCGGCTCACGTCGATGTGGGCAAGCTGGGTGTGGCATTCAAGAAGCAGGGCGGTGGCGATGCGCTGGCGTTCATGCGCGAGCAGCTGGCCGAGATTGTCGACTGTCACGATCCTGACGCCGGCAATGGCGAGCCCAAGGACGTGGTGCTCTACGGCTTCGGTCGGATCGGCCGGATCCTGGCCCGCGTGCTGATCGAGAAGGCCGGTGGCGGCAACCTGCTGCGCCTCAAGGCCATCGTGGTGCGCGGTCGTGGCGATATCGCCAAGGATCTGGAAAAGCGCGCCAGCCTGCTGCGTCGTGACAGCGTTCACGGTCCCTTCGACGGCACCATCAGCGTGTGCCCGGAGACCCGCACCCTGACCGCCAACGGCAACGTGATCCAGGTGATCTACGCCGATTCGCCGAGCGATGTGGACTACACCGCCTACGGCATCAACAACGCCGTGGTGGTCGACAACACCGGTATCTGGCGCGACGAGGCTGGCCTCGGTCAGCACCTGGAGTGCAAGGGCGTGTCCAAGGCGCTGCTGACCGCTCCGGGTAAGGGCGACCTGAAAAACATCGTCTATGGCATCAATCATGGCGACATCACCCAGGATGATCGCATCATCTCCGCGGCGTCCTGCACCACCAACGCCATCGTGCCGGTATTGAAGGTGATGAACGACGAATACGGCATCGAGCATGGCCACGTCGAGACCGTTCACTCCTACACCAACGATCAGAACCTGATCGACAACTACCACAAGGGTGACCGTCGCGGACGCAGCGCACCGCTGAACATGGTGCTGACCGAGACCGGTGCTGCCAAGGCGGTTTCCAAGGCACTGCCGGAGCTGGGTGGCAAGCTGACCGGCAACGCCATCCGCGTGCCCACGCCCAATGTGTCGATGGCGATCCTCAACCTGTCGCTCGAGCGCGAGACCGACGCCGAGTCGCTCAACGACTACCTGCGCCGCATGTCCATCGACTCGGCCTTCCAGAAACAGATCGACTTCGTCGACTCGCCGGAGGTGGTCTCCACCGACTTCGTCGGCAACCGTCACGCCGGCATCGTCGACGCCAAGGCGACCATCGCCCAGGGCCGCCACGCGGTGGTCTATGTGTGGTACGACAACGAGTTCGGCTACAGCTGCCAGGTGATTCGTATCCTGCAGCAGATCTCCAACGTGGCCTTCTGTAAGCTGCCGCGTCACGCCTAGTCCGTGCCGAGCGGGGCGAGAGTCTCGCGTTGAGGTAGCTCGAATACCCCTTGCCAACCTTGTTTGGCAAGGGGTTTTTCTGTTTGGGATGGAAGCGGTTTTGCAGAATCACGCAGTTCTGCGACGTTCGATCATGTGGTCAATCCACTGGCTTGTCTTTATAATGCTGGGGATTTTTCGGGGTGGTTCGATGTCGCCTCGGCGTGACTGGTGATGCGTGGCTTATAACAAGAATTCCTCTCATTTCCACCGAACCTCCGTCCATTATCTACGATCCATCAACTGGGCGAGTCTATGATCGAAGTCAAGAAAGGCCTGGATCTCCCCATCACGGGAGCGCCGGAGCAGCGTATCGAGGATGCGCGACCGGTGCGCCACGTGGCGCTCCTGGGGACCGACTATATCGGCATGAAGCCGACCATGGAGGTCAAGGAGGGGGACAAGGTCAAGCTGGGCCAATTACTGTTCACCGACAAGAAGATCGAGGGCGTGCGCTTTACCTCGCCGGCCTCGGGTGAAGTAGTGGCGATCAATCGCGGGGAAAAGCGCAGGCTCCTGTCGGTGGTGATCGAGGTCGACGACAGCGCCGAGGCCGAGTCCTTCACGGCTCATGGCCGCGATGCGCTCGAGTCCCTCGAACGTCAGACCGTGGTCGACCAACTGGTGGAGTCCGGTCTGTGGACCGCGCTGCGCACTCGCCCGTTCTCGCGTACCCCGGCGCCCGACGCCGTACCCACCGACATCTTCGTCACCGCCATCGACACCCAGCCGCTGGCCGCCGATCCGTCGCTGGTCATCAACGAGCAGGCCGAGGCGTTCGAGGACGGCCTCAAGGTGCTGGGTCGACTGACCGAGGGCAAGGTGTTCCTGTGCACCGCCACCGATGCCCAGATTCCGGGCACCAAGGTCAAGGGCGTCCACCACGAGAGCTTCGCCGGTCCCCATCCGGCGGGCCTGGTCGGTACCCACATTCACTTCCTGTCCCCGGTGTCGCTGCAGCGTCGCGTCTGGCACATCGGCTATCAGGACGTGATCGCCTTCGGCAAGCTGTTCAGTGAAGGCAAGCTGGATCTGAGCCGAGTGGTCGCCGTTGGCGGCCCGCGTGCCGAGCGTCCGCGTCTGGTGCGTACCCGTGTGGGTGCCAGCACTGACGAGCTGCTGGATCACGAGATCAAGTCTGCCGATGACACCCGCGTCATCAGCGGAGGCGTGTTCTCCGGCTTCACCGCCGAAGGCAGCCTGCGCTACCTGGGCCGCTTCCACAACCAGATCACCCTGCTGGAAGAGGGCAACAAGCGTGCCTTCATGGGCTGGTTGTCGCCGGGTGCCAATCGTCACTCGGTACTGGGTATCTACCTGTCGAGCCTGAAGGGCCTGCGCAACTATGCGCCGACCACCTCGACCAATGGCTCCGAGCGCGCCATGGTGCCGGTGGGTGCGTATGAAAAGGTGATGCCGCTGGACATCATGCCCACGCAGCTCTTGCGTTCGCTGATCGTCGGCGACATCGAGTCGGCGATGGAGCTCGGCTGCCTCGAGCTGGATGAAGAAGACCTGGCGCTGTGCACCTATGTGTGCCCGGGCAAGTATGAGTACGGTCCCATCCTGCGTGACAACCTCACCATGATCGAGAAAGAGGCCTGATGATGGGTATTCGACAGACACTCGACAATCTCGAGCCGCACTTTCACAAGGGTGGCAAGTACGAGAAGTTCTATCCGCTGTACGAGGCGGTGGACACTATCTTCTATGCGCCTCCCAGCGTGACCAAGACCACGGCTCACGTGCGTGACGGCATCGACCTCAAGCGCATGATGATCACGGTGTGGTTCTGCACCTTCCCGGCCATGTTCTTCGGCATGTGGAACGCCGGCTGGCAGGCCAATGAGGCCATCGCCGCGGGTTACGACTCCATGGGCGGCTGGCGCGAGATGATCCTGCTGACCTTCGCCGGTGGCCACGACGCCGGCAGCCTGTGGTCCAACTTCGTGCTGGGCGCTACCTACTTCCTCCCGATCTACCTGGTGACCTTCGTCATCGGTGGCTTCTGGGAAGTGCTGTTCGCGATCAAGCGCGGCCACGAGGTCAACGAAGGCTTCTTCGTCACCTCCGTGCTCTACGCCCTGATCCTGCCGGCTACCATCCCGCTGTGGCAGGTGGCGCTCGGCATCACCTTCGGTGTGGTGATCGGCAAGGAAATCTTCGGTGGTACCGGCAAGAACTTCCTCAACCCGGCGCTGACCGGTCGTGCCTTCCTGTACTTCGCCTATCCGGCGCAGATCTCCGGTGATGCCGTGTGGGTCGCTGCCGACGGCTTCACCGGCGCGACGCCGCTGTCCACCGCCTATCAGAGCGGTATGGCCGCACTGCAGGACCAGTACAGCTGGTGGGACGCCTTCCTTGGCTTCATTCCCGGCTCCGTGGGTGAGACCTCGACGCTTGCGATCCTGATCGGGGCGGTGGTGCTGATCGGCATGAAGATCGCCTCGTGGCGGATCGTTGCCGGCGTGTTCCTCGGCATGGTAGCGATGAGCTCCATTCTCAACCTGATCGGCTCCGACACCAACGCCATGTTCGCCATGCCCTGGTACTGGCACCTGGTGGTGGGTGGCTTCGCCTTCGGCATGGTGTTCATGGCCACCGATCCCGTGTCGGCGTCCATGACCAACCCGGGTCGCTTCATCTTCGGCGCCCTGATCGGTGTGATGACGGTACTGATCCGTGTGGTCAACCCGGCCTTCCCCGAGGGCATCATGCTGGCGATCCTGTTCGCCAACCTGTTCGCGCCGCTCATCGATCACTTCTTTGTTCAGGCCAACATCAAGCGTCGCGCCAAGCGCACCGCTGTCGTGGCCGAGGAGACCGCCTGATGGCACAAGGTAACAACTCCATCAAGAAGATCCTGACGGTCGCCTTCTCCCTGTGTATCGTCTGCTCGATCATCGTGTCGACGGCGGCGGTGGGACTCAAGGCGCGCCAGGAGCGCAACCAGGAGCTGGACCGCAAGTCCAACATCCTGGCCGTGGCCGACCTGTACGAACCGGGCATGGACGTCGGCAAGGAGTTCTCCCAGGCGGTGACCGCCAAGGTCGTCGATCTCGACACCGGGGAGTACACCGATGAGGTCGATCCCGAGACCTATGACGGCTTCCAGGCCGCCAAGGATCCGGCCCAGTCGCGCACCCTGTCCGGGGAGAAGGACATCGCCGGTCTCGGCCGTCAGGAGCAGTTCTCCACCATCTATCTGGTCGGTGACGAGAACAACCCCGAGCAGATCGTGCTGCCGATTCGTGGCCAGGGCCTGTGGGGCCTGATGCGCGGCTACCTGTCTGTGCAGGGTGACGGCAACACCATCGGCGGGATCACCTTCTATTCCCACGCCGAGACACCTGGCCTGGGTGGCGAGGTCGACAACCCGCGCTGGAAGGCGCAGTGGGAAGGCAAGGAAATCTACGCCTCGAGCGACACCATGGAGCCGGCCATCCAGCTGGTGAAGGGTGGTGCCAGCGAGTCCACCGAGGTCGACGCCCTGTCTGGCGCGTCTCTGACCAGCCGCGGCGTGACCAAGCTGGTGCAATTCTGGCTGAGCGAGGAAGGCTTCGGTCACTACCTGGCGCGCTTCCGCGATGGCGTGGACAGCCAGGCCAGCGCCGACGCCAGCCCCTCTGACGACAGCGAAGGAGCCTGACGATGTCTGCACCGACTCCCAAGGGCGTCATCCTGACGCCGATCTTCAAGAACAACCCCATCGCCCTGCAGATCCTCGGTATCTGTTCGGCGCTGGCGGTGACCTCGAGCCTCAGCGTCTCGCTGGTCATGAGTCTGGCCGTGATCTTCGTGACGGCGTTCTCGAGCATGTTCGTCTCGCTGATCCGCAATCACATTCCGTCCTCCATCCGTATCATCGTGCAGATGACCATCATCGCCTCGTTGGTGATCGTGGTGGACCAGATCCTCAAGGCCTTTGCCTATGAGATGTCCAAGCAGCTGTCGGTATTCGTCGGTCTGATCATCACCAACTGCATCGTGATGGGCCGCGCCGAAGGCTTTGCCATGACCAACACCCCGACGCTGTCGTTCCTCGACGGTGTCGGCAACGGTCTGGGCTACGGCTTCATCCTGATGACCGTCGGCTTCTTCCGCGAGCTGTTCGGCTCCGGCAGCCTGTTCGGCGTGACCATCCTGGAAACCGTGCAGAACGGTGGCTGGTACGTGCCCAACGGCCTGCTGCTGCTGCCGCCGTCCGCCTTCTTCATCATCGGTCTGATCATCTGGGTGCTGCGCAGCCTCAACCCGGAGCAGGTCGAGGACAACGAGTTCGTGATGAAGGAAAACACCCAGCCGAAGGAGGCCGTGTAACATGGAACACTATCTGAGCCTTTTCGTTGCCTCGGTGTTCGTGGAGAACATGGCACTGGCGTTCTTCCTGGGCATGTGTACCTTCATGGCCGTGTCCAAGAAGGTATCCTCGGCCATCGGTCTGGGCATCGCCGTGGTAGCGGTACTGACCATCACCGTGCCGGTGAACAACCTGATCCTCGAGTATCTGCTGGCGGAAGGTGCGCTGTCCTGGACCGGCATCGCCGGCGCCGAGAACATCGACCTGTCGTTCCTGGGTCTGCTGTCCTACATCGGCGTCATCGCCGCACTGGTGCAGATCCTCGAGATGTTCCTCGACAAGTTCGTGCCGGCGCTCTACAACGCCCTCGGCGTGTTCCTGCCGCTGATCACCGTGAACTGCGCCATCCTGGGTGGCACCCTGTTCATGGTCGAGCGCAGCTACAACTTCGGTGAGTCCGTGGTCTATGGCCTGGGCGCCGGTGTCGGCTGGGCGCTGGCGATCACCGCCCTGGCCGGTATCCGCGAAAAACTGAAGTACAGCGATGTGCCCGCTTCCCTGCAGGGACTGGGCATCACCTTCATCACCGTGGGTCTGATGTCCCTGGGCTTCATGTCCTTCTCCGGCATCCAGCTCTGAGTGCCCTGCACCGGGGGCTCTAGCCCTCGGTGCAGGCCCTAACCCTAGCAATAGGAAACCGACATGGTTGATACAACAGTCATCGTGCTCGGCGTCGTCATGTTCACCATCATCGTCATCAGTCTGACGGCGGTGATCCTGGCGGCCCGCTCCAAGCTCGTGAGCTCGGGCGATGTGACCATCGAGATCAATGACGATCCCGAGAACACCCTGACCACCCAGGCCGGCGGCAAGCTGCTCAACACCCTGGCGGCCAACGGCATCTTCCTGTCCTCCGCCTGTGGCGGCGGCGGCTCCTGCGCCCAGTGCAAATGCCGGGTCGAGGAGGGCGGCGGCTCGATCCTGCCCACCGAGGAAAGCCACTTTACCCTGCGCGAGAAGAAGGTCGGTTGGCGTCTGTCCTGTCAGGTACCGGTCAAGCAGGACATGAAGATCCAGGTCCCCGAGGAAGTGTTCGGCGTCAAGAAGTGGGAATGCGAGGTCATCGAGAACCCCAACGTCGCCACCTTCATCAAGGAGCTGAACCTGAAGCTGCCGGAAGGCGAGGAAGTGGCCTTCCGTGCCGGCGGCTACGTGCAGCTGGTGGCACCTGCCTACGACATCAAGTTCTCCGACTTCGATATCGAGGAAGAGTACCGCGGCGACTGGGAAAAATTCGGTCTGTTCGACGTCTCGCACAAGAACACCGAAGAGGTCATTCGTGCCTACTCCATGGCCAACTATCCGGAAGAGAAGGGTATTCTCAAGTTCAACATCCGGATCGCGACACCTCCGCCCAACTCCAGCCACCCGCCTGGCCTGATGTCCACCTACGTCTTCAGCCTGAAGCCGGGTGACAAGGTCACGGTGATGGGGCCGTTTGGCGAGTTCTTCGCCAAGGATACCGACGCCGAGATGGTCTTCATCGGCGGTGGTGCCGGCATGGCGCCGATGCGCAGCCACATCTTCGACCAGCTGAAGCGTCTGAACAGCGAGCGCAAGATGACCTTCTGGTACGGCGCACGCTCCTGGCGCGAGACCTTCTACAACGAAGAGTACGACAAGCTGGCCGAGGAGCATGAGAACTTCGACTGGCACCTGGCGCTGTCCGACCCCCAGCCGGAAGACAACTGGGAAGGGCCGACCGGGTTCATCCACAACGTGCTCTACGACATGTACCTCAAGGACCATCCGGCTCCCGAGGACTGCGAGTACTACATGTGCGGGCCGCCCATGATGAACGCCTCCGTCATCAAGATGCTGCTGGATCTCGGCGTCGAGCCCGAGAACATCATGCTGGATGACTTCGGCGGCTGATCACGCGCCTGTCCGTGTGCCCAAGGGCACCTTGCGAGCCCCGCCCCGTGCGGGGCTCGTTGGTTTGTGCGCCTTGTGATTTTGCCGCGAGAGGAGTTCTGGCATAATTGTCGCGCCGACTCGAGAATGCCCCGCTGACTGTCCTGCGAGGACACGGGACCTTGTCGAGTCGGTACCTTCAACGCCTCGGGCGTATGGCGACGGCCATTCGTTGTTCCGCCCAGGGATATCTCTTGTCCAACCGCTGTCCAATGGGAGAAAGGCAGGCGATGGTGTTGGCGACAAAGTGTTCGCGAGAAAGTGACCAGAGCCATCCTGCCCCATCCAGCGAGGAGTCCATCATGACCATCTACCTTATCGTTTTCGGTGCCATGCTGCTGATCATCGGCGCCATGGCGATCGGTGTCATTCTTGGCCGCAAGCCCATCGCCGGCTCCTGCGGCGGGCTCAACCAGCTTGGCCTGAAGGACGGCTGCGAGATCTGCGGCGGCAAGGATGAAGTGTGCGAGGAAGAATCAAAGAAGCGCGCCACCAGTCAGCGCCGCCAATCCGACGAGAATCGCGGACTGGACCTGGGCTACGACGCGACTCGTCGCTGAGCGGCAGCATCGACGCCCCCTGACCATGACGGCGCCTCTCGAGGCGCCGTCCTCATGATAAGCAGTGCCCGGCATCTCACATCCGGGTCGGTTTCCAGGAGAAGGAAGACACGATGGCAGTCCACAACTATGACGTGGTGGTGATCGGCACCGGGCCCGCCGGCGAGAGCGCAGCGATCAATGCGGCCAAGCATGGCAAGCGGGTCGCGGTGGTCGAAAAGCAGGCGCGGGTCGGCGGCAATTGCACCCACTGGGGCACCATCCCTTCCAAGGCGCTGCGTCATCAGGTCCGCCAGATCATGTCGTTCAACACCAACAGCATGTTCCGGGATATCGGCGAGCCGCGCTGGTTCTCGTTCCCCAAGGTGCGTGAACGCTCCCGGGTGACCATCGATCAGCAGGTGTCCATGCGTACCAACTTCTACGCGCGCAATCGCATCGACCTGTATCACGGGATCGCGCGCTTCAAGGACGAACACACCCTGATGGTAAGGGGCAGTGGTGAAAACCAGGAAGAGCTGGTAGCGGACAAGGTGATCATCGCCACCGGGTCACGGCCCTACCGTCCTGCGGACATCGATTTTCGCCACCCTCGTATCTACTGCTCCGATAACATTCTTGGTCTGCAGCACACCCCGCGTACCCTTATCATCTTCGGCGCCGGCGTCATCGGCTGTGAGTACGCCTCGATCTTCTCCGGGCTCGGACTCAAGGTGGATCTGATCAACAACCGCGGCAGCCTCTTGTCCTTCCTCGATGACGAGATCAGCGATGCGCTGTCCTACCATCTGCGCAAGCATGGTGTGTTGATCCGCCACAACGAGGAGTACGAGCGCGTCGAGGGTGACGAACACGGCGTCACGGTGCATCTGAAGTCGGGCAAGCGGCTGCGCGCCGACGCCTTCCTGTGGGCCAACGGCCGCACCGGCAATACCGACCAGCTGGGCCTCGAGAACATCGGTCTCACCGCCAACGGCCGCGGTCAGCTGCAGGTCGACGAGCACTATCGTACGGCGCTGCCCCACATTTACGCAGCCGGAGACGTGGTCGGCTGGCCGAGTCTCGCCAGCGCTGCCTACGATCAGGGACTGAACGCCTGCGACGAGCTGCTGGACCGGGAATTCCGCTACGTCACCGAGGTGCCCACCGGGATCTACACCATCCCCGAGATCAGCTCCTTTGGTCGCACCGAGCGCGAGTTGACCGAGGCCAAGGTGCCCTACGAGGTCGGCCATGCCTTCTTCAAGGACACCGCCCGCGCCCAGATCACCGGCGATACCGTCGGCATGCTCAAGATCCTGTTCGATCAGGATACCCTGGAGATCTACGGCATCCACTGCTTCGGCGACCAGGCCTCGGAGATCGTCCATATCGGCCAGGCGATCATGCAGCAGGAAGGGGAGGCGAATACGCTGAAGTACTTCGTCAACACCACCTTCAACTATCCGACCATGGCCGAGGCCTACCGGGTGGCCGCCCAGAATGGCCTCAACCGGGTGTTCTGAGCCGGCCAGCACGACCGACAAGAAAGGTGCCCTTGGGCACCTTTTTTGTCTGGGGGCGGACTATTGGCGCCTGCTGGATCCGGTGCCTGAGCGCTAGGCTCTATCCGAAAAGTCGACGAGCGAAGGCGCTTTTAGACAAGCCCTAGGCGCTGTCCGAAAAGTCGACGAGCGAAGGTTAGACAAGGCAAAAATCGGTGAGAAAGCGCAGTTTACGGGGTGTAAATGAGCATTTTGATCCGATTTTTAACGCCGTATTACCGAGCGCAGGCACTTTTCAGACAAGCCCTAGTGCTGGCCGCTCTCGTGGGCAAAGCAAGGCGGCGAGGAGGGCAGGGCGTCTTCCTGATCTTCCTGGTGCAATGCCTCGAGCAGGCGCTGGCGCAGCTCGGGCAGATGGGTGCTGTCGACATCGCGTGCCGCGGTCACCAGCGTCAAGCGGCCACGCCGGGCCAGGCGCATCAGCGGATACAGCCGGTCGGGGTGGTCGCGTAGCTCGCCGCGATAGCGAATCTCGAAGACCCTGGAACTGATCTCCTCGAGCTGATACTGGCGTCGCAGGGCATTGCTGGGTGAGGCCTCCCGGTACCACTCGGTAAGCGCCAGGGACTCGCGGCTGCGTCCTCTGGGCCACAGGCGGTCGACCAGTACTCGGGCGCCGTCGTCGGGCTCGGGCGCCTGGTAGACGCCCTTGAACACGATGTCGTAGCTCATCGAGCTCCTCCTTGCTGTTCGTTCAGCGCCTCCCTGGCGCTTTGCTGCCAGGGCCCGTCAAGCGAAGCCGCACGCCTGAGCGCTTCTCGAGCCCCTTCGTCATCTCCTTGGGACGCCAGGGTGAGACCCAGGTTCAACCAGGCCGGCGCCAGCGACGGATCCTTGGCGACAGCGCTGCGCCAGGCGTCGATGGCCGCGTCAGGCTGGCCCGCCGCATGGTAGGCGTTGGCCAGCGCGAAGTGCCCCATGGCCTCCTCGGGAAAGCGATCGACCAGGGCTTGCCAGGCCGGCAGGCTTTGCTCTGGCCCCTGGACCCGTTCGAAGTCCGAGGTGGCCTGGATGGCCGCCTCCGGTGCAATCGTCACCGGCAGCTCTCCTGGCGTCAGTGCCACGAAGGCCCAGCGCTCGGAACGTTGCCAGGTGGCGTCGAAACGCCCGAAATCGGTGGCATCCTGACGGGTGACGCCGGTGCGTAGCAATACCTCTTCGCTCTCGAGATCGTAGCCGTTGACCACCGCGAAGTGCCACAGCGGGAAGGCCGGCAGCGACAGGTTCTGCAGTACCACCACCGCGCGGCCGGCATCGACCTCTTCGAGCAGCGAGGCGAAGCGTGGCGCCAGAGTGAACGGGATTCGCCCGTGCCGGCGACTGGCGGCCAGCATCTCGGGCTGGAAGCTGCCCTTGCGACTGGGCACGTAGATTTCGGGGATCAGTTGATCGACGCCGACGTCGACCCCTGCATGGTTGAGCACCATGGCCAGTGTGGCCGGGCCGCACTGGTAGTCACGCTGGGGGTGAAAGGGGACGTCTTCGAGGAGCTGGCGTTGGGGCAGCGTAGCGGTGACGCTGTGGTCCAGTTCGGGGGCGCTGGCACAGGCTGTGAGCCACATCACCAACGAAAGAGCGCCCGCCAGGCGGGCGCTCGAGACGAATGAGCGCATCACGCGCATGTCCTTAGCGGGTGAACGGGTAGACGTCGGTCAGACCCAGGATGTCGGTGACCAGCAGGATGACGAAGACCGCGAACAGCACGCCAATGACGCTGGCGCCGGCGGGCATCTGGTCGAGCTGGTCGGCCATCTGCTGAGCTTCGGCGTCGGACAGGGCGGCTACGCGGTCCTCGACCTCACCGGGGTCGACGCCCTGGAGTTCGAGTTGCTGGCGTACGTCATCGCGGGCCAGTACCTGATGGATGCGTTCTCGGGCGTCCTGGCTCTGCTGGGAGGCCAGCACGTCGTTGGTCGAGGCCAGCGGGACCGAGGTGGCGGCCCCGGCGCTGGCGGCGCCCAGGGTCAGGCACAGCATCAGAACGGTACACAGCAAGCGGCGCAGTCGTGAAGTCATGGGGGCTTCCTTGTTGATGGTGTCGGGAATTGTTCGATCCTTGGTGATGGCGACATGCATCCAGTGGCATCCTGCCCGCCGGATGCGTTGGCGACAACAGGAGTATAACGAAGGTGGTACAGGAATTTCATGCAGGTTGTTGGTTTCTCTAGCCCAGGCGGATGCAATTGCGTCCTTGATGCTTGGCCTGGTAGACCGCCTGGTCGGCCCGTCGGTACAGGGTGGAGAAGTCGTCATCGGCGTGGCTTGAGACGGCGATGCCGATACTGACCGTAAGGTTGGCGCCGGCCGCCGGCTGGGTCAGGTCGAAGTGCTCGGTTTCGTGGCGAATTCGTTCGCCGACGGTTTCGGCGTTGCGGGCGTCCGCCTGGGGCATCAGCAGGGCGAACTCGTCGCCCCCCAGACGCGCCGCCAGATCGCTGCGCCTGGCCACGCGCTTGAGCATCTCGCCGAAGGACTTCAATACCTTGTCACCGGTGGGGTGGCCGTAGCCGTCATTGATGCGTTTGAAGTTGTCCAGATCCAGCAGCATCAGCGCCACTGGGCTGTCCGCTGGGCGCCGAAGGGCCAGCAGGTGGGGGGCCTGGTCGAGCCACTGGCGACGATTGTAGAGCTGGGTGAGGTCGTCGGTCATCGCCAGGTAGTGTAGCGCGTTGCTGTGGCGTTCCAGACGCAGCAAGGCGACAAACAGCACCGTGCCGACCATCAGTACCAGCGCCGTCAGGATGGTAGCCACCAATGCCAGGCGTCGATCGAGCTTTCGCTGGTGCGACTCGGTCTCCACCAGATAGATGGCCAGCTCATCGATGGTCGAAGCGAGCCCCGGCAAGGTGTCGTCGATGTCTGCGGTGGTGCCAGAGAGAGGCGAAGGAGCGATCAGGTTGATCGAGTGCTCGGCACGTTGCAGGTAGCCGACCACGCTGTCCCGCTGGGAGGTGGGCAGTCGCGTGGCGGTGCCCGCCAGCGTCCGTAGACGGTGTTGGAGGGTATCGGCCACTTGCGTGAGCTCGTGAGCCCGGGGCGAGTTGTCGATGCCGGCAAACTGCTTGAGTGAAGCGATGCTCGCCACATTTTCCTGAGACCGTGCCGTTTCGATGATTAGGGCATCGCGGATAACGCCCATGGGCTGGCGCACCTGGCTCAGGTAGCCGAGCAACAGCAGGGCGCTGGCGGTCGAAAGCAAGGTGACGCCGGCGGCCAGAACCAGCGGGAAGACACGGGTCATGATGGGGGCACTCGCGGTCGCTGGCGACCAGACGCGCTGGGCGCCCAAGGGGTAATGATGCAGGTGCTTGCCCTATTCTATGCGCAGAGTACCCGCAGTGCGGGGTCATACCCCCATTGGCCGGGCTGACCTATCCCATCCTGGCGTCACAGGGGGGACGCCAGGCCACATCATGCGAGAGCAAGGAAGACGAATCGTCGGCTACGGCGCCACGCGATAGGACCAGGCCATTTCTGCCAGCAGTCCACGACCGCCAGCGAGGGTCAGCGCCAGGTCCTGAATGCCCTGTTCCAGCGGCAGGTCCGCTGCGCCCTTGATCGACAGGTCCAGGCGTTGGGCGAACATCAGAAGCTTGTGCAGACGCTTGAGTGGCAGGCGACGGATGGCTTCCTGGTAGGCGGGGCGCCGACGGTCGAAGATCGGAGGCTTCTGGGCCTTGCAGGCGTGCTCGAAGCTCTGGCCCTGGTCCAGGTGCTGATGCAGCGACAGCAGGGTGCGAATCTCGCGGGTCAGGGCCCACAGGATGATCGGTGGCTCGGTACCCTCGGCGGCCAGTCCCGCGAGGATACGCAGGACGCGCTCGCGCTCGGCTTTCAGGCAGGCATCGACCAGAGTGAAGACGTCGTAGCGGGCACTGTTCTCGACCCCGCCGGCGACGTCACGGGGGGATACCTGGGCGCCGGGAGGAAGCATCAAGGCCAGCTTCTGCAGTTCCTGATCGGCGGCCAGAAGGTTGCCCTCGGTGCGCTCACCCAGCAGCCGGGCGGCGTCCAGCGACATAGACAGACCGTGGCGCTGGGCGCGGTCCCTCAGCCAGAAACCCAGGCGGGAAGGGTCGACCGGCCACACCGGAACGAACAGCCCCAGCTTGTCGAGCGCCCTGAACCAGGCGCTCTTCTGCTCGCGGGCGTCGAGCTTGGCGCAGCTGACCAGCAGGATGTTGTCGCTGCCCTGTGCCTGTTCGGCGTACTCCTTGAGCGCCTTGCCGCCTTCCTGGCCCGGCTTGGCGCCGCCCAGACGCAGCTCGATCAACTTGCGCGAGGCGAACAGCGACAGGCTCGCCGCGGACTCGGTGAGGCGGCCCCAGGCGAAGTTGGCCTCGACGTGGAGCACCTCACGTTCCTCGACGCCCGACTCGCGCGCACGGGCCCGGACCTGATCGCAGGCCTCCATGTGCTGCAGAGGCTCATCACCGGCGACGATGATGACAGGGGGCACGGACTTCGAAAGCGCGTCCGGCAGCTTGTCGGCAAAGACCTTCATGGGTGAATCAGACTTCCTCGATGGCGCGCAGTCGGTCGATCATCTGGCGTACGGCCTCGCGGCGGGCGTTTTCCAGGGCATCCGTGCGCAGCTCATCCTGGGACAGCAGGTTGTCGTCGGTGATCGAGAACTCCTCGAGCACCTCCACCGCCTGGCGATCGGCCAGGTAGGCGCCATCGCTTGCACGCTGGATCGAGTAGGGAATCCGCAGCACCAGTTGCTGGTCCTGAGAGCCGGTGTCGAGCACGCCGACCTGACGGATGCTGACGTCTTCGCCACCCAGGTTGAGACGCAGCGACGCCGTCTCGTCGACGCGGGTGCCGAGGCTTTCCAGACGCTTGGTCAACTGCTCGGCGAAGGGGGTGTCGGCACCGTCGAGCGCCAGGCTGTCCAGGGACAGCACCTCGCCGCCGACGCCGCGCAGGTGGAAGCCGCAGCCCGCGAGCAGCAGGGCGGCGCCGGAGGCCAGGGTCAGACCAAGGAAGTGACGACGCTGCATGGGAACTCCTTGTCCAGCGTGAGGGAAAAACCGAAGGCACAGCCTTCGGCATCATGTCCTGGTATCACCGACAGTCTGACGCGGCGGGCGAGACGCCCGCCGCGAGCTGTCAGTTGGCGACGATGTTGACCAGCTTGCCCGGCACCACGATCACCTTGCGCAGGGTCTTGCCGTCGGTATGGCGCTGGACGTTGTCGTTGGCCAGTGCCAGTGCTTCGACGGCGGCCTTGTCGGCGTCGGCGGGCACCTCGAGGCGCGCGCGCAGCTTGCCGTTGACCTGCACCACCAGCTCGATGCTGTCGCGCGCCAGGGCGCTTTCGTCGAACGCCGGCCAGGTGGCATCGATGACCGCACCGTCATGGCCCAGTGAGCGCCACAGTGCGTGGCAGGCGTGGGGCGTGATCGGTGCCAGCAGCAGCACGCAGGCCTCGATCGCCTCGCGGCTGACCGCCAGGCCCTGAGGGCTGGTATCGCCGAACTTGGCGATGGCGTTGGTCAGCTCCATCACCGCGGCGATGGCGGTATTGAAGGTGGTGCGGCGGCCGATGTCATCGCCGGCTTTCTTGATCGTCTCGTGGGTCTTGCGGCGCAGTTCGCGCTGGGCGTCGTCGAGCGAGGCGATGGCGGCGGCATCCAGCGCTGCCGGCGTACCGGCCTGCAGATGCTCGGCGACCAGACGCCACAGCCGCTTGAGGAAGCGGTGGGCGCCCTCGACGCCGGAGTCGGACCACTCCAGTGACTGCTCCGGGGGGGCGGCGAACATCATGAACAGGCGCACGGTGTCGGCACCGAAGCGATCGATCATGGCCTGGGGATCGACGCCGTTGTTCTTGGACTTCGACATCTTCTCGATGCCGCCCATCTCCACCGGCTGGCCATCGCTGATCAGGGTGGCGCTGAGCGGGCGTCCCTTGTCGTCACGCTTGACCTCGACGTCGGCGGGGTTGAACCACTCCTTGCCGCCGTTGGCCTCGGGGCGGTAGAAGGTCTCGGCGATCACCATGCCCTGGGTCAGCAGGCGCTGGAACGGCTCGTCGGAGTCGACCAGACCGAAGTCGCGCATCAGCTTGTGGAAGAAGCGGGCGTAGAGCAGGTGGAGGATGGCGTGCTCGATGCCACCGATGTACAGATCCACCGGCAGCCAGTAGTTGGCGCGCTCGTCCAGCATGGCCTCCGGGTTGTCGGCGCAGCAGAAGCGTGCGTAGTACCAGGAGGACTCCATGAAGGTGTCGAAGGTGTCGGTCTCGCGGGTCCAGCCATCGCCCAGATCGCTGAACGCCGGCATCTTCTTGAGCGGCGAGCCGGAAGCGTCCACGGTGACCTCCAGCGGCAGCGCCACCGGGAGCTCGTCGTCGGTGAGCGGCACGGTCTGGCCCTCGGGGCCGTACTTGACCGGAATCGGCGCGCCCCAGTAGCGCTGGCGGGCCACGCCCCAGTCGCGCAGGCGGTAGTTGGTCTTGACCTCGCCGTGGCCGTCGCGCTCGAGGCGGCTGGCGATGGCGTCGAAGGCCGCCTGGAAGTCGAGGCCGTCAAACTCGCCGGAGTTGATCAGGCTGCCGTGCTCGACCCAGGCGCCCTGGGACAGGTCCGGGGCCTGGCCATCGGCGTCGGCGATCACCGCGCGGATCGGGAGTTCATACTTGGTGGCGAACTCCCAGTCACGCTGGTCGTGGCCGGGCACCGCCATCACCGCACCGGTGCCGTATTCCATCAGCACGAAGTTGGCGACATATACCGGCACACGGTCGCCGGTCAGCGGGTGGATGGCCTCGAAGCCGGTGGCCATGCCGCGTTTTTCCATGGTCGCAAGCTCGGCTTCCGAGGTGCCGCCGTGGGAGCACTCCTCGAGGAAGGCGGCGAGTTCGGGCTTGCCCTCGGCGGCCTTGATCGCCAGCGGGTGGCCGGCGGCCACCGCCACGTAGGTTACCCCCAACAGGGTGTCGGGGCGGGTGGTGTAGACCCTGAGCGGCTCGTCGCCATCGACTTCGAAGGCCAGCTCGACCCCCTTGGACTTGCCGATCCAGTTGCGCTGCATGGTCTTGACCTGCTCGGGCCACTCGACCTTGTCCAGATCCGCCAGCAGCTCATCGGCGTAGTCGGTGATCTTCAAGAACCACAGCGGGATTTCCTTGCGCTCCACCGGCGCACCGGAGCGCCAGCCACAGCCGTCGATGACCTGCTCGTTGGCCAGTACGGTCTGATCCACCGGGTCCCAGTTGACGGTGGACATCTTCTTGTAGACCAGGCCCTTTTCCACCAGCTTGGTGAAGAACCACTGTTCCCAGCGGTAATAGTCGCTGTCGCAGGTGGCGAACTCGCGATCCCAGTCATAGGCGAAGCCCAGCGCCTTGAGCTGGGCACGCATGTAGTCGATGTTCTCGTAGGTCCACTTGGCCGGCGGTACCTGGTTCTTGATCGCGGCGTTTTCCGCCGGCATGCCGAAAGCGTCCCAGCCCATCGGCTGCATCACGTTCTTGCCCTGCATGCGCTGGAAGCGGCTGACCACGTCGCCGATGGTGTAGTTGCGTACATGCCCCATGTGCAGCTTGCCGCTGGGGTAGGGGAACATCGACAGGCAGTAGAATTTCTCGCGATCCTGATCCTCGATCGCCTTGAAACACTGGTTTTCATTCCAGAACTGCTGGGCGTCGTGTTCGATTTCGTGGGGCTTGTACTGGGCGTCCATCGCGGTCTTCGAGTACCTTGCAATCAAGGCGCGCCCAAGGCGGCGCGCAGGGTATGGGTATCGTCCGGCGGCAGGGTTGTGCAGAATCAAGGTTGATGCGGCCCTGTCACCGGCGCGGCAATGATGCCCGCAAGGATACCCCAGCAGCCCGGGGTCCGGCTATGGTGGGCCGCCAGTGTTCCGTTCGGGTTACCCCGAGCGGTCCTTGTCTGCATCAAGGAGGACACCGTCATGAGTGATCAACATTCTTCGTCCGGCGAACATCGTCTGCGCGACGGCTATGAGCGGGTACTGGCCCGGCTCAAGGAAGGGGCCGAGGACCTCACCTGGGACAACCTGCAGAAGGATCTCGATGACGCCGTGGAGTTCGAGGCGGAGCTCGAGGAGTACACCAAGGACGAACTGGCGCTGCTCAGGGCCTGGGTCGAACGTGATCTTAAGGACATGCGGCGCTACCTGGCTGCCGGCGGCGAGGGCGTGGCCAGCTGGCTCGGCATCGACCTGACCATCCTGTCGCGCAAGGTGGTCGACTCGCTTTTGTCGATCGCCGATCGCAGCGTGATCGAGCGCGAGCAGCTCGAGGACGACCTTGAGGCCTCCCGTGCCGACTACACCGCCGGCGAACTGGCGGCGCCGGGACGCATGTCCTGCGTGCACTGCGACGCCGTGGTCGAACTGCACGGGGTCAAGCGCATCGAGCCCTGCCATCAGTGCGGCCATCGCTACTTTGGGCGCGTCGGCTGACGTCCGCCGAACGCGCCGTCCGCGCAATATCAGGTGGCTATCGTCTGGCGTACGGCTCAGGCCGAGACGGCCTGGGCCAGGCAGGCGATCGCCACCAGCACCAGCGCCGACATGACCAGAGCGTAGTGTAGATTGTGCTTCATCATGCGATAGCCACTGATCCCGTAGCGCCCCTGCAGTGACAGGTTGATGCCCGACAGCGGGCCGACGGCGGTGCCCACGCCCCAGGATGCCAGGGCGACGAAACCGAACAGGGTCTGGTGGGGGCCATCCAGATCCAGCATCGAGGCCAGCACCGAGATGCCGATGATCGGGTGCAAGCCGGCAATGGCGCTGGCAACGATGGCCACATAACTCAGCATGGCAGGCCCCACGCCAAAGTCGGCAAACAGCGTCCAGTCACCGTTGGTGGCGGCGGCGACCAGGATCGAGAGTCCCTTGGTCAGAAGTCCCGCACACAGAAACAGGGTGATTTCGCCGCGCATGCCCGGCAGTCGATAATGGAGGTGGCGAACAAGGCGTTCTCGGGTCGCTGCAGCGCCCCTGGCCAGGTTGGCGGCCAACGCCAGTGTCGGCATCAGGAAGGTGATGATGCTGACGATGGTCAGAGACGGTGTGATGACGTAGTGAAACACCATCACCAGTCCGGCCACGCTGGCCGGCATCAGCAGACTGCGGGGGGACAGTGAAAAGCCGGGGACCTCGCTGACGTCGAAGCGGCGTGACAGTTCGAACACGCTGTAGAGTCCGCCGGCAAAGGCCAGCGGCAGTCCGGCGGCCAGCACCGTGGTGTATTCAAGCGATGGAGCCAGGGAGACCGCCACGCCCATGGCGGCGAAGAACGGCGACCACATGGCGGCGCTGGAAAGCCCTCGGTTGAGCCCCAGTAGTTGAACCTCGAGCAGACGACCGCGGCGCTCCAGGCGATCGCCGACCATGAAGACCGCGGACAGGTTGAGGATGGCCCCGAGCAGCTGCACCCCCAGCCAGGTCCCGGCCAGACCTCGGCGCCCGGTCACCGGTTCGCTGTTCGGTGGTCCCTCCGAGGGGCGCCCGATCAAGGCGATAAAGCTCACCCCTACCAGCATGGCCACCACGAAGGCGTTGCCATCGAGCAAGGTGGTGATATCGGGGGTGGCGTCAAAGCCCACCACCGCCAGCACCAAAAAGGCAAGCCCCAGCACTGCCAGCACGCCGGCCTGCCACTGATTGCGCCGGGGAATGTCCGGCCACATCAGCAGGCTGGCGGCCCACAAGGGCAGGCTGACGCTCCAGCTCGGCAGTCCGTCGAGGCCCAGGCCTGCGATCTGCGTCAGCAGGCCCGCCAACGTCAGTGCGCCGGCCAGGCGGTGTCGCGGTGGAGGGAGAGGCATGCGGGTCATTCAGACGTCCCTGTGGTGGTGCGCTCAAGGTGAGGCGGGGTCTGCCACGGCTTCCTGGTCGAGGCATTCGAGCAGTGAGCGGGCGGCGTTGGACAGGGTGCGGTCGCGGTGCACCAGGTAGCCGAGCGGGCGCTGTATCGCAGGCTCCTCGAGGGCCAGTCGGACCAGTCTTTCGCCGGCGATGTCCCGCTCGACCATGGGGTCGGGCAACAGGCTCCAGCCAAGCCCGGCCGAGGCCATCATCTTGAGGGTTTCCAGATAGTTGGTCGACTGTCCCACCCGTGGTGTCAGACCGTGCCTGGCCAGCCGCTCGAGGATCAGCTGGCGGGTGAAGGTCAGTGGCCCCGGCAACAGGGCGTCATGCTCGCACAGGGTCGCCAGGGTTACGCGGCTCTCCCGGGCGAGCGGATGCTCCGGGGCGGCAACGAAGGTCATGTCGTCGACCCACACTCTGGTGGCGCGAAGCTGAGGGTCGGGGTGGGCTGACAGGGTCACCAGGGCCACCTCGATATCGCCGTCCAGCACGCCTTGGTAGGCCTGCTCGGAGTCGAGAAAGCGCAGGTCGAGGCGCACCTCCGGGTAGCGCTTGACGTAGCTGCCCAGCACCGGCGGCAGCCGGTGCAGTCCGATATGATGGCTGGTGGCCAGGGTCAACTCGCCGCTGACCTCGTCGCTCAGGTTGCTCAGGGCCCGGCGGCTGTCGTCGACCATGACCAGGATCTGGCGTGCCCGCGGCAACAGGAGCCGTCCGGCTTCGGTCAGACTGACGCGGCGGCCGATACGGTCGAACAGGCGGGCGCGCGTCAGTGCCTCCAGGCTGGCGATACGCTTGCTGACGGCCGGCTGGGTGAGGTGAAGCTGTTCCGCCGCGCGGGAGAAGCTGCCGCTGTCGGCCACGGCGAGAAAGGCCTGCAGGCTCTGGGTATCCATGGCGGTGCTCCCGGGGCGGATGACGAGGAAAAGTGGCGACGATTTGCCGGGTAATGATGTATTCCACTTGGGAATCGTTTGAATAAATAACATGAATTGATTTTATTGGCGAGTGGCGCGACACTCGACCTATCCCATCCCCGGGCAAGGTCCGCGGGACCGGCAAACGACCGTTTTCGATCAATCGAGAGGGGCGGCTTCAGAACGACCGACAGGCCCACCGCCAGCGTGGCGCCTGGAGCCAAGCCCCCGGAGGAGACACCACATGGCAGGCCAGACACTCTACGACAAGTTGTGGCGGCAGCACCTGGTCAAGGAGCGCGATGATGGCACCGCGCTGATCTATATCGATCGTCAACTGCTGCACGAGGTGACCTCGCCCCAGGCCTTTGAAGGTCTGCGTCTGGCCGGGCGCAAGCCGTGGCGGCTGGACGCCAACCTGGCGACCCCGGACCACAACGTGCCGACCACCGTGAAGGAGCGTTCCGAGGGCAACAGCGGGATCAAGGATCCGGTATCACTGATCCAGGTGCAGACGCTTGACGACAACTGCGAGGCCTTCGGTATCGAGGAGTTTCGCATCAATGACCCGCGCCAGGGCATCGTCCACGTGGTCGGCCCCGAGCAGGGTGCGACGCTGCCGGGCATGACCGTGGTGTGTGGCGACTCCCATACCGCCACCCACGGCGCCTTTGCCGCCTTGGCCCATGGCATCGGCACCTCCGAGGTCGAGCACGTGCTGGCCACCCAGTGTCTGCTGGCGCAGAAGATGAAGAACATGCAGGTGCGCGTCGAAGGCGAGCTGGGCGAGGGCGTCACCGCCAAGGACGTTGTATTGGCGATCATCGGCGAGATCGGTACCGCCGGTGGCACCGGCTACGCCATCGAGTTTGCCGGCAGCGCCATCGAGAGTCTGTCGATGGAAGGTCGCATGACGGTGTGCAACATGGCCATCGAGGCCGGTGCCCGGGTCGGCCTGATCGCGGTGGACGACACCACCATCGAGTATCTGGCCGAGCGCCCCTTTGCCCCCAGCGGCGAGCAGTGGGACGCCGCCGTGGCCGACTGGCGCGAGCTGGTCTCCGATGCCGACGCCGTGTTCGACAAGGTGGTGACGCTGGACGCCGCGTCCATCGAGCCTCAGGTCAGCTGGGGCACCAGCCCCGAGATGGTTACCGGTGTCAGCGGTGAGGTCCCGGATCCCGCCGAGGCCGATGACGACACCGCGCGCACCGGCATTACCCGGGCGCTTGAGTACATGGGGCTGTCACCGCGCCAGAAGATCACCGATATCCGCCTCGACAAGGTGTTCATCGGGTCCTGCACCAACTCACGCATCGAAGATCTGCGTGAGGCGGCCAAGGTGGCCCGTGGTCGCAAGGTCGCCGACAGCATCCAGCTGGCGATGGTCGTCCCGGGCTCCGGTCTGGTGAAGCGCCAGGCCGAGGAGGAAGGGCTCCACAAGGTGTTCATCGAGGCCGGCTTCGAGTGGCGTGAGCCCGGCTGCTCCATGTGTCTGGCGATGAACGCCGACAAGCTCGGTGCCGGCGAGCACTGCGCCTCCACCTCCAACCGCAACTTCGAGGGGCGTCAGGGTTACGGTGGTCGCACCCACCTGGTCAGCCCTGCCATGGCCGCCGCTGCCGCCATCGCCGGCCACTTCGTCGATGTGCGCCAGTTTGATTCCACCACCGCTCGCCAGGAGGCCTGAGCCATGCAAAAGTTCGAACGCCTCGAGGGTCTGGTCGCGCCGATGGATCGGGCCAACGTCGACACCGACCTGATCATCCCCAAGCAGTTTCTGAAGTCGATCAAGCGTACCGGCTTCGGCGTCAACCTGTTCGATGAACTGCGCTACCTCGACGAGGGTCAGCCCGGTCAGGACGTCAGCCAGCGCCCGCTGAACCCGGATTTCGTACTCAATCAGCCGCGTTATCAGGGTGCCCAGGTGCTGCTGGCACGGCGCAACTTCGGCTGCGGCAGTTCCCGTGAGCACGCGCCCTGGGCGCTGGAGGACTTCGGCTTCCGCGCGGTCATCGCGCCGAGTTTCGCCGATATCTTCTACAACAATGCCTTCAAGAACGGCATCCTGCTGATTACCCTGCCTGAAGAGCAGGTCGACCGGCTGTTCGCCGAGGTCGAAGCCAACGAGGGCTACCGTCTCGATATCGACCTCGAGCACCAGCGTGTGGTGACCCCCGGCGGCGAGATCCTCGAGTTCGAGGTGGACGCCTTCCGCAAGCACTGCCTGCTTGAAGGCCTCGACGATATCGGCATCACCCTCAAGGACGAGGCCGCCATCGCCGATTTCGAGGCGCGTCATCGCACCGCTCGCCCTTGGCTGTTCCGCGAGCCGGCCAAGGCGTAGACCTGTCTGTCATCGACAGCGGGCCCCGCCCGATGGCGGGGCTTACGATTCTCTCGATCTTCATCTTTCTGCCAGCTTTCAGGAACCCCATCTCATGACCCGCAAGATTCTTGTCCTTCCCGGTGACGGCATCGGCCCCGAGATCACCGCCCAGGCCAGCCGCGTGCTCGAGGCGCTCAAGGCCAAGGGGCTCGACGTGGAAGTGGAGGAAGCGCTGGTAGGCGGCGGCGCCTATGACGTCCACGGCGTGCCCTTGCCCGAGGAGACCCTGGCCAAGGCGCGTTCGGCGGACGCCATCCTGCTGGGGGCCGTAGGCGGCCCTCAGTGGGACACCATCGAGGACCTTTCCAAGCGACCCGAGAAGGGGCTTCTGGGGCTGCGCAAGGAGCTGGGGCTGTTCGGCAACCTGCGCCCGGCGATCCTGTATCCGCAGCTGGCCGAGGCCTCGACCCTCAAGCCCGAGGTGGTGTCCGGGCTCGATATCATGATCGTGCGCGAGCTGACCGGTGGTATCTACTTCGGCCAGCCCCGCGGCGTCGAGGAGCGTGACGGTGAGCGCGTCGGCTTCAACACCTACGTCTACAGCGAGAGCGAGATCGAGCGTATCGGCCGGGTGGCCTTCGAGATGGCGCGCAAGCGTGACAAGAAGCTTTGCAGCGTCGACAAGGCCAACGTACTGGAGGTCACCATCCTGTGGCGCGAGGTGATGGAGCGGCTGTCCGCCGAGTACCCGGACGTGGAGCTGTCGCACATGTACGTGGACAACGCCGCCATGCAGCTGGTGCGCGCGCCCAAGCAGTTCGACGTGGTGGTGACCGGCAACATGTTCGGGGACATCCTGTCCGACGCCGCCGCCATGTTGACTGGCTCCATCGGCATGCTGCCGTCGGCCTCGCTCAACGAAAGCGGCCAGGGCATGTACGAGCCTTGCCACGGCAGCGCCCCGGATATCGCTGGTCAGGGTATCGCCAATCCGCTGGCCACTATCCTTTCGGTGGCGATGATGCTGCGCTATTCGCTCAACGAGCCGGCCATGGCCGAGCGCATCGAGGCTGCGGTGGGCAAGGTGCTGGATCAGGGCCTGCGCACCGCCGACATCGCCTATCCGGGTACCCGCCAGGTGTCCACCAGTGAGATGGGGGATGCGGTGCTGGCGGCGCTTTAACGCCTTTGTTAATGGTGCTGGCGCCCGGCAATCGGGCGTCGCTTATCCTGACTGTGCCGGTGGCATCTGAAAGGTGCTGCCGGTTTCTGTATAATGATTGCCTCACTCGATTTCTGGAGGACTTCACATGTTGAAAGTCGGTTTCGTCGGTTGGCGTGGCATGGTGGGTTCCGTGCTCATGCAGCGGATGGTGGAAGATGGAGATTTCAACGGCATCGAGCCGGTCTTCTTCACCACCTCCCAGGTCGGTCAGGCCGGCCCCGACGTGGGTGTGGACGTGCCTCCGCTGAAGGACGCCTTCGACATCGAAGCGCTCAAGGCGCTGGACGTGATCATCACCTGCCAGGGCGGCGACTACACCAAGAAGGTCTATGAAGACCTGCGCGGTGCCGGCTGGAAGGGCTACTGGATCGACGCTGCCAGCACGCTGCGCATGAGCGATGACGCCACCATCGTGCTCGACCCGGTCAACCGCAAGGTGATTGACGCTCAGCTTGACGCCGGTGCGCGCACCTTCGTTGGCGGCAACTGCACCGTCAGCCTGATGCTGATGGGCCTCGGCGGGTTGTTCGAGGCGGACATGATCGAGTGGATGACCTCCATGACGTATCAGGCCGCATCCGGCTCCGGCGCCAAGCACATGCGCGAGCTGCTCAACCAGATGGGCGGCCTGCGTGACAGCGTGGCAAGCGAGCTCAAGGATCCGGCCAGCGCCATCCTCGACATCGACCGCAAGGTCACCGAGGCGATGCGTACTGGCGCCATCCCCACCGACAACTTCGGTGCGCCGCTCGCCGGCAGCCTGCTGCCGTGGATCGATTCCAAGCTTGATAACGGTCAGAGTCGCGAGGAATGGAAGGGCTACGTCGAGACCAACAAGATTCTCGGTCGCCAGGACAGCCCGGTCCCCATCGACGGCCTGTGCGTACGTATCGGCGCCATGCGCTCTCATAGTCAGGCGTTCACCATCAAGCTCAAGCAGGATGTGCCGCTCGACGAGATCGAAGAGCGTATCGCCAGCCACAATGAGTGGGTCAAGGTCATCCCCAATGACAAGGACGCCACCATCGATGGGCTGACGCCGACCGCTGCCACCGGCACCCTGAGCATCCCGGTGGGTCGTCTGCGCAAGCTGAACATGGGCGGTGAGTACCTCAGCGCCTTCAGCGTCGGTGACCAGCTTTTGTGGGGCGCCGCCGAGCCGCTCAAGCGCATGCTCAAGGTACTGCGCGAGCGCTAAGGCCTAAGCACTATCGGTTCGTCGGGGCGCCTTTTGGGCGCCCCGACGTCGTTCAGGGCCTCTGATGTGCGGGCCCATCGCGTTATTTACATGATCGATCAGCACCGGAGCAGGGCGATTGGGAAAGACCACCGTTCGTTCATTCGTCAGGCGATTGCGCAGACGGCCGGATGGGCCAGACGTTGCCAATCCCTGGCGCAAGAAACCATTGGCCGACAACCTGAAGGCCTATCTCGAGCTGATCCAGGAACACGCCAGGGAAACGACCGCCGCTGGACGGCCCAGGTTGCTGCTGGTGGCCGAAGCACTGGGCTTCAAGGGCGGTGGCGAGACCGGAATCCCGTTGTCGAGCCCGGCACTACTGCGTTCTTGTAAGCATCCCCTTATCGAGACGCTGAAACCGCACCTCGCCCTGGTACCGGAGGGCGGCAGCGAAGCCACCGCCACCATCGCCTGGGAGTGCTTCGCACGTCTTGGGCTGACGCCGCTGGTGTGGAACGCCTTTCCCTTCCACCCCCATCAAATAGCGCGGACGCACAGCAACCGCGCGCCACGCGCAGCAGAGCTGCGCGAAGGCATCGACTGGCTCAGGCGGCTGGACCAGCTGGTCGCTGCCCACTCGACGCCGACGATGGTGGCTGGGGTAGGGCGAAAGGGCACCCTGGCAGCCCAGGCTGCCTTTCCCGAGCGCGAGGTCGTCGCCCTGCGTCACCCTTCCTACGGCGGCAAGGCCGAGTTCGAGCGCGGCCTCAGGCAGCTGATGAGTCGGCTGGATACTGCCGGCCCTGCTCGCTAGAAAGCGCTCCCGAAGCGGACCGCTCGATTGACCTGCTTGCAGGGCGCGGTCTGACTGTGTGTCAGTCACAATTCGAAAGGTCGATGAGCCAAGGCACTTCTGGTGCACGCCTTAGATATCGGCAGGGATCGTCGTATCCTCCAGCAGAGTGCGCAGATCGTCTTTGATCGCTGGAGCCATCTCGCTATCGAGAGAGGTCTGCGCCGTTACCGGCGAGGGACTCGGATCATCGGCCAAGATGGGAGTGATGGCGGGGTCAGTGAGTTTGCCAGCGCTCTCGCCGTCATCGAGAAGCTCGGCGATATCGAGTGGCTCGGCTGCGGGAGTGTCCTGGTTTGATCGTCCCTTCACCGGCGAGTCGTCGTTGATGCGCACGAGCAGCTCACCCAGGGCGCTGTCGCCGTCGCTGTCGGTGATCCGGTAGCCAAAGCTTAGATCCAGATTGTCCTCGATATTGACCCCACCATGGTCCAGCGGGCGAGCCAGGGTGACGCGGTAGGTACCGTCCTCCACGTCCAGCAGCTCGACGTGAAGTGCTGTCCTGCCATCGGCGTCGAGTCCGGTCAGCTGCTTGCCCTCAGCGCCTGGCTGCCAGTCGATCCTTGTGCCACCGGACCGGATATCAGGAAGGTTGTGGGTTTCCCAGACAACGTCGCCGGCGCCGTCGTCTCCAAAGTCGTAGCCGAGGTTGCCCATGGCGACGGTTGCTTCGCCGGGTATGTCGCCGATTCCACCGGGCTCGCCACCCGGCAGGCCATCCTCATCGAGCAAGGCAAGTGGCGATGAGGTTGCAAGGTCACCATCACTCAAGGGCGTCGTTGGGCGATCGTCAGACAGTAGTGCTGCATTGACGCTGATGCGACCCTCGCTTGCCACGCTATCGCCATCACCATCGGTGGTGACAATCTGAAAGACCAGCTCTGTGTCTGAGGTGATGTTGGGGCTCGCGTTCAGGGTGAAACTGCCGTCCGAGTTGACCGTCAGGCTTCCCTGTGGAGTAAAGATGCGTTGATCCAGGTCGAACTCGGTGGTGCTACCGGCCAGGGTCACCTTGGTGGAATCGACGCCATCGGCGCCGCCGCGCTGGCGCCAGAAGCCGGTCACGTTGTCGCCAGCGTCCACGGCGACGGGTGAATCGATGGTATTTGTCGGGGAGTCATCGTCAACCACGATGCCTACCCTGGCAGATGCTTGATTGTTCTGGCTGTCGCGAATGGTGTACTTGACCGAGAAGGCCAGATCATCCTCGTTACCTGTGATGGGATAATCCAGTGGTGCGCGCAGGGCAAGGCGATAGGCCCCGGTATCGATATCGGTCACGGTCAGGTGCAAGACGGTCTGGCCGTCCAGGGTCCTGGCTGCCAGGGTCTTGCCGCTGGGTGAAACAACGTAGTGTAGCGCTTCGCCCTGGGACGACAGGCTCGGCAGGCCGCTGGACGACCACGAGAAGGGCGCGAAATCTGCCGCTCCCAGGCTGCCAAAGCTGTAGGGGATGGTGCCGGTGACCACCGTCGCAGACCCGCCAAGGTCGCTCGGGCCTTCGAGATTACCGCCGGGAAGTCCATCCTCATCCACGCTGGCAACCGTACTGATATCGTCTTCTTCCTCGAACGGGGGCGACAGGATGGGCACGGCAACGAAACTATCCAAGCCAGATTTCATGGTAAAAATCCTTGCCGGTAAGTGATGAAGGGTGTTTGCAGGGAATCCGACGCTCTGGCGAATAGGAAGAGTATGCTGAAGGAAGAATCCCCGCACCCAGTCGCCTGCTTCTATCCTCATGGGCGGGGGGGGCTATTGGTTAGGGGAGGGATGCTTTGGTAGTAATACAATCAGTGGTATAGGCAGACGTCAGAAGCAAAAATGTCAAGAATGAGAGGTTTTTATGTCATTGTCGTAAGAGGGATCGATAGCGACGGGTGAAGTGGTCCCCAGATTTCGGACCAGGCGCTAAGCTCTGATCAGACCGACCAGGAGACCCTGATCATGAGCAGGAAACGTCGACAGCACAGCGGTGAGTTCAAGGCCAAGGTCGCACT
>NZ_JAHVHR010000006.1:0-228772 GCF_019802175.1 Halomonas sp. DP5N14-9
GCCACAGCCGGAACCTCGGGCCCACGGCGTCGTAGAGCACCTTGACCCGGATATGGCGGTTGGAGGCCAGCGCGGCCGGGCCGCCGAGACAGAAGCTGACCGCCACCAGCATGACCACGGTCTCGTGGACCCAGGAGGTGGGTGCGCCAAAGCCGTAGCGCATGATCACCTCATAGACGCTGATGGCCATGGCGATGAACACCAGCCAGGCGGCGAACTGGGCCACCCGGACCACGCCACGATCGAAACGGCTGCGCACCACATCGGGGGCACGCTCGGGCGTCTTGTCCGTTGACGGATCGGGTGATGGGTCGGGCCCAGGCCCTGCACGTGTCTCGTCACTCATGAGACATCCTCGACATTGATGTATCGCGACGCCCGTGATCTATCGCCCCGACGGGCGCGGACATCGCAAGATGAAAATGAGGGGGCGGTGCCTCGGCACCGCCCCGGGTTCCACTGGCGCACGCCAGCGAGGGTTACAGCAGGTTGTGGTTCTCGAGGTAGGCCACCACGGACTCGTAGAATTCCTGGGTGATCTCGTTCTTCTCGGCCCAGTTCTCCCACTCCTGCTTGGCGATATTGCGGAACGCCACGCGCTCCTCCTGCGGCAGGTCGATGATCTCGATATCCGGGTTCTGGCGGGCCTCGCGCACGGCTTCCATGTCGCGGGTCTTGAGCTCGGCCACCATCTCGTAGGCCAGGGCGTCGACAGAGGTCTCGAGGATGCCCTTCAGGTCATCGGAGAGGCTGTCCCAGACGTCCTTGTTGAGTGACACCGCCACCATCGGCAGCGAGTGGAAGCCCGGGTACAGCGGGTACGGCGCGAACTCGTGCAGCCCCTGGGCCTGGTTGGTGGCGAACACGGTGTAGTCGGCGGCGTCGATGACGCCCTTCTCGAGGCCGGTATAGACCTCGGAGCCCGGCAGGTTGACCGGGGTCGCGCCGGCGGCCTCGAAGATGTTGTAGACCATGCCCTCGGGTGCACGCAGCTTGAGGCCCTGCATGTCGTCGATGGAGCGCACCGGCTTGGTCGACGGCAGCGACTCGAGGCCAGTGGCGGCGGCGCCGATCAAGTGGACGCCGTAAGGTTCGACCAGCTTGTTGTAGAGCTCTTCGCCACCGGCGTTGTTCATGTAGTCGAGGAAGTCGTAGGGATCGCTCCAGGCGCCTACCAGGTTGCCGATCATGCCGAAGGCCGGGTTCTGGCCGGTGAAGTAGCTCGGGTCGGTCAGGTGGCCCTGAAGAATGCCGGACTGCACGGCCTGCAGGGTCTGGTTGGCCTGGACCACGGCGTTGACCGGCAGGATCTCGATGGAGATGCGGCCGTTGGACATGGTCTCGACGTTGTCGGCCCAGGCCTTCTTCATCTCGAACTGCGGCTCACCCGCGGTCTCGGAGGTCTGGAAGGTCCACTCGTACTCGGCCGCCTGGGCAGAGGTCGCCGTTGCCGCGAGGATCGCCGCGCCCAACGTCGTGAGCGCGGAAACAGAGAACTTGAGCTTGGTGCTTGCCATCATGGGAATCTCATCCTTCTTGTTGGCGAGTTGCAGGGAATTCGGGAGCGTCGAAGGTGGTCTCGATCGTGGCGGGCGACCTTGTCACCCCTTCAAGACCCAGGTCCTGCCCGGTGCGCTCCAGTACCGCGAGAGCCGCTCGGGCGGCTTCCTGCGGCTGGCGAAGCCGGATCGCCTCCATCACCCGGCGGTGACGATCCATGCTGTCGTTGAGCCTGTCGGCGCTGTGGTTGGAGCGTTCCACCAGCAGCGCGATGGCGGGTTTGAGAACGTGGCTGATCTGGGCCCACACCAGATTGTGCGATGCGGTAAAGATCGCCTCGTGAAAGGCCACGTCATACTCGTCGTGGCTCTTGCCATCAAAGCGTAGATCATCGTTGGCCAGCGCTTCGATCATGCATTCATAGGCCGTCTCGATGGCCAGCAGGTCGGCGGCGGTGGCGTGCTCGGCGGCGAGACGGGCGACAAAGGGCTCCACCGCCACGCGAAAGGCGAAGACTTCGCGCTGGATCACCGGATTGGGATGGGCAAAGCGCGCCAGCCAGCCGCTGACCCTGGGGTCCAGCAGGTGCCAGCCCTCCAGTGGTTGTACCCGAGATCCCTGGCCCGAGATCCGCGTGATCATGCCCGCCGCCACCAGCACCTGCAGCGCACTGCGCACGGTGGAACGGCTGACTTCGAAGCGCTCGCACAGATCCACTTCCCTGGGCAGGAAGTCCCCCGGCGCATACTCACCGGCGAAGATCGCCTCGGCCAGGGCATCGGCGATGTCCGGGCGCGCGCGACGCGTGGAAGTGGAACTTGCCGACATGGAGCCATCCATACAGGGAACGAGAGAAATCGGACATGTAGCACCATGTGTCGGACGGCGCTACACGCTATGTCCGACATAGCTTGACGAAAACGTATTTCAAACGCCTTTAGACTTTAGTCATGATTGGGTAGCGCCCTGCCGCCACGCCCTGTCCATGGCGCTCCTCGGGGAACCTCGCTGATTCGGCACAGTCGTAGTGGATAGACCTCGGACCCAGGAAGACAATCGCCCCCTTTACGAAACAGACCGACTGGTCTATTGTGGCGACCGTACACCTATCGATGATCACGGAGCGAGGCGTGAATCCGAGTGATCCTCGGCCACGCTTCGCCCTCTCCGGAGCGACAGCCAATCGACTTCCGGTTCATCACGCAAAGGAGGCATGATGCAGTCGAACTACTACACCATCAGCGAGTATCCCACCGGCACCCCCAGCCAGGACGTCTTCAAGCTCAAGCAGCAGGACCTGCCGGCGCTGGCTGACGGTGAAGTGCGCATCCGCAATCGCTGGCTGTCGGTGGACCCCTACATGCGTGGACGCATGAGCGGTGTCACCACCTATATCGAACCCTTCGAGCTCGAGGCACCGCTGGAAGGAGCCGCCGTCGGCGAGGTCATCGAATCCCGTGACGATCGTTTCAAGGTGGGTGACAAGGTCAGCCACATGGGTGGCTGGCGAGACGTGGCCCAGCTGCCCGCCGACGGCGTGACCGCCCTGCCCGATCTGGACGTGCCGGAACAGGCATACCTGGGCGTGCTGGGCATGCCGGGGATGACCGCCTGGACCGGCCTGAATGCCATCGCCGAGATGCAGCAGGGTGACAATGTGCTGGTCAGCGCCGCCAGCGGCGCGGTGGGCTCTCTGGCGGTACAGCTGGCGAAGGCCAAGGGTGGTGTTGTGGTCGGCCTGGCCGGCAGCCAGAAGAAGCGCGACTGGCTCGAGTCCCAGGGCGTGATCGCGGTGGACTACCGCGACAAGGACGCCGCCACCCTCAGCGAGGATCTGGCCAAGGCCTGCCCGGACGGTTTCGATGTCTACTACGAGAACGTCGGCGGTGTCTGCCTGGAAGCCGCGCTGAACAACCTCAGGGTCGGCGCCCGCATCGCCGTGTGCGGCATGATTTCCCGCTACAACGATGAAGGCCCGGCACCGGGACCGGCCAACCTGGCGATGATCCTGATTCGCCGAGCGCGCATGCAGGGCTTTATCGTGTTCGAGCACTGGGACAACTACCCGGCCTTTCTCAAGGACGTCGGTCCCAAGGTCGCGGCCGGCGAGATCGACTACCAGGAGACCGTGCGCGAGGGCCTCGAGGCCACGCCGGAAGCCTTCCTCGACCTATTCAAGGGGGCCAACACCGGCAAGATGCTGGTGCGCCTGGGCTGATTGCTGATTGCCCTTGCTGGACGATTGACCCAGACACCGCCTACGGGCGGTGTCTCTGGTTCAGCACTGCTCGAATGACCGCCGCGCCATCAACGGCCACGGCTGGCAATCATCACGCCGGACACCACCATCAGCATGCCCACCGCCGTGACCCCACCGATCGTCTCGTCCAGCGCCCACCAGGCCAGCGCCGTGGCCGCCACCGGGGTAAGCGAGCCCAGCGCCGAGGTCGCCTCGGCCCCCAGCCGTCGAATCGCGATGCCCATCAGCAGGCCAGACCCCAGCCCCACCAGGATGCCTTGCACCACCAACTGCACCAGCCACTCCTTCGTGGGCACCAGATGCAGGGACAGTCCCCCCGCCCCGCTCGCCTCGAGCCCGATCACCGTCAGCACAATGACCAGTCCACTGGGCACCGTGACCACCGCCGTGGCCTCGAGCGCCGACAGACCGCTCTGACGCACGCTGAGGGTGAACACCGCCCACATCACGCTGGACAGCAGGAACATGCCCTGCCCCAGCAGCAGGCTCTGCGAGCCCTGTCCCCCGGACGCCAGCAGGCAGACGACGCCGAGTCCAATAGCGACCAGTCCGGCGGCACGCCCCCGCGACAACGGCTGAGCGAAGACCCAAACCGCCAGGGTACTGACGAACAGCGGCGCCGCCCCGGGTATCAGGGTGCTGCCGTGGGCCACCGGGGCCAGCCCCATGCCCACCGCCCCCAGCAGGAAGAAGGGAATGCCGGCGCCTGCCATCATGCCGACCAGCCACACCGGGTTGACCGCCAGCAGACGCTGGCGCCGACGCAGCGCCAACGGCAACAGCGCCAGGCCAGGCACGGCGTAGCGAAACAGGGTCAGGTCGAGCGTTCCCAGTGGTGACAGCGCCCCTTGGCGCAGCGACAGGAAGTAGCACGACCAGATCAGCACCGCCCCCAGCGCAGCGGCGCCCCCCAACAGGGCGCGCCGGGGAGAGGCGACAAGCGGTGCCACCTGGGTCAAGGAAGACGACATGACAGGACTCCGTGAGGTTCGACGGGCGCCTGAACGAGCACCCTGCTGACCCTCAGTCTGCCGCCAACGGTCGGGCAAATGCAGGCAAAGACAACGACGCGCTGGACCCATATTGGCAGGACATGCCAATATTTTTCCTTACTCCGCCAGATTGAGCCAATCCGTTGAAAAAACTGGACCGTATCGATCGCCATCTGCTCGCCCTGCTCCAGCAGGACGCGCGACTCACCAGTCACCAACTGGCCGAGCGGGTGGGGCTGTCGCCGTCACCCTGCGCCAGGCGCATACGCCGGCTGGAGCAACAGCGGCTGATCCAGCGCTACCGCGCCGAGCTGGACCGCGAACGCCTGGGGCTGGGGCTGACGGTGTTCGTCCACGTCAAGCTCAGCCGCCACCAGGACGCCCTGGTGGAAGCCTTCGAAGCCGCCGTGGCGGACATGCCCGAAGTCATCGAGTGCCACACCGTGTCCGGCGCCTTCGACTATCTGCTGCAGATCGTCAGCGCCGACCTGAAAGGCTACGAGCGCTGGGTGCGACAGCTGCAGACCCTGCCCATGGTCAATACCGTGGATTCGAGCTTTGCCATCCGTGCCGTCAAGCGCGCCGGCGCCCTGGATCTGCGCGACGCCCGTCCAACTGACGACGATTCGTAAGGCTCCACACGAGGATCCGCTGCACAGCCCCACCAGGCAGACGTCGCCTCAGCCGGTGATCACGGCTGACGCAGCTTCGCCAGCATCGAGCCTAGCTGACGTCGGCGCTTCACTTCGGCGTCATCAATCGTCAAGCTAGGGTCGATCCCATTGCCGTCCGGGCCCACGTACCGCCACCCAGGAGAGTTGCATGCTGACCCCGCCCGCTCCCCCACGCCTGACCCTGGAGGTCTTCAGCGATCTGCGCTGCCCGTTCTGCTACCTGGAGTTGCCCGAACTGGAGGCGCTGGAAGACAGGTTCGGTCATGACATCCGCATCGTCTGGCGCCCCTTCGAGCTGCGCCCCGAGCCGGAACCTGCCCTCGATCCCCACTGCGACTACCTGAACGAGCTGTGGCGAGACGCGGTGCTGCCGATGGCTCAGGAGCGAGGTCTGAGCATGCGCCAGCCGAACATCCAACCACGCTCGCGTCTGGCCCTGGAAACGCTGGCCTGGGCCGAGCGCCGCTATCGCGACACCCCGTCAGCCAGCCAGGTCGCTGCGCTGCGAAAGGCCCTGTTCAGCGGCTTCTTCGAAGATAGCCTGGACCTGTCGGATCCGGCCGCCCTGGCCGAGATCGCCAATCAACTGGGGCTGGACGGCGCGGCACTCGAAGCGAGTCTTGCCGCCGGTGAAGACCGCGAGGCGGTACAAGCTTCCCGCGAGGAAGGTCAGGCGCTGGGGGTTCACGGTGTTCCGGCGCTGCGCTTTCTGGTCGACGGCGAACACGCCGGCATCCTGTCCGGCGCCCAACCCAGGCGCCAGCTCTTTCTGGCGGTGGAACGCCTGCAGGATGCCCTGCGCCAGCATGAGGGCAAAAGGACGTCATGAGTGACCGCACGCGTCCGGTGGTGGTGATCGGTGGCACCGGCCTTATCGGCGCTGCCGTGGTGCGCGAGCTCTACTTCGCGGGCCATGCGGTCCGCGTGGTGGCCCGCCACCCGAGACTCCCCGAAGAGGTGGAAGACGGCGATCCGGTCGAGGCGATCCAGGCGGATATCGAGGATCCGGAGAGCCTCAAGGCGGCCCTTGAGGGGGCCAGCGCGGTGATCAACGCGGTCAGCCTCTACCGCGAGAGTGGCAAGCGCAGCTTCGAGCAGGTGCATGTCGAGGGCGCCGCCAGGCTGGCCCGGCTCGCCCGGGAGGCGGGCATCGATCGCTATGTGCTGCTGTCCGGCATCGGCGCCCGGCTCGATTCGCCCTCGCCCTACGTGCGCGCCCGGGCGAGAGGCGAACAGGCGGTGATGGGCGAGATACCTCGCGCGGTCATCGTTCGCCCCAGCGCCCTCTATGGCCAGCAGTCAGGCCTGGTGGCGACCCTGGCAAGGCTGGTGAAGATGCCGTTGGTGCCGCTGTTTGGCGCCGGAGAGATGCGCCTGCAACCGCTCCACGTGGGTGATCTGGCCAGCGCCCTGGCACGCCTGGCCACCCGGGCGAGCCTGCCCAGGGCACTTTTCGAACTGGGCGGGCCCGACCCGCTGCGCTACCGCGATCTGGTCACCCAGGTGGCGCGACACCTCGGCAGAGAACCCAGGTTCATCAAGGTCCCCCTGCCCCTGTGGCACGCCCTGGCACTGGCCCTTTCGCCCTTGCCCTCGCCGCCGCTGACCCGCGATACCCTGTGGCTGATCAGCGAGGACAACCTGGTCGCCAACGGCGTCGGCAGCTTCGCCGACCTGGGCCTCAATCCGCGCAGCCTGCGTGACAGCCTGCCGCACTGCCTGCCAACGCAGGCGGGCTGAGTCCGACGGACGGGCCGCGATGGCCCCGACCCGATGCCGCCGGGGCTTGGCGTTAGATAACCGCTTCAGGCGTCGCCCATGTTCGCCATCAGGCTCGGCTGCACCACCTCGATCCAGTAGCCGTCCGGGTCCTTGACGAAGACCACGTCCTTCAGCTTGCCCTGCTCGGGGCGCTTGATGAACTCGACGTCGTTTTCATCGAACCAGGCCACCGCCGCGTGCAGATCCGGCACCGCAAAGCAGATATGACCAAAGCCCTGGGGCTCGGCGTTGCCGTCGTGGTAGATCCGCCCTTCCTGCTCCTCGCTGCCCCAGTTGTGGGTAAACTCGAGCAGTCCGCGCTGCTGAAAGGTCCAGGTGGTGCGGGCGGCGGCGTCCTCGGGAACCTGATCATCCGCCTCGAGGTTGGCGAGAAAGTACAGCGAGAACTGCATTTCCTCGAAGTCCAGGCGCCTCAGCACGCTCATGCCGAAGACCCGTGAATAGAACGCCAGGGACACCTCGGGATCCTTGACCCTCAGCATGCTGTGATTGAGGCGAAAACCGCGCGTGGCCTCGGGGGCCGGCTCCACGCCGGGGTGCTGTTCGCCTTGGAAATTGTCGTGCATCTCGGTCTCCTTGGATGAGGGGTCTATTGTCGTTCAGGTGGCGTCAGATCGCCTGCTCGGCCATCTGCTGCGCGATATATTCTGCCTGACGCAGGGCCAGCGAGACGATGGTCAGGGTCGGGTTTTCCGACGCCGAGGTGGTGAACTGACTGCCATCGGAGATGAACAGGTTCGCCACCTCGTGGGTCTGGCCGTAGCCGTTGCAGACGCCGTCCTCGGGGCGCTCGCTCATGCGGCAGGTACCCAGGTTGTGGGTCGAGGGATAGGGCGGCACCTCGTAGACATCCCGCGCCCCCACCGATTCGTACAGCGCCTTGCCCTGCTGATACCCGTGCTGCCTCATGGCCACGTCGTTGGGGTGATCGTCGTAGTGCACGTTGGCCACCGGCAGGCCGAAACGATCGGTCACCTCCGGGTTCAGGGTGATGCGGTTGCTGGCCTGGGGCAGATCCTCCCCCACCAGCCACATCCCGGCCATATGATCATACTGGTCCATCGCGCCGGCGAAACGCTCGCCCCAGGCGCCGGGGTCGAGGAAAGCAGCCATGAACGGCAGCCCCAGCGACAGCGTCTCCATCTCGTAGCCGCCGACAAAGCCCCGCGACGGATCATGGCGCGCCTCATCGGAGATGATGCCGGCCATGGTGGTGCCGCGATACATGTGCACCGGCTCGTCGAAGGTGGCGTAGACCGAACCCGTCATATGGCGCATGTAGTAGCGCCCGACCTTGTCTGCCCCATTGGCAAGCCCCTTGGGGAAACGACTGCTCGTGGAATTCAACAACAGCCGCGGCGTCTCGATGGAGTTGCCGGCCACCGCCACCACCCGGGCCTTCTGTCGCTGTTCGCGGCCCTCGCTATCAAAGTAGACCACCGCCTTGGCACGACCCTCGTCGTCATGCTCGATACGCGCCACATGCGACTCGGGTCGCAGCTCCAGGTGTCCGGTGGCGATGCCCTTGGGCAGCTCGGTATAGAGCGTCGACCACTTGGCCTGGGTCTTGCAGCCCTGGAAGCAGAAGCCGCGCTGCTGGCAGGGCGCCCGGCCATCGCGGATCTCGCTGTTGATGGCCATATGGCCGGTGTTGCAGGAATAGCCGAGCTTCTGCGCCCCGGCGTACATCACCTTGAAATTGTTGTTGCCCGGCAGCCCCTTGTTGTCGTGGGTGCGGGTCACCCCCATGCGCGCCTCGGCACGATCGTACCAGGGTGCCAGTTCCTCGTAGGACAGCGGCCAGTCGAGCAGGTCAGCGCCATCCACCGCGCCATAGTGGCTCAGGGCCTCGAACTCGTGGGGCTGGATGCGCAGGCTGGCACCGGCCCAGTGCACCGTGGTGCCGCCCACCGACTTGACGATCCAGGCCGGCAGGTTGGGAAAGTCCCGTGCCAGCCGCCAGCTTCCCGAGGTGGTCCTCGGGTCCAGCCAGGAAAGCTGGTTGAAGGCGCCCCACTCGTCGGCCAGAAAGTCCGAGGTGGTGTGCAGCTTGCCCGCTTCCAGTACCACCACGTCGATGCCCTGCTGGGCCAGTTCGTTCGCCAGGGTGCCTCCACCGGCCCCCGAGCCGATCACTACCACCACACTGTCATCGTCCAGCGCAAAGGTCTGCTGACTGTCGGTCATGGCCATGACGACGTCTCCTCATCGGTCCGTATTGTTCGTTGTTGTCTGTTGTTGTCTGTTGTTGTCTGTAGCTGGCTGTTGTTGTCCGTGGCTGTCGCCAGCGGTCACCGACGCTCGCCTCACCCGCCGCGACAGCGTCAGCCCGGTACTTCATGGGGCAGGTAGCCGCCCTCGGGCCGGGGCGGATCCGGCAGCCAGTCCAGGTCATTGAAGCCCTTGGTCAGGTAGCCGGGATTGCCCGCCTCACCCTCGTAGCCGAAGTGGGCGTAGGCCAGATCGTTGTCATAGAGCGAGACGACGGCGTCGCCGCGCACCAGTTCGAAGAATGGCGAGCCGGCCCGCGCTTCCAGCAAGGCGAAACGCTCGCTCGGCGACAGCGATAGCCAATCACCACCCGCCTCACGGTCGAGCACATCGATACCTTCGGCTACCAGGGCCGCGACCTGGGGATCGGCGGCCTTGGTGTCCAGACTCTTGACCACGAGGGCGTAGACCGCGTCTTCAAGGTCTGGGTGAGGGAAGATGTGACGCGTCATCGCCAGCAGCACCTGGCCCTGGCGACTGGTCAGGGTTTCAAGGGACATGGCCCAGCTACGACTGGGCGCCAGCAGGGCGATGGGACCGGAGGCCATCGCCAGTGTGCCCATCAGCACACCACCGCTGGCCTTGAGAAAGACACGACGAGAAAAAGCGCTACCCTTCATAGCAGGACTCCTTGCCCCAGGCCGTAGAATTCAGATTCGACAAGCGCCACATGGGACACTGCGTCTCTCCAAAGCCTATGTCGCCTCCGCCTACGGCGGGTAACACTGGGGTACTACGTCGACCATGGTCTAATGCTCCTTGACGCAAGAGCCAGGCAGGGTCAGAAGACGGCATTATCGATAACGACCGGACGCCAGCGAGAGGACCACGCTATGTGCCATATGTACGCCTCCACCGACCCTGCCAAGTACGAGTGCACCACCCGTTCCATCCGCCTGCAGGGTTCGGTGACCAGCGTCAGACTGGAAAACGAGTTCTGGGATATCCTCAACGAGATCGCCGCCGGCCAGAACCTGACCACGGTTCAGTTCATCAGCGAGCTGCATCAGGAGGTGATCGAGATCCGTGGTGAGGTGCCTAACCTGGCATCGCTGTTGCGGGTGGCCTGCGCCGTCCACCAGCAGAATGCCATTCAGGGTAATGTCGTCCAGGGAAGTGCCGCCCAACCCGCTGTCGAACGCCTGTCTCGGGCATCGCTGGGCATAAACTGAAACGGCGCCGGGTAAAGGGGCTCACCGACACCTCGTTCGGCCTCACATGTCTGGCCTGAGGCGCCATTGAGAACAGCACCCTTTCGAATGCGACTAAAGTCTATATCTTTTTTCTCGAAAACTACGCCTTATCTCAATCTTTTCTCTACGCTCCTTGTCATACGCGGCAATTCGTGAAGAATGGCCTCCGCATTCCTACCCAATGGACAATTTGACATGGATTCCATCGCCACCTGGTTCAACGATGCCGTCTCCGTCGGCAACGGCCTGATCTGGGGTAAACTGCTCGTTTACCTGTTGATCGGCGCCGGTCTCTACTTCACCGTCATGACCCGCGGCATCCAGTTCCGCTTCTTCGGCCATATGTTCGCCCTGCTCAAGGGATCCCGTGATGGCGGCGAGGGCATTTCCTCCTTCCAGGCCCTGTCCACCAGTCTGGCCGCCCGTGTGGGTACCGGCAATCTGGCGGGTGTCGCCGTGGCCATCTATCTGGGCGGCCCCGGCGCCATCTTCTGGATGTGGATGACCGCGCTGGTCGGCATGGCCACCAGCTTCGTCGAGTCCACCCTGGCCCAGGCCTACAAGGTCGACCACGGCGACAAGACCTTCCGCGGCGGCCCGGCCCGCTACATCGAGCGCGGGCTCGGTCAGCGCTGGATGGCCATCGCCTTCTCGATCTGTCTGATCATCGCCTTCGGCCTCGCCTTCAACAGCGTCCAGGCAAACTCCATCGCCCAGGCCATGGAGCAGGCATTCAACATCCCGACCTGGATCGTCGGCATCGCCCTGCTGGCGGGGGTTACCCCGATCATCTTCGGCGGCCTACGCTCCATCGCCAAGGTGGCGGAGCTGATCGTGCCGCTGATGGCACTGCTCTACCTGATCCTCGCTCTGGTGGTGGTGGCGCTGAATATCGATGAGCTGCCGAGCGCCATCGCGTTGATCTTCAACAGTGCCTTTGGCCTTGAAGAAGCCGCCGGCGGTGCCGTCGGCTACGCCGTGGCCCAGGCCATGATGCAGGGCATCAAGCGCGGCCTGTTCTCCAACGAGGCCGGCATGGGTTCCGCCCCCAACGTGGCCGCCACCGCCAGCACCCGACCGAACCATCCTGCGGCCCAGGGCTTTATCCAGATGCTCGGCGTGTTCTTCGACACCCTGGTGATCTGTACCGCCACCGCTGCGGTAATCATCCTGTCGGAGCCGGCGCTGCAGAGCGGCGACGCGCCCAACGGCATCCAGCTGACCCAGGTCGCGCTGTCCGAGCACGTCGGTGACTGGGGCGGCATGTTCGTGGCCATCGCCATTCTGCTGTTCGCCTTCACCTCGCTGATCGCCAACTACTCCTACGGTGAATCCAACATCGAGTACCTGGCGGGCTCGCGTCGCTCTGCGGGCGCGGTGTTCATCTATCGCCTGGCGGTGCTGGCGATGATCATGATCGGCTCGATCGCCCAGCTCGGCACCATCTGGAACTTCGCCGACCTGTCCATGGGCATGATGGCACTGATCAACCTGACCGCCATCCTGCTGCTCTCGCCGCTGGCCTTCGCCCTGTTCCGCGACTACGAGCGTCAGCTCAAGGCCGGCCAGGAGCCGACCTTCAACCCGGACGAGTTCCCCAAGCTCAAGGGCAAGGTCGACCCGAGCGCCTGGCCGAGCCTGAGCAACAAGGCCTCGCAGGCCTCATCCTCTGAAGCGCCCAAGGGCAGCGGAAAGGACGCCTGACTAGGGGTTGAACAAGCAAGACCGCAGGGGCCGCTCAAGCCCCAGCACCAACAACGCCACGGCCAATGCCGTGGCGTTGTCGTTTCCGACGGCCGGACACGGGCCGTCTCGTCAGGCCGAGCACCGTTGCGCCCCGATCGTCCCTACGCCCTGGGCAGTGGCGCGTCCTCCTCGTCCAGGGCACCGTCGAGAAAGTCGAGCAGTGCCCGTACCGACGGCAACTGTCCGCGGCGGCTGGGGTAGACCGCGTGGATCAGTCCGGCCCGAGGCTCCCAGCCCGGCACCACGTCCACCAGGCGCCCGGCGCACAGATCGGCGCCCGCGGCCACCAACGGCAAGCGTGCCACCCCCTGGCCATCGAGCACCGCTCGGTGCAAGAGCCCCACGTCGTCGGTCACCAGCCGAGGCCGATGCTCGATGATTCGCTCCTCGCCGCCGGGACCGTCCAGGCGCCAGCGATGGCGCCGGTCCGGTTCCTCGAAGTCGAGACTGGGCCAATCGCTCAAGGCTTGTGGCGCTTCCGGCATCCCCAGGCGCGCCACCAGATCCGGTGATGCCAGCAGCCGCTGGGGGCTGCGCGACAGCCTGCGCATCACCAGTTCGCTGTCTTCCAGCGGCGGATAGCGTACCCGGATCGCCAGGTCGAAGCCTTCTCGCACCACGTCGACGCGGCGACTGGTCGCCACCACGTCCAGGTCGATGCGGGGGCAGCGACGCAGGAACTCGGAAAACAGCGGCGTGAACAAGGTGGCGAGAAGGCTCGGCGGACAGCTCAGGCGAATGCGCCCGCGCGGTTCGGCCTGGTGGCGCTCGACCACCTCCACCGCCGCCTCGGCCTGCCACAGCATGGCCTGGCAGTGCTGATAGAAGGCCTGGCCCAGTTCCGTGACCACAAACTGACGGGTGGAACGCTGAATCAGGCGGGTATCGAGGCGTGCCTCCAGCGCCGCGATACGTCGGCTGAGCCGTGACTTGGGCAGCCCCAGGGCGCGGCCCGCCGGAGCAAAACCGCCGTGGTCCACCACCTTGACGAAATAGAAGAAGTCGTTGAGATCCTGCACGGCTCGGGTCCTGTCGAGGGTGATTGAGCGCACCATCGTTTCATGTATGCAACGATGCGTCCGAATTTTGCCTACTACCGCCTACATCGTCTCGATTCTATGCTGTCACCATGACGGATCGCCAACGATCCTTCCATGACAGGAGGTGTCCCATGAAGACCATCAACGCCGTACACGCTGCCCCTCGCGGTCACTGGGTGGGCGACGGCTTCCCGGTGCGCTCGCTGTTCAGCTACGACCGCCTTGGCGCCGAGCGCATCAGCCCCTTTCTGCTGCTGGACCACGCCGGGCCTCACCACTTCGCGCCCAGCGAGCAAAAGCGTGGCGTCGGCGTGCACCCCCATCGCGGCTTCGAGACGGTGACCTTCGTGCATCGAGGCGAGGTCAGCCACCGCGATTCCTCCGGTGGCGGCGGCACCATCGGCCCGGGCGACGTTCAGTGGATGACCGCCGGCGACGGCATCCTCCACGAGGAGTTTCACTCCGAGGACTTCACTCGCCAGGGCGGCGACCTGGAGATGGTCCAGCTATGGGTCAATCTGCCGGCGCGCCACAAGACGACCCCGGCGGCCTACCAGAACCTGACCCGTGACGAGATCCCGGTGGTGACACTACCGGGCGAGGCGGGCCAGCTCAGGGTGGTGGCCGGCGAGTACCTGGAGGCACGCGGCCCGGCACGGACCTTTACCCCGATCAACGCCTGGGAACTGGCATTGAAAGAGGACACTGAAACGACCTTGTCGCTACCCAACGGGCACACTAGCCTTCTGGTAGTGCTCGACGGCACCCTGCTGGTACAGGATCGGGAGGTCGTGCGCGGTGGCAGCGTGGTAGAGCTGTCCCGCGATGGCGAGACACTGGCCCTGGCCGCCAACACCGCCGCCCGGCTGCTGGTGCTGACCGGTGAACCGATCGACGAGCCGGTGGTGGGTCATGGCCCCTTCGTGATGAACAGCGAGGCCGAGATCCACGCCTCCATCGACGCCTTTCGACGTGGCCGGTTTGGCCGCCTCAGTACCTGAGCCCACGGCGCCCAGGTAGCTGCTCCTATCGCCCTGCGACGCCTTGCGAAAGACCCCGACGGCAGCCGCCGCCGGGGGCTGTACCTCCAGGCTGGATGCCGGAGACCTCTTCCAGGGAAGGCTTCCCCTGACTCCAGGAAATCGCCATGACTCGCCCCTATGTTCGTCTCGACAAGAATGACGTCACCGTGCTGCTGGTCGACCACCAGGCCGGCCTCTTGTCGGTAGCACGAGACTTCGACGCCGACGCCTTCAAGAACAACGTGTTGGCCCTGGCCGATATCGCCAGGTTCTTCGAGCTGCCGACCATCCTGACCACCAGCTTCGAGGACGGACCCAACGGTCCCATGGTCCCCGAACTCAAGGAGATGTTCCCCACCGCGCCCTACATCGCCCGCCCCGGCCAGATCAACGCCTGGGACAACGAGGAGTTCGTCGCCGCCATCGAGAAGACCGGGCGCAAGCAGCTACTGATCGCCGGGGTGGTCACCGAGGTGTGCGTGGCCTTCCCCGCGCTGTCGGCCATCGAGGCCGGCTACGACGTCTTCGTCGTCACCGACGCCTCGGGCACCTTCAACCCGGTGACCCGCGAGGCCGCCTGGGATCGCATGAGCCAGGCCGGCGCCCAGTTGATGACCTGGTTCGGGGTGGGCTGCGAACTGCACCGCGACTGGCGCAACGACATCGAAGGCTTCGGCGGCCTGCTGGCGTCCCACCTGCCGGCCTACGCAAACCTGATGCAGAGCTATTCCCAACAGACCCAAGGGTGAGCTTCAGGCCTGGGCGTACCGCGCCCAGGTCTTGTTCTTTCTGTCGATCCCACCCAGGTACAGCCATACCAGGTCTAGCCATGACCGCCCAGGAGGCCACCATGAGCCTGCACGAAACGCCCCATCGCCCATCATCTTCTTTGGACTGCCCGGTGGTCGATGGACGCCGTTGTATCCAGCGCATCGGTTCCCGGGAGGCCGACGTCGGCGGCCTGCCGATCCACCGCGTGCTGCCCACCCGCGAGCGCCGCCTGATCGGCGCCTGGTGCTTTCTCGACCACGCCGGCCCCAGCATCCTGCGCGAAGGCCAGGCCATGCGGGTCGGCCCCCACCCCCACACCAGCCTGCAGACCTTCACCTGGATGCTCTCCGGCGAGGTCCACCACCGGGATAGCCTGGGCAGCGACCAGGTCATCCGACCGGGTGAGGTCAACCTGATGACCGCCGGCCACGGCATCAGCCATACCGAAGAGAGCCTGGCCGAAACCGACAGCCTGCACGCCGCCCAGCTATGGATCGCCCTGCCCCGGGACAAGGCCGACACCGCGCCACGCTTTGATCACTACGCCGAGCTGCCGCGCTGGCGCCGCGACGGCGCCGACTTCACCCTGCTGATCGGTGAAGCCGAAGGCCATCACGCCCCCACCCTGAGCTTTTCGCCGCTGGTGGGACTCGACGTTCAGGCCAGTGACACCACGAAGCTGGCGGTGCCCCTGCGTCCCGACTTCGAATACGGCGTGCTGGTGCTGGAAGGCGGCCTTGAGCTCGATGACGAGGCCTTCACGGTGGACGAGCTGGGGTATCTGGGGCGTGGACGAGACAGCCTCGAGATGTCGCTGTCGGCGGGCAGCCGGATCCTGTTGATCGGCGGCGAGCCGATGCAGGACGAGATCCTGATCTGGTGGAACTTCGTTGGCCATTCGCGGGAAGCGATCATCCAGGCCCAGCACGACTGGGAAGCCGCCAGCGAGCGCTTTGGTGACATCCCCCAGTGGCAGGGAGCACGCCTGGAGGCACCACCGCTGCCCTGGTCTTCCTGAAAGCCGCCTTGCCGACACGCAAGGCATTCATCCAGGCGCCTTGTCCTCCTGCGCGTTCAGGCTGGCCCACCAGTCGGCGTAGGAGCTGTTGTGGGGTGCGCGTCCGGACTCATCCTCGGCGCCGTCGGACCACCACACCGGGCCACGCTCGCCCAGCGCCTCCTTGGCTGCCTGGACCTGGCGGCGCGCGGCCTTGAGCGCGTCGTCATCGTCGACCTTGTTGGCCTCCTTGACCGCGCGTCGGGCCGCCATCAGCGCCTTGACGTGGCGCTTGCGGGTGTCCTCGTCCAGGCCGGGATCGGTGCAGCGCCAGAGGCGATTGCGGGCAACAAAGTAGCGCCCATCCGGCGTTGTGGGGTACTTCACATCGTCCTCCTTCTGCCATCTTGATCCAATATGTTGCAGGATGAATGCACAAGATCGGCGCTGGCAATGGCTGACAGAGCGTGCTCCATTGGCTATTGGTCCATGCCTTGCCCTTTTGCGCTTCCGTTCACACCGCAGGAGAACCCCATGAGCGATACCCGTCCCCGTATCCTGGTCTTTGCCGGCAGCGCCCGGGAGGATTCCTTCAACAAGCGTCTGGCCAGACTGATGGCACAGCGCATCGACGCCCTTGGTGGTCAGGCCACCTTCGTCGACCTGCGCGACTTTCCCATGCCGATCTACGACGGCGACCTGGAGGCCGGCGAGGGTCTTCCCGAGCACGCCAGCCGCCTCAAGCGGATGTTCATGGAGCATCAGGGCCTCGCCATCGCCTCCCCTGAGTACAACGGCTTCATCACACCGCTTCTGAAGAACACCATCGACTGGGTCTCGCGCCCCGACGGCGACCTGGGCGCCCTCGAGCCCTACCAGCACAAGGTGGCGGCCATCGTCGGCGCCTCACCCGGCGGGCTGGGCGGGCTTCGCGCCCTGCCGCTGCTGCGTCAGCTCTTGAGCAACATCGGCGTCACGGTACTGCCGGACCAGCTTGCAGTAGGCGGCGCTGGCAGCGCCTTTCATGAAGACGGCAGCCTGGCCGACGAAGGCAAGGCCAAGGCGCTGGACAACATTTGCCAGCGCCTGGTCACCACCCTGGCGCGGTCGTCACAATGACGGCCGTCGGCCCCTGACGGTCAAAGGGCTGAACGCCGGCGGACAACCGCCCGCCACCTGTCCCGTTTCGGGGCGGCTACCACAGCGCCCCGATCATGATCGTCAGACACGCCAGCATGCCGACGGCGAAGACGATGGAGCGGGTCCACTGCCAGTTCAGGGCGTAGGCCAGCGGGTGGAGCAGGCGTGAGGTGAGAAAGACCAGCGCCGGCACGTCTAGGCTTTCAAGCTCCACCCCGGCGCCGATGGCCACCACCGCGGTGGTGGCGTAGACGATCAGCGCCTCCCAGGCGTTGGACTGGGCCGCCTGCAGCCGCGCACCGACGCCTTCAAGACGCGCCTGCTGGGCACGCGGGTGGCGATTGTCCAGGTGGCCGAACTGTCGCACGCGCCAGGCGGCGCCGATCCAGGCCAGCAGGATCGGCAGCAGGGAGGCAACAAAGAGGGTGACGAGAAAGATCGACATGGAAGGCTCCGAGGGCGAATTGCCCCCAGCATGGCACAGGGAATGGCTGACAGGCGAAGGGCCAGGCGTCAGCATGGCGGTAGTTGCCTGACACCGGGCAATACCGCATCCCGAGGTTTCCTTCATGCCAGCGAGCCGAGCCTACGACGTCACCCACGCCCCCGATGTCCACCCTGCCCGTCATGCCCTGACCAGCCGCGCCCTGCACGCCTCGCTGGCGTTGACCATCGGTCTTCTCTACCTCACTGCTTACGGGCGCAAGTGGGCGACCACCCAGCTCGAGTCTGCCAACTGGTACCTGCTGGTGGTCCATGTCAACCTGGGGCTTTTGAGTGTGGCGCTGTCGCTCGGGCTGCTGGCGGCCCACCTGTGGCTGCCGCAGCCGCCACCCCTGGGTCTGCCCCGGGTGACTCGCCTCGCCCACCGTGGCCTGCTCGCCGTGCTCCTGGCGCTGCCCGTGGCGGCCTATATCGGTACCGGCTTCGACCTCAGGGGGGTGCTGGGCCAGTGGACACTGCCCTCGTTTCAGCGCCTGCCATTGGCGGCGTCGCTCGCAGCCTTGTTCGAGGTGCCGCTGATCACCCTGATGGAGCCGTTTGGCCGCTTCCATCGGGACTGGGGCGCCGATCTGCTGCTGCCCTTTTTGCTCGGTGGCCACATCGCGGCGGCCCTGTTTCACCATCTTGTGTTGAAGGACGGCGCCCTTGGCCGAATATGGTCACTGCACCATTGAGCGATGCCCCGTGCTCCTCGCCATCGCGGCAGACATGCGAAGAAGCCCGCGCAGTCACCTGCGCGGGCTTTTGTGCTTCGGCCTGGAGAGCGGTCTTCAGGCCTTGGCGGGACCCTTGCGCAGCGGCACGTCCGGCACCGCCTCCATACGCTCGCGCTCTTCGGTGATCAGCTCGAGTGCCTGGTCTTCGCTGAGCTCGGAAGCCGGGGTAAACAGACTGACCACAATACCGGCGGCCATGGCCAGGCCCACCGCCGGGATGCTCGGGTTGCCCCAGTACTCACTCCAGCTCTCCACCGAGATGACCGTCAGCGAGGTGGCGGACGCCACCACCAGCGAGGCAATCGCGCCCTGCCAGTTGTAGCGCGGCCAGAAGCGGCCCAGCACGCCGCACACGAACATGCCCGCCAGCACGGTCGCCACCATCTTGGTGATGTAGGCGATCACGTTGTCGGAGGTCAGGGCGAAGGCCAGCGCCAGGCTGATGGTACCGACCAGGCCGAACCGGGACAGCATGACCACACTCTTGGCCGACGGCGCGCGGCCCTTGACCAGCACGTAGAGATCGCGGATCAGGGTGGTGACACCGGCGATGGCGTCACTGCTGGCGCTGGACATGGTCGCCGACAGACCGGCCACCAGCAGCAGCAGGCCCAGCCACAGCGGCAGCACCTCGGTGGCCAGATACGGGAAGGCGAAGTTGCTGTTTTCCAGGTTGGGGTTGAGGGCGTAGGTCGCCATGCCGATGATCGCCGGCACGATGGAGAACAGCATGTAAAGGCAGCCGGTCACCAGGAAGGAGCGGCGCACCGAGCCCACCGAGGCGCCGGAGTAGATGCGCTGGCGGAAGGACGGGGTTGCCAGCACACCGACGGCGATCACCGTGATCAGCGACAGGGCGGGCACCAGGCCGACCTTGTCGATGGCCAGGAAGCTGGTCGCCGCGGCGTCCATGGAGGCAGTCATCTCGGAGAAGCCGCCGACCTCGACCACGGCCACCGCCGCCATCAAAAAGAAGCCGACAAACAGCACGATGGCCTGCACGGTGTCGGTCCAGACCACCGCCATGTAGCCGCCGATGACGCAGTAGACACCGAAGCCCAGCGCCACCACCATCTTGGCCTGCCAGGCGGGAATATCCGCCATCCACGCCAGATACAGGCCGCCACCGAGGATATGGGCGCCGAGCCAGCCGATGCAGGCGACGTAGATGAACAATGCCACGACATTGCGCACCAGGCGGTTGGCCCCGACGTAGAACGACAACTCTTCGCTCATGGTCATGAAGCGGTAGCGCCGCACACCGGCGAAACACAGCGCCAGCAGCAGCACCCCGATCGAACCACCCAGACCATAGAGTGCGCCGCCCCAGCCGTTGGCGTAGCCGAAGCCCACCGCCCCCATGCTGGAACCTGTTCCCACCATGGTGGCCACGGTGGTACCGATGGTCAGGAATATCGGTACGCTGCGCCCGCCAAGGAGAAAGTCATCGCCGGTGCCGCGATCGTTCCGCGACATCCACCAGCCGAAGCCGATCATCAGGACGATGTAGACGCAAAAGGTAGCAAGGAAAAGATGACTGTTCATACAGACCTCTTATACTTGTCGTCTCGGTCGTTGCCGCGATCGAGACAGTGAACGTGAACGTTTGCTGTGCCTGGCGTCGGGTCCTTGCCGGGATCCGGCGCCTTCCTGTCGCTACGATGCGGGCATCCCTGCCCCGGTCGAGTTGCCGCTCGACGCAATATCCCTGGTTTAAGCGCGGTCGGCGCGGTAGCAGGTCAGGTCCACCTCGACCTTGCAGTCCACCACCAGATCCTGAACGCTGCAGATGCGCGCCGGCGGGTGATCCTTGAAGTACTCGGCGAACACCTTGTTGAACGACTGGAAGTAGCGCGAGTCGGTCAGCACCGCGGTGACGTGGACCACGTCCTCGATGTCGTAGCCCGCCTCGCGGGCGATGGTCAGGGCATTCTCGAAGGCCAGCCGACTCTGCTCGACGATGCCGCCTTCCACCACTTCTCCATCGGTCATCGGGGTCTGACCGGACACCTTCAGCCAGCCGCCGGCTTCCACCGCGCGGGAGAAGGGAAGTTTCTGACCGCCGGTACCGACGCCGCCTTCGGCGCCATAACGCTTGATCGTCATGTCAATGTCTCCTGAAAAATACTGATGCAATAAACGTGGCTAGAGTGGCGTGGCCGCAAGGCGCACGCTTCGGCGCAACATGCGCCCGGATCGTTGGCCCGACGCCTGACCATTGGCGTAGGCCGTCGTGCCGTTGACCAGCACCCGAAGGATGCCGCTGGCGGGCGTCTTCGGCTGGTCATAGGTGGCGCTATCTTCCAGTCGTTCGAGATCCAGAAGGACCAGATCGGCGAAGGCGCCTGGACGAATCACACCGCGGTCTTCCAGGCCAAAGGTGGCGGCGGAAAGACCGGTCATCTTGCGTACCGCCTCGGCCGGCGGCATCAGTGCCAGGTCACGGCTGTAGTGGGCCAGCACGCGGGGAAAGGCGCCCCACAGGCGCGGGTGCGGATGCGGGTCATTGGGTAGGCCGTCGGAGCCGACCATGGTCAAGGGGTGCGCCAGCACCTGGCGCATGTCGTCCTCGCTCATGTTGTGATAGACCGCGCCGGCGGGCTGCAGGCGCCTGGCCGCGTCCATCAGTGACAGCCCCCAGTCGGCGGCGATGTCGGCCAGCGGCCGACGCGCCTGCTCCGGATGCGGCTTCGACCAGGTGATGGTGATGTCGATCTCGTCGGTGACCTGCCCCAGATCCAGGGTCGAGGAACCGGCGGTATAGGGGTAGCAGTCGCAGTGAACACGCTGGCGGCTGGCGGCGTCGGTCAACTGCGCCAGGGCCCGCGGCGCCTGGCCCCAGTTACCGGCACCGGCGCACTTCAGGTGCGAGATCACCAGCGGTGCACGGGCCTCGGCGGCGGTGGCAAAGGCCTCGTCCATCGCCTCGGCCTGTCCGGCGAACTCGTCACGCAGGTGGGTGGTGTAGATGCCGCCCGCCTCGCTGACCGCGCGCACCAGGGCACCGACCTCGGCGCTTGGCGCCTGACGGGCGTTGCGATAGGCAAGCCCGGTGCTCATGCCGATGGCCCCCTCGGCCAGCGCCTGTTCCAGAGCAAGGCGCATGGCGCCGATCTCGTCGTCGCGGGCCGGGCGCTCGTAGTCATCCATCACCAGTGAGCGCAGGCTGGTATGCCCCACCAGTGCCGCCACATTGACCGCCGGGCAGGCCGTCGCCACGGCATCGGCGTAGGCGGCGAAGCTGGGATAGGCGAAATCCTCGGCGTCGCCCAGCAGGTTCATCGGATCGGGCACCTCGCTGCCGCGCAGCGTGACCGGCGAGGCGCTGATGCCGCAGTTGCCGACCACCACCGTGGTCACCCCCTGACTCAGCTTCGGCAGCATCTCGGGGGTGCGCACCACATTGGTGTCGTCGTGGGTGTGAACGTCGATGAATCCCGGGGTCAGCACCAGCCCCTCGGCCTGCACCACCTCGCTGGCCTCGTGCCCGGCGAGATCCCCCACCGCCACGATACGATCCCCCTTGATCGCGACATCCGCGATACGAGGATCTGCGCCGGTGCCATCCAGCAGCGTGGCGCGACGAATCAAGAGGTCATGGTGCATGTCAGTCTCCCAGCGGCTGGCGATTGTCACCGCCGCGATGGTCATCAAGTGCAATCTTCAAACGCCTGAGCTTGGTGCGGGCCTGGTCGCGATGACGCATGGCCAGCTCCAGCGCCAGCACGTCGATGGCGGCCATCAACGCATAGCGCGACGCCGAAGGGTGAAGAATGAAATCGGTCTCCCGGGCGGCGATGGGCAGCACCACGTTGGCGGCGGCGGCAAGCGGAGACCCCACGGCGGTGATGGCGATCACCTGGGCCCCGTACTGACTGGCGATCTGGGCCGACTCGACCATCTCCGGGGTGTAACCGGACACCGACAGCACCACCACTACGTCCTCGGGCTCCAGGGTGGCGGCCACCATCCTCGGCAGCAGACCGTGAGGATAGGCGCTGACCGCATAGCCCAGGCGCATCAGGCGAAACTGCAGCTCCTGGCACATCACGCTGGAGCCGCCGCCACTGCCGAAGGTCAGGATCTGGCGGGCATTGTCGAGTCGCTCCACCGCGCCTTCGATATCGGCCTCGAACAGCAACTCGCGGTTGAGCGCCAGGGTCTGGGCGGCAACGTCGTAGACGATGCTCGATCCCCGGGCGGGGTCGGCGTCCTCGATAAAGCGACGACCGGCGGCCAGGGCACGGGTCAGGCGCAGCTTGAGGTCACGCACGTTGTCGCAGTCCACCGAGCGGGCGAAGCGGGTCACGGTGGCATCACTGACGCCTGATCGCCGGGCGATCTCGCTGATGCTGGCCTCTGTCACGAAGTCGATGTCGTCGAAGATCAGCTCCGCCACCTTGCGCTCCGACTCGCTCAGGGAGCGAACCACCGCGGTGATGCGCGACAGGATATCGATCTGTTGACTCACGGCTTGCCTCCCTCCGTTGCGACGTTGCCAGATCACGAAGCCTGTCCAGGGCCCTCGTCATCTGCGGTATCCTTACGCTATGTTAGTTTCTAACAACCATCCACAGTTTTTTGAAAATTTCCGACAATGGTCGTAGTCAGATCAATCTTCGAACATTGCCAATCGTCCGGCGCGGCGTAACATGAGCCGCGTTCCGCCTTCAGGAGAACTTCCATGGCCCACTCCCCCTCTTCCTCTTCCTTCGATGCCAAGGGTTGCCACAAGGGCACCCTGGAAACCGGCGACCGGCTGTTGGCCGACGTCAGCCTGCCGGCGGCGGTGATCCACCAGGCGCCGCTCGCCCACAATCTGGCATGGATGCAGGACTTCGCCCGCCGCCACGGCGCCGAGCTTGCGCCCCACGGCAAGACCACCATGACCCCGGCGCTGTTCCGGCGGCAGCTCGAGGCCGGCGCCTGGGGCATCACCCTGGCCACCCTGCCCCAGTGCCGCGCCGCCTTCGCCGAGGGCGCCCAGCGATTACTGGTGGCCAACCAGATGGTCGGTCAGGCCAACATGGCCATCGCCGCCGACCTGATCCGTGCCGGCGCCGAGCTCTATGTCACCGTCGACAGCGCCGAGAACCTGGACCAATTAGGCGCCTTTTTCGGGGCGGCCGGCATCTCCCTGAATATCCTGATCGAGGTAGGCGTCGAAGGGGGAAGGTGCGGACTTCGCGATGATGACGAGGTAATGGCGCTGGCGCGCCGGGCGGCTACCCTGCCCGGCATAGCCCTGGCAGGTCTGGAGGGGTATGAGGGCGTGGTCCATGGCGACGATCCGGTGGACGGTATCCGTCGCTACGCCCAGCGCCTGGTCGACGGCGTCAAGCGACTGGCCGACGAAGGCCTGGTCGATCGCGACAAGCCCATCGTCACGGCGTCGGGGTCGGCCTGGTACGACCTGATCGCCGAAGCCTTCCGCGACGGTGGACTCGAAGGCCGCTTCACCCCGGTGCTGCGCCCGGGCTGCTACGTGGTCCACGACCACGGCATCTACCGCGAGGCCCAGGCCGGCGTGCTGTCCCGGCGCCAGGACCTGCACCAGGGGCTTGAGCCGGCGCTGGAGGTGTTCGCACAGGTGCAGTCGCTGCCCGAGCCGGGGCTGGCCATCGTGGCACTGGGCAAGCGCGATATCGGCTTCGACCTGGCGCCCGAGGTGCTCAGGCGCTATCGCGAAGGCGGACAGGCCAGCGAGCAGCTGTCGGTGGAAGGCTGGCAAGTCGTCAAGCAGATGGATCAGCACACCTTTATCCAGCTACCGGACAGCGCCCGCGACGTGCGCATCGGTGACGTCCTGGCCTTCGGCGCTTCGCACCCCTGCATGACCTTCGACAAGTGGCGCCAGCTCCATCTGGTCGATGACGCGCTCAGGGTCGTCGATACCTGGGCGACGCGCTTCTAGACACTCTGACAAGCGAACGACCAAGGGGCGGGCGGAAACCATCCACCCGCCCCGCTCCTGCAATCTTTGCCGCAGCGCTGACGGCACGACCGATCGACGCCCTTCGCCTCTGCGCTCAATTTTCTGGCCACGCCCCCGACATACACTGACAGCGACCACCGGGCATCGCTCGGATCAAGAGGGCTGACAGCAAGGGAAGCCGATGGCCAAGAATGTCGCGCTGTTCTTCGATGGCACCTGGCAGGTGCCGGACATGGACCTGGAAGACGGTGACACCAACACCAACGTCAGCCGGCTCTACCAGGCGGTGGCCGACAATCCCATGGCCGAGGGCGGCACCGTCAAGCGCTACTACCATGGCGTCGGCAGTGACCTGCACTGGTACGACCGCCTGGTGGCAGGCGCCACCGGACTCGGGCTATCGGAAATTCTGGTCGAGGCGTACGTCGAGCTGGTCGAACTGTTGCGCCCGGACGACCGGCTGTTTCTGTTCGGCTTCAGCCGAGGCGCCTACACCGCGCGCAGCCTGAGCGGGATGCTTCACACCAGCGGTCTGCTGCACCCCGAACACCGGCAGTTGGCGGGACGCGCCTACGCGCTTTACCGCGATCGAAGACGTGGCCCGCAATCGGCCGAGGCTCGACGCTTCGCCTCGCGCTACGCCTGGGTGCCGGAGATCCACATGATCGGTGTGTGGGACACCGTGGGCAGCCTGGGGATTCCACTCAGGAGCTTTGCCGCCTTCAACCGCCGCCAATTCGAGTTCCATGACACCCGCCTGAGCCCGCTGGTGCGCCACGCCTACCAGGCGCTGGCGATCGACGAGCACCGCAAGGCCTTCGCCCCCACCCTGTGGTCGCCGCAGACCACCACCGCCACCCTCGAGCAGGTCTGGTTTCCCGGCGCCCACTCCAACGTCGGCGGAGGCTACCGGGACCGCGTGCTGTCGGACGTCAGTCTGGACTGGATGATGGGCCGCGCCTGCGAACAGGGGCTGCCGCTGCTGCCAGACAGTCGCCCCTTGCTTGGCTCACCACCGCGCGAGGACGACATCGTCGACTCCTACCAGAGGTTTCTTTCGCGCCTCTATCGGCTGATCTCGCCCCGGCGCTATCTGCGGCGCATCGGCTTTGCCTCCTTCGGCAACGAGACGTTGCACCCGAGCGTTGCCACCCGTCGTCTTGCCCTGCCCGGCTATCGCCCCGCCAACCCTATCCACCCGCGTCTTGCGGCGACGCCGCCATCCACTTAGACACCGACAGCCCCCGAGTGATGGCGCGATCGCCTGCCACGGATACGACAACGCCCACTCGCAAGGAGTGGGCGTTCGCGGTGGCCTGAGGCGCTCTCCCTCGTCGGGGGTCCGAGGCCGACGCTGCGCTTGCTGGACGAGCCTGGCCTCGAGAGCGCGCTAGTTCGAGGGGAAGTTGAACTGCGCGCTTTCCCTGTCCTGACTCCTCGGCCAGCGCTGGGAGATGGCCTTGCGCCGGGTGTAGAAGCGCACGGCGTCGGGGCCATAGGCATGCAGATCGCCGAACAGCGACTCCTTCCAGCCGCCGAAGCTGTGGAAGGCCACCGGTACAGGCAGAGGTACGTTGATGCCGACCATGCCGACCTCGATGGCGTCGGCGAAGCGACGCGCGGCCTCGCCATCCCGGGTGAACACGCAGGTGCCGTTGCCATACTGGTGGGCGTTGATCAGCGCAATGGCCTCATCGAAGCTGGCGACACGCACAACGCACAGCACCGGTCCGAAGATCTCGTCGCGATAGACGCTCATCTCGGGCGTGACCCGGTCGAGCAGGCTCGCGCCCAGGAAGTAGCCCGGTGACGACGCCACCAGCGGATGCTCGCGTCCATCCACCACCAGCTCGGCCCCGGCGTCGACGCCCTGCTGGAGATAGCCCGCCACCTTGTCGCGGTGGCCGGCGTTGACCAGCGCGCCCATATCCAGGCCGCGCTCGGTGCCGGCACCGATCTTGAGTTCCCGAGCCTCTTGCGAAAGCCGTTTCACCAGGGCATCGGCGGTGTCATCGCCGACACACACCGCCACGCTGATCGCCATGCAGCGCTCACCGGCGCTGCCGTAGGCGGCCCCGATCAGGGTGCTGGCGGCGTTGTCCAGATCGGCATCGGGCAGCACCACGGCGTGGTTCTTGGCGCCACCGAGCGCCTGCACGCGCTTGCCGTTCTCGGCGCCACGCTGGTAGATCGCCTTGGCCACCGGGGTCGATCCGACGAAGGACACCGCCTTCACATCGGGCGCATCGATCAGCGCCTCGACCACCTCACGGTCGCCGTGGACCACGCTGAACAGGCCGTCAGGCAGACCGGCTTCGGTGAGCAGCTCGGCCATCTTGAGCGCCGCCGACGGCACCTGCTCGGAGGGTTTGAGGATAAAGGCGTTGCCGCAGGCCAGCGCCATCGGATACATCCACAGCGGCACCATGGCCGGGAAGTTGAACGGCGTGATCCCGGCCACGATGCCCAGCGGCTGATGATTGGACCAGGTGTCGATGGCCGGCCCGGCGTTGTGGGAGTACTCGCCCTTGAGCAGCTCCGGCACGCCGCAGGCGTACTCGACGTTCTCGATACCGCGCTTGAGTTCGCCCATGGCGTCTTCAAGCACCTTGCCGTGCTCTTCGCTGACCAGCGCGCAGATCTCGTCGGCGTCACGCTCGAGCAGCGCCTTGAAGCGGTACATCACCTGGGAGCGCTTGGCCGGCGGCGTCTCGCGCCAGGCCGGCTGGGCACGGCGGGCCGCCTCGATGGCAGACTCGACGGTAGCAGCGTCCCCCAGGGCGACACGACCGACCGGCTCGGCGGTGGCCGGGTTGATGACATCCAGATGGCGCTGCGACGGCTGTGACTCACCGCCAATCCAATGATTCACGTCTTTCATCAAAACTCTCGATATGACTTGCTGAAAAGGCGTCAGCGCCGGGCGGCCATCTCACATGGGGCCCGGCGCAGCATGGTACACAGATGATGCGGCTCAGAACTGGCGGTCGAGCAGCGCCTCGTCGAAGGGATAGCGGGACAGCTTTTCCACACCGCTGTCGGTGATCAGCACTTCTTCTTCCAGCTTGACCCCGTCGGCGGCACCCACCTCGCCGATGTAGCTCTCCACGGACACCACCATGCCGGGTTCGAGAACGCCATCCTTGGAGAAGCGATCGAAGTCCATATGGTGAGCGACCAGCGGGGTTTCACCGTGCATGCCGACGCCGTGGATGATGGAGGGGTAGCGACGGTCGAGGAAGCGCTCGGGGATCTTCCAGGCCTGCTCGGCGATCTCGCGATAGCTCATGCCCGGCTTCAAGATGCCCATGTTGTGGTGCACCTGGTCGTAGGCCATGCGATACAGCTCCTTCTGGTAGGCGCTGGGGCGATTCGGGCCGACGTGGAAGGTCCGCGAGAAGTCCGAATAGTAGCCGTGACAACCGATGGTATCGGTGTCCAGCGCCACCAGTTCGCCCGGACGAATGACCCGGTCACTGGCCTCATTGAACCAGGGATTGGTGCGCGGACCGGACGACAGCAGACGGGTCTCGATGAACTCTCCGCCCTGGCGGATGACGTTGCCGTACATGATCGCGAACAGCTCGTTCTCGGTGATGCCCGGCTTGATCGCCGCCTCGACCTCGGCCACCGCAGCCTCGCTGCCGGCCATGGACTGGGCCAGACAGGCGATCTCCTCGGGGGTCTTGATGCGCCGGCAGTGCAGCGTGTCCTGCATGCAGTCGAAGACCTCGAGGCCCTGGGCCTCGAGTGAGCGCGCCAGGTTGAGCGCACAGCGATCCAGCCCGATCTTGCGGTTGCCGCGTCCGTGCTCTTCGATCAGTTCGGCGATCTCCACACCGAAGGGGTCCGAAGAGAGGTTGTCGCGCTGGTTGACGGCGGACCACACCACCTTGGAGGTGCGCGATTCATCGATGGTCTCGAGCCAGGTAGAGACGTGGGCGCTGCCCGGGTACTCGAACAGGATCACCGGCCCTTCCAGGGGCACATAGATGTAGCGGGTCGAGTTGCGCAGGAAGTAGCCGAACATGTTGCGCGAACCGGTGGCATAGCGCTGGTTGTTGGGGTCGAACAGCACCATGGCGGCGTAGCCTTGCTCCGCCATCGTCGCGCGCAGCCGCGCCAGGCGCCCGGCGCGCAGCTGCCTGGGATCGAAGGCGGTGGGGATGCTGTCGCCGTTGGCCATCGGCGCAGAGGGCACGACCGGAATATGGTCCGGCTCGTTGTCGGTCAGGTTGTCGAAATCGACGATGCTCATGTCAGGGTCCTGTTCGAATATGGCGGGGTCGCAAGGGGCACAGGCCGAGCCTCTACGTGCTCGGCTTCGATGTCATCGGCGTGGGCTCAGTCGGCCAGCGAATCGCTGCGATTCATGCCTTCCTTCAACAGGGTCTCGTGAATCGGCGCCATGCGCCCGAAGATGCGCTGGGCACGCTCGGGGCGACCGATGAAGCCGGGTTCCTTGGCGTAGGCGAAGATCACGGTGTGACGTTCCTTCTGGCCTTCCACCGGCGTCACCCGGTGCAGCGAATAGCGGCCGAAAAACACCTGCAGGTCACCCGGTTGAAGGTCCAGCGCCTTGAGCCGCGAACGGTCGCCGTCCAGCACCTGTTCGACCTCGTCGAAGTTCTCACCCTCGGGGCTGCGGATGCCCGGGGCATACTCGAAACGGCCGCCGCCATGGGACTGGCGGGTCATCATGGTGACGATGAACTCGTTGGTGTCGTAGTGCCAGGGATGCTGGCAGCCCTCTCTCAGCACGTTGACCACCAGGTCCGCCAATGGGTCGGCGTACTGGTGAATCTCTTCCATGCCCACCACGGTGGCGATAAAGCGCTGGAAGTCCGGGTGCTGGTAGACCTGGCGAATGATGGTGTCTTCGCCGATGCGATCGCCGGCGACAAAGCCGTTGGTGCGATCGTCGAAGCGATTGAGCGGATGGCGGGCCGGGCGCTCGGGATCGCCGGCATTGTTGTAGGGGTTGGTCTCGGTCTGGTTGTAATGCGCCTCGGGCGACAGCCGCTCGGTCTCGCGCTCCAGCCGCGCCAACGCCTCCTCGGGGACAAAGTTCTTGAGTACCACACAGCCATCGTCGGCCAGCTGTTCGTGACAGCGCTGGATCAGCGCCCGTCCGGACTCGCCGTCCAGGTCATGAATCGGGTAGTGCTCAAGGTCGATCAGACCGTCCAGCGAGGAAGTGGTGGGCGCATCGGTGGCCTGCATGAGGAACTCCTGCCTGTCTCAAGTGATGTTGGACAGGATAGAGAGCGCCTCTTCATAATAGAAATGAATGGTTGAGATATCACTTATTTCAAAGGCTCATCGATTATGGATACCGACCTGCTCCGCGCCTTCGTCACCGTGGCCGAGTGCCAGGGCTTCAGCGCCGCCGGCCGCGTGCTGCACCGGACCCAGTCCGCCGTCAGCCTGCAGATCAAGCGACTGGAGGACCAGATGCACAAGTCGCTGTTCGAGCGCACCAGCCGCAGCGTGCTGCTGACGTCCGACGGTGAACGGCTGCTGCCCTACGCGCGACACATGCTGACGCTGGAAGACGAGGCCAGGGCGGCACTCGGCGACCGCCAGCACGGCGAGAAGATTCGTATCGGCACCTCCGAGGAACAGGCCAGCGCCTACCTGCCGGAACTGCTGCCCCGCTTCGCCGAGGCCTATCCGCATACCCGCATCGAAGTCATCTGTGGCATCAGTGCCGACCTGGTGGACAGCTTCCAGCAGGGCCTGCTCGACGTGGTCCTGTCGATCCGCCACGGACCGACGCAATCGGGCCAGTTGCTCGGCTGGGAACCCATGGTGTGGGTCGCGGCGGAAGATGCCGATCCTACCCGTGGCAGCCGACTGCCACTGGCACTGAATCCCGAAGGCTGCATCTTTCGCGCCCACGCCCTCGCCGCCCTGGGGCGTCAGGAACGCGCCTGGGAACTGCGTTACTCGAGCCAGTCCCCCACCGGCATCAACCTGCCGGTCCAGGCGGGGCTCGCGATCACCGTCAAGACACCCCGCAGCGTACCGGCGGGCTGTCGGATTCTCGGCGAGGAGCAGGGCCTGCCGGCACTCGGCCAGGTGGAAATCGAGATGCACCGGCGCCCCGGACATGCGAGCGACGCCTTCAACACCTTCTGCCAGCAGCTCGAGGAGGTCGTCACCCACAACGACGCCGTCGCCGTGCCCGAGTTTCAGGACCAGGCCTAAGCCTGGCTCGACCGCGAATCGGTCGAATGCCTGAGTCGCAATATCATGATCGTGACGGATTAATGGTTTGATTACCTCGTCATTACAGGCGAACTACCCCCTGATCCCTATATCGCCACAAGGAGAGATACGCCACACTTCAATAACCAGGATTCTCCGATGGTCTCGCCTGCCCGGCGGTGCCCTTGTCCTGGTCCGGAGATGACAGTGACCACGCCATTTGACGACTCCCTCGAACCTCGGGCTTCCCAGTTTGCATCGGTTGGAATGGATGGAATGGAGCTCCTTGAACAGGAACTCGAACACCTCAGAGCTCGGCATCTAAAGCTTCGCGAAGAGGTCGCAGCCATTCGCCACTATGCCGGCGACAACCTGCCCGCCAAGGCCGGCCTCGTCATCGTAAAGATGCTGGAAGACGCCTTGAAATCCTGACCGTCTTCTCTTCCCGAGAACCAACATTCTTGCCGCTGCCAATGCATCTTCTTGCTCGTTTATCGGGGAAAGGGCCTCGACGACCTTGCCGCTTTGTCGCGCCTCGGGATTACCCGCCAGCGGGCAATAGTGCGCCTCTGGCCTCTCCTTTTCTTGCCGCTGCCATAAGGTATAGTCACGGCTATATGTCTTTGTTTTGGCTTAAACTTGCAGCCTTGGTAAAGAGTTGCATCTGTCAGCCTGCGCGCTAATATCGCCATGCAAATTCGCTATCGTGTCCATAGCCAATGCCCGGACTATCGGTCGTAACGCTGCGCACGAGGCTCTTTCAGCGACATCACGTATTTTCAACAGGCAACCGCCGGATTCGCACCTTCATGACGCCCACTTCGACCCTGCTGCTCGCCTTCTCGCTATCTTCCGATGCCTTTGCCGCCTCGGTCAGCAAGGGTGCCTGCGTGCGTCGGCTGCGTTTCGTGGTGGCCCTGCAGACCGGCCTGCTGTTTGGTCTGGTGGAAGCCACGACGCCAATTATCGGCTGGCTGCTCGGCACCAGCGCCTATGACACCATTGCCCACTGGGATCACTGGATCATCTTCTTCCTGCTGCTCGCCCTGGGCGGCAAGATGATCCACAGTGGCCTCGCTCCCGCCCCCAAGGACTGCGCCAGCTGCGATTGCGGCACGACCAGCGATCGCACCCGCTGGTGGCTGATCATCGCCACCGCGATCACCACCAGCCTGGACGCCATGGCGGTGGGCGTAGGTCTGGCGTTCATGAACGCCAACATCTGGGTGACGGCACTGGCGATCGGTGGCGCCACCACCCTGATGGCGACCCTGGGCATGCTGCTGGGACGCCGGCTCGGCAAGACGGTGGGGCCGCGTGCCGAGATCCTCGGGGGGCTGGTCTTGATCGCCATCGGCGCCACCACTCTGTATCACCACCTGCTCGCCTGATCCTCTTGCCCGGTCGACCCTGTCGCGATCCCGGGCAGGTTAACTGCCAATGACTCGCTCCTAGCGCTCATCCATGCCGGCAACACGCCTGCTATAGCAAAGTTCGTCCACGATCGCGCCCGTTTTGTCGATAGTCTGGTGCACTATTGCCGGTATCAGACGGCTGGACACCTCATGATCCTCAAGCCCAGCGCACAGGCGGCTCGATTGCCACGATGGATAGCGGTAACCGTTCTGGCCGTTCTGCTGACCGGCTGCGCTGAGCACTCCCCTCTCTCGCCAGCAGCGTCCGCCACCAGACCAGCCACCAGACCAGCCACCGAGATGACGTCAGCCCCCCTTGCGGGTCACGGCTTCCAGTCGTCGGTACAGATCGTTCAGCGTGATCAGATTTCCGGCGACCGACAGCACCTTTCGGCCAGCCCGGTGCTGCCCAGCGCCTCCCGTTCCGCCGAGCTGGTGGCCGGGGGGATCGGACGGATGACCGCCAACCAGCTCACGACTCAAGGAACCGCCGTGGCCCGTGCTGTCGGTGCCAACGGATGGGCCAGCGCTACCGAGTCCGCCCTGGCAAGCACCGGGGCCTACCTTGAGGGACCACTGGGGGGATCTCTGGAAGCGGTTGAGGGTGTGCTCGACAGCGTCGCTGCTCTGCCGTTACTGCATCGCTTCGATGACCGGCTGCAGCGGGTGCTGTCACTGGACCGCTATCGACGTCGCCTGACCAGCACGCTGGGCATCGGCCAGCAGGAACTCGATCTCGAGGAGCCATGGGGCGATCTTGAGCAGTCACTGACCACCCGAGTGGCTAGCGCCATCCAGCTCGGCCTGGAACCGATCCTGATCACCTCCGACTCCTTGCTGTGGCCAAGCCTGGCGGCGGACCTGATCGTCGCCGGAGGCGATGCGCTGTCAGACGTCAGCGCCACCACCGGCAACGCCCTGGTCGACGCCTCCGCCAGCGGGCTGAGTCGTGCCGGCCAGTGGGTCGCCCTGGCCGGTCAGGTGCTGGGCGGCAGGCGTGATGAGACCAGCCTGCAAGGGGTGGCGGCGCGCACGGCGCTGCGCCATGGCGGGATCAGCCACAGCGGCATCCCCCGGCTGGATGAGCAGGCCGTCGTCGGACTGGTCGAGAGTATCGGAAACGATGAGCGCAGCACGCTCACGGCAGCGGCGGACCTGGGCCGAGGCAGCCTGAGTCAGATGCTGGCCACCGAGGCGGTGGGCCTGACCGGTGAGTTCGGCGTCATGGTCACGCGTCCCGGCGACATGCTCGACGACCGGGTGACACTCGCCCTGGCCCCGGCCCAGCAACTGGGCGACATGTCGGCCAATCTGTCATCACTGGTAGGCGACACTCGCACCACCCTTGAGGAGGTCGGACGGCTGGTCGATGCCGGCCAGGACCTGTCCGGGCGTTTGCAGGGTCTGGTGCTGGCGGACAGCCTGGACAGTGGTGTCACGACCCTTGGGCGCGTCGATCAGGGCCTCGACAGGACCGGCAACCTGCTGCTGCCCCTGGCCGACACCCTGGCAGACGGGCTGGCGCAGGCCGATACCCGCATCGAGACGCTGGCCGATCGCCTGGGAGGCACGCTTGACCCCGTCACCAGCGCCCAGCAGGACGGCGTCAACCGCCTGGCGGACGCCGTGGTCCAGGCGCCGATGTCCAGTCGCCCGTTAAGCGAACTGGGAGACGCCGTGGTCGCACTGGGCGACGGCATGCGCCTTGCGCCGATCGCCGCCGGGCTCGACTGGATGATGGTGGTGCCGGTACCCGGGCGCGAAGGCCCGCTCGCAGGCGACACACCTGCCGACTCGTCCACCGCCGGCACAGACACCGACCGCAGTCCCGGCCACCCCACCGTCGACGGCCACGCCCTCGCCGGCTCCCGCGCTGACCATATGCCCTGAGAAGCCGCGCCCCTTACAGCATCATCACAGCGCCGCCGGCGTGCAAGGGTCACCCTTTCCACCAGGATAACCCCGGCTATCGAGGCGCTGCCTATTACCGTGCTGCCTATGCCAAATCTCCCCAGGGCGAATGGGCCAGAGCGCTGGCCGGCGTCGGCGCCAGCGGCAGCAGGGGCAGCAGGGTCGCCTGAAAGGCGTGATAGATGTCCGCCGAGCCGGCGTCGATGATCGTCCTTGCGCAACACACAGTCATCCGGTGCAGCGAAGTTGGCGGAGTGCGGCATGGCGCCCCCCGGGGTGACGATGATGGTGGCGAGGCGAGACCAAAGTGCTATACGCCCAGGCCGGACAGCACCTGACAGCTATGCTAGCATGACTACCATACAAGTCGTACCAGGCCGGAGCCCAAAGGCTCAACAGTACAAGAGCTAAAAAGCTCAACGAAAGGTAGGTGCCCCCATGCTGACCCCCGCAATCGCTGAACTCTGGGAACAGGATGCTACCGGAGGATCGGTGCGTCAGCGGCTCTACCGAGTCCTCAGACTCGCCATCATCCGAATGCAGTTCGCCCCCGGCCAGGCACTGTCCGAGAAAGAGATTTCCGACGCCTTCTCGGTCAGCCGCCAGCCGGTGCGCGAAGCCTTTATCCGCCTGTCCGAGGCAGGCCTGGTCGACGTTCGCCCACAACGCGGCACCTATGTCGTGGGCATCTCGCAGAAGTCGGTGCGCGAAGCGCGCTTCGTCAGGGAGGCGGTCGAAACCGCCGTCAGCGCCTCCGCCGCCAGGCAAGGGCTCGCCGACAAGGTGATCTACGAGCTGCGGGATCTGATCGAACGCCAGATTCGCTGCGCCCGCAGCGGCCAGTATGACCAGTTCTTCATCCTCGACGAGGACTTCCACCGCGTGCTCGCCCTTGGCGCCGGACACGAGACAGCCTGGCGCGTCATCGAAGAGGTCAAGGCACAGCTCGACCGGGTGAGCTACCTCAGCGTGCCTGACACCACGCCCTTCGAAAAGCTGGTCCAGCAGCACGCCGACATTGTCGATGCCATCGAACAGAGAAACGAAGACAAGGCCCGCCAGGCCATGCTGGTGCATCAAAGCGAGATCCTGATCTCCCTGCCCCAGATGGTGCAGCGCTTTTCATCGATCTTCGAGGACACCAACGGCTGATAGTTATCTACCCGGCAGACGTCTCTTATGGGCAAGGGCCACCCGCCCCCTGCCCTGCAGCCATCACCGTTCCGCCCTGTGACAATATTGAGCACAACGGCAAACGCACCTGCAAGGCCATCGATCACCTTCATCGCCCCGCGCGCAGCGAGCGAACTGGCAGACTGGACCAGCGACCAGGTCGACTGCACCGCACTGGGGCTGGCCGCCTGGGTACGCTACACCTCCGGCGTCTCGCTCGACGGCCAGCCACATGAGGTGAGCGACCCGCTGGCATCGCGCTTCATCGAGCTGCATGAACGTCACGGCGATGACCCTGAAGCGCTGGTGGCGGCCTTTCTGGCCCAGCAAGACATCGTCCCTGCGGCCCTGGCGGCGCAGCAGGGATTTGCCGATGCTGTCACCGATGGCTACCGCCGACTGATCAATACCGGGCTTGCGGCGTCACTGAGCACCCTCTAGCTGGACCCGAGAAAAGGAGATTTCCATGCAACACACCTGGCGCTGGTTCGGCCCCAAGGACCCGATCCGACTCGAGGAGATTCGCCAGACCGGCGCGACCGGCATCGTCACCGCGCTGCACGAGGTGCCCAACGATGAGGTCTGGTCCCGGCAGGCCATCGCCGAGCGCAAGCAGATGATCGAGGACGCTGGCCTCGAATGGTCGGTGGTGGAAAGCGTGCCGGTACACGAGGCGATCAAGAAAGGACTGCCCGAGCGCAACGCCCTGATCACCCGCTACTGCGACACCCTGCGCAACCTGGCGGCCTGCGGCATCGATACCGTGTGCTACAACTTCATGCCGGTGCTCGACTGGACCCGCACCGACCTGCGCTGGGCGATGCCGGATGGCGCCCTGGCGCTGCGCTTTGACCAGACAGCCTTTGCCGCCTTCGACCTGTACCTGCTCGCCAGACCAGGCGCCGAGGACGAGTACAGCGACGACGAGAAGAGCGCCGCCAGGAGCTACCTCGATAGCCTGGACGCCGAAGCCCGCCAGTCACTGGTCGACACCCTGATCGCCGGCCTGCCCGGCGCCGAAGAGCACTACACCCTGGAGCGCTTTCGCGAGGTACTGGCCGGATACGCCGAGATCGATGCCGCGCGGCTGCGCGAGCACCTCGGCTACTTTCTGAAAGCGGTCATCCCGGTCGCCGAAGAACTCGGCATCAAGATGGCGATCCACCCCGATGACCCGCCCCGGCCGCTGCTCGGCCTGCCCCGGGTGGTCTCGACGGCGGCAGACGCCGAGTGGATCCTTGCGGCCGTCGACAGCCCCGCCAATGGCCTGACGCTGTGCACCGGGTCCTACGGCGTGCTCGCCGCCAATGACCTGGCCGCCATGGTTCAGCGCTTTGGTCCCAGCATCCACTTCGTGCACCTGCGCTCGACCAGGCGCGAGTCCCCCGACCCTCGCTCCTTCCACGAGGCGCCTCACCTGGACGGTGATGTCGACATGGTCGCGGTCATCAGCGCGCTGGTCGCCGAGGAACGCCGCCGCGAGCGCGAAGGCGGCCGACGCTTACCGCTACGCCCCGACCACGGCCACCACATTCTCGACGATCAGCACCGCGCCACCGCCCCGGGCTATCCGCTGTACGGCAGGCTGCGCGGCCTGGCCGAGCTGCGTGGCGTCGAGACCGCGGTGCGCCAGCTCACCTGACGCCCTGGCGTTCTACCAGCCGCTGCGCTGGCGACGCCCGTCGCAGCGGCTGGGGCCCAGCGCAGCGGGAGTGGTCCTCCGCAACGAAAACGACCAGGCGGGGAGGCACGTTCCCCGCCTGGTCGGCTCAGGACACCTTCAGCCCGCCTGGTCGGCTCAGGACACCTTCAGCCCGCCTGGTCGGCTCAGCGCAAAAACCCCGCGCCGAACACCACTCAGGTCGGCAGGTACTCCTCGCTCCAACTGTCCGACACGACGCCTTCGGCGATCAACCGATCGATCTCCTCTGGGCTGTGCCCCAGCTCTTCGAGCACCTGACGGCTCGAGCTGCCGTACTTCTCCGACGGCGCCAGCGGATAGATGCGCCCCCGCTTGGGACGGATGGCATACGGATCAAGCTGCGTGATGACGTGACCACTGGGGTGCTCGTCGTAGACGGTGAAGGAGTAGCTGCCACGATCGATGCCCGGGGTGTTGTCCCAGCGCCGCGAGTTGTAGGAGCGCAGGGCCTCGATGTTCTCGCACACCGCCGCGGCGATGCCCGCCTTCTGCAGCCGTTCCACCCAGTCGGTGGCCACCGCATTGATAAAGCGAGGTGCCAGATAGGCCGCCCGCTCCTCCGGCGGAACATCGACCACCCCTTCGATCCCCGGCACCTGGGCGAACTTGTGCAGGTCTCGCTCGTAGGCGCTGATCAGCACCACCCCGTCGGCGGTAAAATAGAAGCGTGACAGATCGTCGTAGCCGTTGAGTTCACGGCCCGAGGGCTCGTCGAACAGACCGCGCCGCTCGTAGTCGTAGCAGAACGGCATCTGGGCCAGGCCGCTGAGCGCCGACAGCGAGGTCTTGACCCGGCTGACCCGGCGGGTACGCAGCTTCTGGTACAGGGCGGTGGCGACACCAAGAGAGGCACCGAAGCCGCACATCACGTCGATGGTGCCGACGTGGGCGTGCTCTTCTGGCGTGTCCATGCTGCCCCCGAAGCGCAGCATGATGCCGGTGGTGGCCTGCACCAGGTCGTCGTAGCCCAGGTAGTTGGTCCGGGGGCCCGGCTTGACCCCGCTGAAGCAGTCGAGCTGGCAAAAGATCGCCTCGGGATTGATGCGCTGCATTTCCGCCTCGGTCAGCCCCATCCGCTCCACCTGCCTGTCGGTGGCATTCCACACCACCACGTCGCTCTGGCGGATCAGCTCGTCGAGGATTTCACGCCCCCGAGGCACCTGGATATCGGTCAGCAAGGAGCGCTTGGAGCGCATATGCGACAGGCCGAAGATGACCGTGTTCCAGCAGTCGTAGAACGGCTTGGCGGGGTCCACCTTGATGATGTCGGCGCCGAAGCGTGCCAAAAAGGCCACCGAGTGGGGACCGGCGATGACGTTGCACAGATCCAGCACCTTGACGCCTTCGAGCCAACCGTCCTTGGCGTTGCGCGCACGAACCCGGGGCAGCTTGGTCTCGATGCGATGCAGCACTGCCAGCGCCTGGTCGAACGCCACCCAGCGGCGCGGCGTCGGGGTGAGCATCTCGTGGCCGCTGTCGTGCAGCCAGACCATCGGGCCGGGCTGGGTCATCAGGCCGAATTCGGGATCCTTCACTTCGATCATCAGCCCGGCGGTCTCGGCGTGGTCGTCGTGGATCCACTCCTGCAGCCAGCGCTGCGGCGCGCCGGGGAACTTGCCTCGGCCGAAGATCTTCTCCCACTCCTTGGAGGTGCGTGTCAGGAACACCTCCTTCATACGTGCGGCGATATGATCCGCCCAACGCTTGGGCAGCGGGTAGACGCCAAGCGACACGTCACTCTGCCACTGGCTGGTGGGCGCATAGGTGTCGGGCTCTTCCACCAGCCCTTCCTCCACCAGCTCGTCGTACAGACCGAGCACCTTGAGGCAACGCTTGGCGTGCTCCTTGTGACTCGGGCAGACCACGTAGAACATGCGCCCGTCCTTGCACTTGTAGCTGCGATAGAAGGGATCGAGCAGTTCCTGTAGTTCGTCGTAGTCCAGGTTCATCGGCGCGCCTTCGATGCGGCGACGCTCGATCTCCTTTTCACGCTGGGTCTTGTAGCGCTCCGGCAGGCCCTCGATCTTGATCGAGTTGTAGCAGAGGCCTTCCATCAGGGCGCAGGCGATGGGCACTTCGATCTCATCGCCGAGGCCGGTACGCTCACGCGCCTGCAGCGCCAGGGTGACGGCGGTGGCCGCCAGCATGGTGCCGTAGGCCGAGCCCAGCGGCAGCGGCGAGAAGGACGGGTTGATGCCCATCAGCACCCGGTTGAGCCCCATGTCGGTAAACACCCCCGAGTGGGCGGCGATGACGCTCTCGAAGGCCCGCCAGTCACGACGCAGCTCGTCGTTGGAGGCAAAGCCCGGCATCGACAGGGTGATCAGCTCCGGACGCTCCTCGCGCAGCGCGCTGAAGTCGATGCCCAGGCGCTGCATGACACCGGGCCGGAAGCTTTCGATCACGATATCGGCCTCCTCGATCAGCGCCAGCGCCTGTTCGAGGCCCTCTTCGGTCTTGAGGTCGATCGTCACGATCAGCTTGTTGCGCTGCAAGGTGGCGTTGGCCGGTGACTCCCACATGGGCCCCGTGGGCGGGTCCACGTGAATAACCGTGGCGCCCAGGTCGGCGAGGATCATCGCCACCGCAGGGCCGGCCATGTACTGACCGAAGTCGATGACCTTGACGTCCTTGAGCGGCAGTTGGGAATGAGGATTCGGTGACATCGGGGTCTTCCTGTAGAGCAAGGGTGGCAACGGGAGGAGGCCGAAGCCTCCTCGGTGACGTCAGTGTTTGTCGTCCTCGATGACCAGGTGGGGTTCAAGGACCTTCTTGGCGAAGTCCTGGCGCAGCCAGCGCGGCAACGTGAGGAGGCCGAAGCCGCCTCGGTGACCTCAGTGTTTGCCGTCTTCGATGACCAGGTGGGGTTCAAGGACCTTCTTGGCGAAGTCCTGGCGCAACCAGCGCACCAGTGACCATGCCAGGATCGCCAGCACAGGAATCATCGGCAGCGCCACCACGATGGTGGAGGTCTGCACCGGCTTGAGCCCGCCAAGCTGGATCAGCGCTACCCCGACGCCGGCGATCAGAAACGCCCAGATCAGGCGGATCTTGCGCTGCGGTTCCTGATAGCCAGACAACTTGCGCGAGGTCACCGACGCCAGCACGTAGGCGGAGCTGTCCAGGGTCGTCGCCAAGAAGATGAAGCACAGCAGCACGAACAGGGTGGTAATCACGCCGGACATCGGCAGGGTGCCAAGGATCGCCTCAACGGCGGCGGGGATGCCTTCGGCCGAAAGAATGGCCGCCACGTCCAGGGTGCCGGAGATCTGCAGGTCCAGCGCATAGCCGCCCCACACCGCGAAGAACACCCAGCAGCCCAGGGAACCGAACACCATTTCGGCGATGATCAGCTCACGGATGGTGCGACCACGCGAGATGCGGGCGACGAACAGACCCATCATCGGGGCGTAGGCGATCCACCAGGCCCAGTAGAACACCGTCCAGTCGCGCCAGAAGCTGGAGTCCCCCACCGGGTCGGTCCACATGCTCATGGGCACGAAGTTGGAGACCATCTTGCCGAGGCTGTTGACCCAGCCCTCCACCATGAACAGGGTGTCGCCCACCACCAGGGTGAAGACCAACAGTACCCCCGCCAGCAGCACGTTGATGTCCGACAGGATCTTGATGCCCTTGGCCAGGCCGAACCACACACTGGCGGAGAAGATGGCGGTCCAGATCAGCAGCACCGCGATATCCAGCATGAATGACGGTGACACCCCAAGCAGGCCGCTCAGCAGTTGCGATACCAGCGGCACTGCCAGCCCCAGCGAGGTACCGACGCCACCGACGATGCCGAACACCACCACCGCATCGAGAAGCGCGCCCCACCAGCCGTCGGCATGGCGCCCCAGCACCCCGCGGGCGGCCACGGACAGCCTGACGCCCGGGCGGTTGTGGACGAACATGGAGTAGGCGATCGGGATGGCCGGCAGGCAATAGAAGGCCCAGGGCGTGAAACCCCAGTGGAACTGGCCGTAGGTCAAGGCCCACTCGGCCGCTTCCTGTGAGCTTGGCTCGACGCCGAAGGGAGGGCCTGTGAAGTAGTAGATGGGTTCGACCCAGGCCCAGTTGACGATGGCGATGCCGATACCACCGGCAAAGATCATCGCCACCCAGCTGAAGTAGGAGAACTCCGGCTTGTCATCGGGGCCGCCGAGCCGCACGTTGCCGTAGCGACTGATGGCCAGGCCCACCAGAAAGACCACCACGGCGATGCCGGCGAGCAGATACAGCCAGCCGAATCGCCCGGTGGCAAAGGCAAAGGCCGCATTGACCAGTGCGGCCCCCGACTCCGGGAACACGATGATGGGCAGGATCAGGCCTGCGATGACCAGCACTGCGGGTACGAAGACCCGCAGGTCGAGCCGATCGGAATGGGACTCTGGCGCGTTCATCAGGGATACCTTTATCGTTTGTTGTTGTGACGCTTGGTGCTCAGGACGCCGGCGCTCAGCCGGCGGCCTCGAGCATCCAGCCCGCCGCTCGCTCGGCGATCATCAAGGTCGGCGAGTTGGTATTGCCGCTGGTGATGGTCGGCATGACGCCGGCGTCCGCCACCCGCAGGCCCTGGATGCCCCTCACCCGCAGGCGTGAGTCGACCACCGCCATGGGGTCATCGGCCTGGCCCATCCGGGTGGTTCCGACCGGGTGGAAGATGGTGGTGCCGATGTCACCGGCCAGCCGCCACAGCTCTTCATCGGACTGGTACTGGACGCCGGGCTTGACCTCCTCCGGTTCGTACCTGGCGAACGCCTTCTGCTCGGCGATCCTGCGGGTGACGCGTAGCGAGTCCGCCGCAACCCGCCGGTCCTCGTCGGTGCTCAGGTAGTTGGGGGCGATGGACGGCGCCTGGGCCGGATCGGCGCTCTGAATCCTGACGCTGCCGCGGCTGGTCGGATTCAGGTTGCAGACGCTGGCGGTGACCGCCGGATAGGGATGCAGCGGCTGGCCGAAGGCCTCCAGACTCAGGGGCTGGACGTGGTACTGGATGTTGGGGTGCTCGTGCTCGTCGCTGCTGCGGGTGAAGATACCGAGCTGAGACGGCGCCATGCTCATCGGGCCGGTGCGCTTGAGCAGGTACTCCATCCCGATGCCGGCCTTGCCCCACAGGGTGCTGGCCATGGTGTTGAGGGTCTTGGCGCCCTTGACCTTGTACACCGAGCGTATCTGCAGATGGTCCTGCAGGTTCTCGCCGACCCCCGGCAGTTCGTGGACGACGTCGATGCCGTGCTGCTTGAGCAGTTCACCAGGCCCGATGCCGGAGAGCTGCAGGATCTGGGGTGAGCCGATGGCGCCGGCGGACAGCACCACCTCACGGCACGCCCTGGCCAGCTGGGTGGTGCCCTCGCGCTTGACCTCGACGCCTTCACAGCGCTTCTCGCCGTCGGGCTCGCCGCCCGCGACGATCAGCCGGTTGACCTGGGTGGAGTGCCACAGCGTCAGGTTCGGCCGCTTGAGCGCCGGACGCAGGAACGCCTTGGCGGTGTTCCAGCGCCAACCGGAGCGCTGGTTGACCTCGAAGTAGTCGACGCCCTCGTTGCTGCCACGGTTGAAGTCCTTGGTCCGTGGGATACCCGCCTGGACCGCCGCCTCGGCGAAGTCGTCCAGTACCTCCCACTTGAGCCGCTGCTTCTCGATGCGCCACTCGCCGCCGTGACCGTGAAAGTCCCGGTGGGCGGCGTCGGCGTCACCGCCCTCGTCCAGACGATAGTGATCCTCGTGCTGGATGAAGGCCGGCAGGCAGTGCTCCCAGCGCCATTGGTCGTCACCGGTGACCTCGGCCCAGTGGTTGTAGTCCCGGGCCTGGCCGCGCATGTAGATCATGCCGTTGATGCTCGAGCAGCCGCCGAGGGTCTTGCCACGCGGGTAGAGCAGCGAGCGCCCGTTGAGGCCCGCGTCCGGATCGGTGCGAAAACGCCAGTCGGTACGCGGGTTGTCGATGCAGTACAGGTAGCCCACCGGCACGTGGATCCAGTGGTAGTTGTCGCGACCACCGGCTTCGATCAGCAGCACCCGGTTGTTGGGGTTGGCGCTCAAGCGATTGGCCAGCAGGCACCCGGCGGTGCCTGCTCCGACCACGATGTAGTCAAACTCGCTGTCGTATTGTTGTACGGTTGTCATCGCAGGTCCCTCGATTCAGGGCGTTATTTGGCGGTCGGCATCACGAACTCCGCGCCCGCCTCGATGGAGTCGGACCAGCGCTGCATGATCGACTTCTGCTTGGTGTAGAAGCGCACGCCCTCTTCGCCGTAGGCGTGCATGTCGCCGAACAGCGAGCGCTTCCAGCCACCGAAGCCATGCCACGCCATGGGCACCGGAATCGGCACGTTGATGCCGACCATGCCCACCTGGATGCGACGGCCGAACTCACGGGCCACCTTGCCGCTCTCGGTGAAGCAGCTGACACCGTTGCCGAACTCGTGGTCGTTGATCAGCTCGATGGCGGTGGCCACGTCCGGCACGCGCACGCAGGCCAGCACCGGGCCGAAGATCTCCTCGCGGTAAATCGTCATCTCAGGGGTGACGTGATCGAACAGGGTGCCGCCCATCCAGAAGCCCTCGCTGCAGCCTTCGCCGGTATTGCTGCTGTCGAAGCCACGGCCATCGACCACCAGCTCGGCACCCTCCTCGACGCCCTTGTCGATGTAGCCGGTAATACGCTGATGGGCCTGGGCGGTGACGATCGGCCCCATCTCGGCGTCCAGCTGCATGCCGTCCTTGACCTTGAGACCCCGGGCGCGTTCGGCCACGCGTGCAACCACGTCATCGGCCACGTCGCCGACCAGCACCGCCACACTGATGGCCATGCAGCGCTCGCCGGCGGAGCCGTAGGCGGCACCGATCAGCGCGTCCACCGCCTTGTCGAGGTCGGCGTCGGGCATCACCACCATGTGGTTCTTGGCGCCGCCGAGGGCTTGCACACGCTTGCCCAGGGCCGCACCACGCTGATAGATAAGGTTGGCGATGGGAGTGGAGCCGACGAAGGACAGCGCCTTGACGTCGGGGTGGTCAATCAGCGCGTCCACCGTTTCCTTGCCACCCTGGACCACGTTGAACACGCCGTCGGGCAGCCCGGCCTGCTTGAGCAGGTCCGCCATCATCAGCGAGGCGCTGGGATCGGTGGGGCTGGGCTTGAGGATAAAGCTGTTGCCGGCGGCGACGGCGACCGGGAACATCCACATCGGCACCATGGCCGGGAAGTTGAACGGGGTGATGCCGGCGACCACACCAAGCGGCTGGCGCAGGGTCCAGTTGTCGATGCCGGTGCTGACCTGGTCGGTGAAGTCGCCCTTGAGCAGCTGCGGGATACCGCAGGCGAACTCGACGATGTCGATACCCCGTGCCACCTCGCCCTGGGCGTCGGTGAAGACCTTGCCGTGCTCACGGGTAATCGCCTCGGCCAGGGCGTCCTTGTTGGCATTGAGCAATTCGAGAAAGCGGAACATCACCCGGGCGCGGCGGATAGGCGGGGTGTCGGCCCAGCTCGGGAAGGCCGCCTTGGCCACCTCCACCGCCTTGTCGATCTCGCTGGCGGAGGCCAGCGCCACGCGGCCGCTGACCTGGCCGGTCGCCGGGTTGTAGACGTCCTGATGACCCAGGGAGGCGCTTTCGTCGATCTGGCCGCCGATGAAGTGAGGAATCGTCGAGGTCATGGGGTGCTCCTTTATAAGCGTTGTTTAAGTCATTCGAGCGTGGCCGTATGAGGAAAGGTGCCCAGCCTGCTCGTCTTGTCGCTGTACAGCCTATCTCTGGTGGCGATCTGAGCAATTGAGTTATTTGAAACCCAGATATAAAGTTCTCAAATAACACGCTCTGTTGAAGGAAGGCGCCATGCAGGACTACCCCACGCTGCGAGCATTCGTCACGGTGGCGCACCTCGGCAGCGTCTCCCGCGCCGCCGAGGCGCTGCATCTCACCCAGCCGGCGGTTAGCCTAAAGTTGAAGCAGCTGCAGGCAACGCTAGGACTGACGCTGTTCCACCGCCGCCCCCAGGGACTGGAGCTGACGGCCCACGGTCAGGCACTGCTGCCCACCGCCGAAAAGGCCCTGGAGAGCGCCCGGGTGTTCGATCAGATGGCCCACTCGCTGCACTCGACGGTGCGTGGGCTGTTGAGAATCGGCACCATCATCGACCCCGAGTTCATCCGTCTGGGCAGCTTTCTCAAGGTGCTGGTCGAGCGCGCCCCCGAACTCGAGACCGAGCTGCACCACGGCATGAGCGGCTACGCCCTGTCGCGAGTGGAGCGCGGCGAACTGGATGCAGGTTTCTATCTGGCGCCCCCCGGAACAGGCAGCACCCATGCCGACGGCGCCGGCGAACTTGCGTTTGTCGAGCTGACCCACTTTCGCTACTACGTGGTGGCGCCCTCCGGCTGGGAATCGCGGGTCGAGGACACCCGCTGGTCGACGCTGGCCACCCTGCCCTGGATCGTCACGCCGCCCGACTCGGTCCACCATCGACTGCTCAAGCGCGCCATGCAGGACAGCGGCGAGACGCCTCGGCGGGTCGCCCAGGTCGACCAGGAAGCCTGCATGCTCGACCTGGTACGCGCCGGGGTGGGGTTGAGCCTGGCCCGGGACTCGCTGGCCTTGACCGAGCGCCAGCGCAGCGGCCTGACCATCGTCGAGGGGGTGACGCTGGACTGCGCCCTGTGCTTTGTATGGAAGAAGGAACGCACCCGCGAGCCGCCGCTGCAGGCCGCGCTTGCCACCCTGGAGAGCGTCTGGCCCAACCGCCCTGAGTGAGGCTTGTAGGAAAAGTGCCTGCGCTCGGTGGCTTTTCGTACAAGACCCAGGGCCTGAGTCAGCCCGGGGCAGACCCCGCGGGCAGGCGCCCGACCCCGCAAATGGGCGCCCGAACCCGCTGATAGGCGCCCGAACCCGCCGATAGGCGCCCGAACCCGCCGATAGGCGCCCGAACCCGCCGATAGGCGCCCGAACCCGCTTTGGCAGCAGCGCCAAATGCACCAGAGCTGCGCCTTTCTGCGCCTGGCGACGCTCGAATCCGTCGTCGGGTGCTACCCTCCAGACGTTGGCTGACGGCTTTCCCCGGTTCAGGTCAAGGGCGACGCCTGTCTCGATCGCTCCTTGCTCGCACCGTCAGTTCGTACTTCCAGCCACCAGATGTCAGCGTCACGCTCTCTTCGTTCTTCACCACAAGGAATGTCCCCATGACCGACCTTTCCCGCTTCCCCATCACTGCCAAGTGGCCGGCGACACACCCCGAGCGCCTTCAGCTCTACTCGCTGCCGACCCCCAACGGGGTCAAGGTCTCGATCATGCTGGAGGAAGTCGGGCTGGACTACGAAGCGCACCGGGTCAACTTCGATACCAGGGACCAGCACTCTCCCGAGTTTCTCTCGCTCAGCCCCAACAACAAGATTCCCGCGATCCTCGACCCCGACGGCCCTGAAGGCCAGCCGATCGGACTGTTCGAATCAGGCACGATTCTGCTGTACCTGGCCGACAAGACCGGCCAGCTGGTGCCCCAGACGCCCCAGGCCTACTACCAGGCCCTGCAATGGCTGATGTTCCAGGTCGGCGGCGTAGGCCCGATGTTTGGCCAGATCGGCTACTTCCACTTCTTCGCCGGCAAGGAACTCGAGGACAAGCGCCCTCTTCAGCGTTACGTGGACGAGGCCAAACGCCTGCTTGGGGTGCTGGACAAGCGCCTGGAACAGCGCGAGTGGATCATGGGCGAGGACTACTCGGTGGTGGATATCGCCATCCTTCCCTGGGTACGCAACCTGGTCTACCGCTACGACGCCGGGGATCTGGTCGAGTTTGCCAACTTCCCCCACGTCGACCGCACCCTCCAGGCGTTTCTCGAGCGCCCCGCCGTGCAACGAGGCCTCAAGGTCCTGGCCTGAGGCGATATAACAGGCGCTACCAGGGTGAAGGTGGCGATCGGTGAATGTGGCGATCGGTAGAGGTAGAGCGAGACGAAATGAGGTGAGAGCCGCACGATCGAACCTCATCCCACGGGTGACTCGCCGCCGGGTTCAGGCGATGATTATGCCGGCACAGCAGACTCGGCGAGCCTTCAAGGCGCGCCGTCCTGTGCCTGTCCGCCTGCCCCGTGGCCCCACAGCCTCGGGCAACACCCCCACACGACGGAATCACCGCTCATGCCCGTTCGCCCCGTTCATCTTCTGCCCCTCGTCTTCGCCGTGGGGACCACCTCCGCCCAGGCGGCCTCCGCGCCAAAAGACGCCGACCGGAGTACCGTCGAGCAGCAGAGTAGCCGATCCTGCGAAAACCCGACCATGGACCAGCAGATCGAGGCACTGATGGATCACCACGGCATCCCGGGCGTGTCGGTGGCACTGGTCGACCACGGCAACATCTGCCTGAGCCACTACGGCGTCGCCAGCCGGGAGTCCTCGACCGGCGCCGCAGTGAACGACGACACCCTGTTCGAGATCGGCTCGGTCAGCAAGACATTCACCGCGGCGCTGGGCGCCTGGGTGCAACAAGGCGGAGCCTTCTCCCTGAGCAACAGCGCGGCCAGCATCGAGCCCGACTTCGAGGGTCGTCCGGTAGGCGAGGTCAGCATGGTAGAGCTTGCCACCTACACCGCCGGCGGCTTCCCGCTGCAGTTTCCCGCGGGCGTCGACGACGCCACCCTCCACGACTACTTCGTGAACTGGCAGCCGGACTTTGCCGCCGGCACCAAGCGCCTGTACTCGAACCCCAGCATCGGCCTGTTCGGCCTGCTCGCGGCCCAGAGCGAAGGCTCAAGCTTCGCTGAGCTGATGCAGGACAGCGTGCTGCCCACACTTGGCCTCGATGCCACCTGGATTACGGTGCCCGACGACCAGGCCAGCCGCTACGCCCAGGGGTACAACGGCGATGACCAACCGGTACGAGTCAACCCGGGCCCGCTGGACACCCAGGCCTACGGCATCAAGACCACGGCACGGGACCTGGCACGCTTCGTTCAGGCCAATATCGACGCCTATCAAGGCGCCCAGAACGACCAGCGCATGGCACAAGCCCTGCTGGCCACCCACCAGGGCTACGCCGCCGTCGGCGAGATGCAGCAGGGACTCGCCTGGGAAAGCTACGCCCTGCCGACGACCCTCGATACGCTGCAAAACGGCACCACCGCAGAGATGGCACTGGAGCCCCAGCCCGTCACCATGTTCGAGCCGTCAGGCGAGCCACAGCCCCAGCGCTGGTACCACAAGACCGGCTCCACCGGCGGCTTCGGCGCCTACGCCGCCTTTATGCCGGCGCATGAACTGGGCATCGTCATCCTCGCCAACAAGCGCTACCCCAACGGCGAGCGCGTCGAAGCCGCCTGGCGGATACTGGAGGCGCTGGAGCAGTAAGAAAGAAAAAGGGTTTGAACCAGTTGCCGCCCGAAGGAATAAAACAAAGGTCGAAGCACGGGGCTGTGCAAAGGCAATACATGGGGCAGAGAAGCGACTACGCCCGGTGGTAGGCACGAATCGAGCCAACCAATGAAACCAGACGGCCTGGGCGCTGGATTAGCCAGCCCTCAGGCCCTGAAAGCCGCAGCACAAGCACCGGGGGGAAGCGCTTGGAAAAGACGATAGCTTGTCTGAATCGCAGAAAGCGTCAGGGAGCGTCGGCTCGCAGCGTGAAGCCAAGGGCATTCATGACCTTCATGACTGTCGCAAAACTTGGGTTCCCATCGGCCGAAAGCGCCTTGTAAAGCCCTTCGCGGGTCAGGCCGGTATCGCGCGCCAGTTGCGTCATGCCTCGCGCTCGAGCGATATCGCCAAGCGCCGCCACGACGAGAGCGGGATCACCTTCTTCAAGGCAGGCCTCAAGATACAAGGCCATGTCTTCTTCCGTCTGCAGATGGTCAACGACATCCCATTTCTGAAGTGTGCTCATGGTGCCTCCGTCAACTCCCTCGCCAATCGCTTGGCGAGTTCAATATCTCTGGCCTGGCTGGACTTGTCGCCGCCTGCCAGCAAAATGATCAGTTCGTGCCCCTTCTGGACGAAAGACACTCGGTAACCAGGCCCGTAATGGATCCTCAGTTCCGAGCCCCCCTCACCGACAGCCTCACAGTCACCGACGTTACCCAGTTCAACGCGCCGTAGCCGAGCCAGTACTTTCGGGCCTGTAGTCTTCCGGCCTACCGTATACCACAGCTGCGTCGTCTACAGGTCTAGCCCCTGGAACACCTCGCGCATTTTGGATACGTCGTTGACGCTGATGACGACCTGCCCTTTCGCTGTCCAAGCTAGCTCGGCCATGCGGTCGCATTGCTCCATCCGAAGAAGCAAGCCGGCCTCAAGTGAGGCCGGACACACCGGCTCACCACAGGAGACACGACATGCACTATCCCGTTGCCATCGAGGTAGGTGACGACCAGCATGCCTATGGTGTGGCAGTGCCTGACCTACCGGGCTGCTTCTCGGCCGGTGACACCTTTGATGAGGCGATCGCCAATGCCCGCGAAGCCATTGAAGGACATCTCGAGAGCCTGGTCGACGATGGCGATCCCATCCCTTCAGCCAGCGCTATCGAGCAGCACCTGGCGGATCCCGACTATGCCGGCTGGGTGTGGGCCGCAGTCGAGATCGACATGACTCCCTATCTGGGCACATGAACTCGAGCGCTGCGTGGGGTGATTCACGGCCTCAAAGCACTGCGCCCCAGATCGAGGCTCACCCACTCGCCGTGGGCCTCGTTGATCACTTCAAGGGCTCTGCTCCTTCATGAAGACAATGGCCAACTTGCTATAAGAAGGGCATGACGGAGGCCCTGCCTGGCTCTACGGAGCCAGGCAGGACCGCTCGTAAAGGCTCGCTTCCAATGTCTCAGCACCAACGATGAAAACGCCCCCTTGGGGCTGGTACACTACGCGCCCTCTCCTGCCCGACCTCTTGATGCCGATGACTGACCGAGATCCCCTGGCCCAGGCCCGCCGCTTTTCCGTGGCACCGATGATGGATCGGGGATAAAGCCCACAACCACGGGCTTTCCTGGCCTCGTGTACCAAAAATGTACCAGCAAGAAAAAGTGGCACGGATCCTGCCCGTGGAGTTGCGCTTGTCGGTGAGACAGGCGCGAGCATGGATGTGACGAGCGCGTGCGTACGCGTTAGAGACGGGCCCGGCTCAGAATCCGTGGGGGTCTCGGAAAAAGGTAACAAAGGTAACGTCTTGCGAAAAACACACCTATCCTAATGATTTAAAAAGGATTAAAACGACTGTCCAAAAGGTAACAAAAAGGTGATGAAAAGGTGATGCGTTACCTTTTGGAAAGGTATTTTTCTTGTTTTCAAGAGTCTAAGAAAATCAGATGGTTAGTCAGGCGTTACCTTTTGCGTTACCTTTTGCGACCTTTTTACGGTTACAGGATTTTTTAATAAAAACAGATGCATAGGGTCTGATTTATGACCCTGTTACCGATGTTACCTTTTTCCGAGCACCCCCCACATTCTCAGGAGCCACCACGGGCAACGCCCTCCACCACCACACTCTCCTGGCGCTCGTTGAGTTCGCATGATTCCGCATGAAAGACAGCCCCTTCCCCAGCGCCATGGAGCCCAGAGCGCAGGCGCCCTCGGCAGCAGTGCAAGGGTGCCCAAAAATCGACGGGGTTAGCGCGCAGGCGGGGCGGGGTGTCGACGGCGCGCCAGGGACTAAAGGTAGGTAGGCACAGAAAAGCCGCCTCGGCAGGCGGCTTTTTGCTGGTATCAGTCTGTCTAGGAGGTAGGCAGCACCTTTCTGCTCCACCGAAGCGTCTCGACTGAGTCCTCATGACGCTTCCTTTGCAGTTGACGTCGTCGACTCACACTCAACGCTGGCCGCTTGAGGTCTTCGACCCTAACGACCTTCAGTTCACCGCTTGCTGTCGCTTGACCACGCACGGGGCGTGGGTCCAGCATCACCTTATCTGGCATGTCAGTCCTCCTTAGAAGGCCCACTTCCAGACTCAGTATACAACCTAAGCTCTCTCCCGTCACTCGCATCAATTTCTAACCGAATCATCAGCAATCTAAACAACATATTTAAAAAGGGAATTATCTGTCGATAAAACATTCTTGCTCGATCATCATTCTCCAAAACTCCCGGTGAGTCACGATAGATACTCAATGTGGCAATGCAAAGTTTTTCTTCCGACGAACGGATATTTCCTTCGATCCTAAACGAAATAAAGCTTGAGCGAATCGGGTCGCCAGCAAAAAAAACCTCCAAACTTTCCACGGCACCTTCACCAAACTCAACCAAGTTTTCAGCGCACTTTGAAGAACACTGTACTCGTGAAAAGTCATCAGCAACCAATGCCTGAAGAGGCCCCGGAACTATTATCCCCTGGCGAAAATTGTAATCTGCCTCCCAACCCCAAATAATAGGAGAAAATACTTCACCAATTGGAGCTGCGTCATTATTAGATTCCGTGGTTAGATGAACATCATCAACTAAAAAAAGGTCAGTACTGGATATGAACCCTTCTATATTTTCGTGTCGAGAAACTCTTTTCGCATACTCCCAAATTTCAGAAACATCACTCACATCCAACTCTTCTTTTTGGACCAGCCAGGATATTCCTGCAAAATACTTAGACTTAAACTCATTATTTGGCGAATCAAAAACTATTGATAATTGCAAAATGGCGTCTAACACGACTCTAATTACAGCATTGGTTTGCTCACGCCAGTCCGAAGTGCTTTCGGCACCATCTTCTAGTGACTTTTCTATACCAAAATTCAGATTATCGAACTCGTCAACAGAGGCTGTATACAGCTCGCCATAAACTCTCATATAGTCTTTCGGTGGCATTGTTAGTGACAACATTCTAACTTCTGATATCTTTCCGCTTAGCTCATTGTTTACTTCCTCAGACGATTGCTTCCTTGCCTTTTCTTTCAACCAAGCTAGCGAAACAGTTACAATAAAAAAAAGCCAAAAAAAACAGGCTTGGAAAGATAATTCATTAGAGAAAGAGAAATCTCCTTCCAACATTGGAAAAGGGAACGCATTACTTATCTTGTCCTGATAAAAAGCTATCATCAGACCAATTAGCGCACTTCCCCCGACAACCACGCTGCCTATCCACGAGCTCTCGCCAGCCTGTCTCCATACAGGTTTTCTTTTACATGCGGCACTCTGACCTGAGTTTTTACTTGACTCCCCAGACATTTCAACCTCGAAGGAAAAGGCATACATTCGCTCAATATACATATTCAGAGGAGAGAAAGCACTTGGAGAAGCCGCCTCATCGGGCGGCTTCCGCAACTGCTGGGCACAGGTGTCAGCGATTGGTGATGACCAGCTCCCCTTTGGGCCTTGTCGCCTCTCTCCCCACCGTGTACCGCAGCTGCGTCGTCTTCATGTCGAGCCCCTGGAACACCTCGCGCATCTTGGGCACGTCGTTGACGCTGATGACGACCTGCCCTTTTGCGGTCCGGGCCAGCTCGGCCATGCGCTCATACTGCTCGATGCCGAAGTCGGTGCCGTAACCCGCTGTCTCCCAGTACGGGGGGTCGAGGTAGAACAGCGTCTCGGGACGGTCGTAGCGGGTCAGGCACTGGGCCCAGTCCAGGTGCTCAATCACGGTACGCGATAGCCGAAGATGTGCCTGGCTCAGGTCTTCCTCGATACGCATCAGGTTGAGCCGGGGTGGGCATGTCGCCGAGGTGCCAAAGGTCTGACCGTGGACCTTGGCGCCAAAGGCAAGCTTCTGCAGGTAGAAGAACCGCGCGGCACGCTGGACGTCGGTCAGGTGGCGAGGATCCACCTCACGCTGGGTCAGGTACTCCTCGCGGCTCACCAGGCTCCAGCGGAACTGGCGCACCAGCTCGTCGGGGTGATGCTTGACGATACGATAGAGGTTCACTAACTCGCCGTGGGCGTCGTTGATCACCTCCACAGGGCTCGGCTCCTTCATGAAGAAGATGGCCGCCCCTCCGCAGAAGGGTTCGACGTAGGTCCGGTGTGGCCGGAACAGCGGCAGAATGGTCTTGGCGAGTCGGCGTTTGCCTCCCATCCATGGGAGGATCGGTTTCATGGTCATCCAGACACCTGTTTATTTATCCAGTTTTTGCTATGCTGTCGGTGTCGCTGGATGCGCCAGGAAGGCGTTGATGATCAGGGACGATCACGGCGATTCGCGCCCGCAGCCTCATCGGCTCGGGCGCTTTTTCGTATTAGCGGGCTGGGTCAAGCCCTGTCGTCTCTCCTTCGTCCAGTGAGTAAGGCCGGAACTTGACGACCTTCTCGCCTAGGTAGTCGTTGATCTCGCTGAGGGTGGCTTGCAACGGCTCGAGCTCGTTGGCGACGAAGACGCGAGCCGCCTTCTCGATGTCGCCGAAGCCACCGGTGTTGTTGGGGATGATGCCCATCAGCTGCGGCGGGATTCGGTGGCCGGCGAGCTGGTCATCACGGGTGATGTTCTTGATCGAGGCGAAGTCATCCTTGGCCGCGACCTCGCTGATGGGGATGATCTGGATACCGTCCTTCTTGCCGTTGGGGCTGTAGAGGAAGAGGTTGCGGAAGTTGCCGACACCCTTCGACTCCTTCAACGCGGACCGCATGGCGTCGATGTCTTCCTGGTTCTGGGCCGCGTCCGAGACGTACATGATGAAGCCGGCATGGCTGCCGTTGAGGTAGTACTTGCGACGGAACAGGGTGGCGTTCTCGTTGAGGTAGATCGACTGCAGCGCACCCAGGTAGTCCGGCACTCCATAGACCTCCTGGTTGATATCCGGCTCCAGGATGTGGATCAGGCTGTCCGGGGTGAACTCGCTGCGATCGGCCCAGTTGGGCACCCAGAAGTAGCGCTCCAGATCGGCCCCACGTCGAACGTACTTGGCCCGGGCCGGCCGCAGCTGTAGCAGCTTGCCGAGGCGCCCACGGACCTGCTCGAGGTAGCAGTTGCCAAACACCAGATAGTCGGTTGCCAGCGCACTGAAGGCCTGCCGGCTCAGCAATGGGTGTGGCACGAAGGAACGCACCAGAATGTTGCGCTTCACCTGGATGGCACTGCCGTGATGGGCGGTGGCGCGATAGGTCTGGGCCAGCGCCGGGAAGTCCACCGGAGGCTCGTACCACTCGCTGCCGAGCATCCAGCACCCGGTGTAGAAGAAGTCATAGCCATCGGTCACCGGTACAGGTTCACCGAAGCTGAAGGCCTCGGCCTTTGCCGGGCTACTGGCGTTATCGCCACCCTCGTCAGCGCGGTAGGCCGGTACACGCACCCGGGGTTTCTCTGCAAGCGGCTCGCTCATCCAAACAGCTCCATCATTGATCGTCCGGTGCCGTGCTCCGCCGGCCCGTCCAGGGGTTCGTTGTGCAGGGCGTGCATGGTCGCCCAGGCCAGGTCGGCGTGGCCGGTCAGGTTGTTGCGCCCTGCGCTGTAGGTGATCTGGCGCCCCGACGCGGTGAGTCCACGCCGAATCGCCATGAAGGACTGAACGAGATCCATCGAGCCGGCGTCGAATTCGAGCCGTCCCTTGTTGATGATCTGCTGGGCCTGCATGACCAGGCGCGCCTTGATCTCGGGGGTGTAGCGGTAGCGGGTGACCGTGGGAAAGAACTTGGCCACCAGCTGGGCGACGGCCTCGCCAAGTCCCGAGGTGTCAATGCCGATGAAGGTCACGTTGTAGCGGCGAGTCACGCCGCGGATGAATTCGGCCTGGGCCTCGTAGTCACTGCCCTTGATGCGGTGCTTCTCGAGGATCCGGTGCTTACCGTTCATCGAGCGCGGCGGCGCCACGACCACCAGCCCAGCACCATCGCCCTCCTCGCCATCGCCGGCGGGGTCATAGCCGATCCACACCGGATGCTCGCCGTAGGGGCGCGGCGCGAATGGCTTGATGTCCTGCCAGACGTCCCAGCTATCGACCATGCAGCGCTGCATCATCGCCAACGGGAAGGCCGACTGGGTGTCGTCGACGAACTCGCACATCAACAGGTTGGCGAACTCGTCATCACTGTATTCGAGGCGCAATTGATCGATGTCGAAAAGGTCACAGCCGCCGGCGATGGCGTCCTCGATCGTGACGATCTGGCGCCACTGGCCATCTGGTCCGCGGGCGCCGTCCTTGAGTGCCGCGTGGCCAGTATCGATCTTCACCCGATCGGCCTTCTTGCGCCGCTTGTTGAAGCGCTCGCCTGTCCAGAACGGGTAGGCCTCATGGGCCACGCTTGAGGGCGTCGAGAAGTAGGTTTGGCGCCACTTCTTGTGCATCGCCATCCCGCTGGTCACCTTGCGGAAGGTCTCGAAGCCATGGATCCAGAAGTACTCATCCAAGTAGGTGTCGCCGTGGTAGCCCTGGGCCGTCTTGGCGTTGGTCCCCAGGAAGTGCAACTCGGCGCCATTGGCGAGGATGATCGGGTCGCCCCTCAGCTCGACGCCGGTGACTTCCTTCACGAACTGCACGATGTAGTGCTTGAAGATATGGGCCTGGGCCTTACTCGCCGACATGAATATCTTGTTCTTGCCGGTCTCCAGGGCATCGGCGATCGCCTCCCGGGCGAAGTACCAGGTGGCGCCGATCTGGCGGCTCTTGAGCAGGTTGCGGATCCGCTCATGCTGGCCGGCCCGGTACCAGGTGCGCTGGTAATCGAATAGCGAGGCCTCGAAAGCCTCGACGATCTGGATTACGCCCTCGTCGCCGACGTCGTTAGTCTTCGGCTTGCGCTTCGGCCCGGCGTTGCGCCGGTCGATATTGGGATTGAGGTCGCTCTCCTTGCCGCTGCCCTGGTACTTGTGCACCCGGGCCAGCCGCTCGACCTGCCTGCCCAGCAAGTCCAGCTCCTTGAAGTCCTTGCCCTCCTTCTGGTCCTTCCAGATCAACTGGATCATGCGTGCCTCGAGCGCACCCTCGATCCGTTGCGTCGGTGTGGCGTCGTCCCAGGCGTCGCGCTTTTTCCAACTGTCGATGGTGGCCCGAGGCAGGTCGAGAAACTCGGCGATGCGCGCAATGCGCCACCCCGTCCAGTAGAGGTGCCGGGCGGAGAGGCGGCCGCCGTCGTCGTTGATATCGGTCGTGGGAGTCATGCCGCCAGCCTACTCGTGCCATCGCTCAGCGTTACCTGGCCAGCGTTGTGACAGCGCCTGGTCACAACGGCAAATGGTTGAGGCTATTGGGGGCGGGGCGGAACCTGACGGCAGCATCGAGAGCCCATGAACCGAGGACACCCCATGCCCTTCTTCCGCGTCGCCACCGAAGGCGCCACCACCGACGGCCGGATCATCTCGCGTGACTGGATCACGCAGATGGCCGGCAATTACGACCCCAAGAAGTACGGTGCCCGTGTGTGGATGGAACACATGCGCGGCATGTTCCATGACGGCCCCTTCCCCGCCCTGGGCGACATCAAGGCACTGAAGGCCGAAGAGGTCGAGGACGGCAAGCTGGGCCTGTTCGCGGATATCGACCCAACCGACAAGCTCAAGCAGATCAACGGCGAACGACAGAAGGTCTACACCAGCATCGAGGTCGACCCCGACTTCGCCGGCAGTGGTGAAGCCTATTTCGTCGGCCTGGCCGTTACCGACAGCCCCGCTAGCCTCGGTACCGAGATGCTGCAGTTCAGCGCCAAACAGGGCAGCGCCTCCCCGTTGGCGGCGCGCAAGCAACGTCCCGAAAACCTGTTCACCGCCGCCGTGGAGGTCGAGCTGGACTTCTCCGACGCGCTGCCGGAGCCCGACAAAGGCCCCAGCCTGACCGAGCGCATCACCGCGCTGTTCAAGAAGCACGACGCCAAGAGCACCGCCAGAACACAGGCCGGGTTCGACGCCTTCAGCAAGGACCTGGAGCAGACCTTCGAGCTGTTCGTGAAGCGTCATGAGGCGCTGGAATCCGAGCTTGAAGCACGTCCTTCCACCGACGCCTTCAACGAGCTGAAGACCGCCCACGACGACCTCAAACGTCGCTTCGACGAGCTTCACACCCAGCTCGACAACGCCCCCTCTCCGCAACACCACCGTTCACGCGCCACCGGCAACGACGGCGGCATCGTCACCGACTGCTAAGGAACCGACCCGCTCATGCGCAACGATACCCGCAACCTTTTCAACCGTTTCACCGCCCAGGTGGCGAAACTCAATGGCGTACAAGCGGCCAGTCAGAAGTTCGCCGTCGACCCTAGCGTCCAACAGCGCCTGGAGAAGCGTATCCAGGAGTCCAGTGACTTCCTGGGCCGCATCAACATGATCGGCGTCGACGAATTGAAGGGGGAGAAACTCGCCCTCGGCGTCTCCGGCCCGATCGCCGCACGCACCGATGTCAGCCAGAAGGATCGCGAGACCCGCGACCTCTCGACGCTGGATTCCCAAGGCTACGAGTGCCGCCTTACCGAGTTCGACACCCACCTCGGCTACGGCAAGCTCGACGCCTGGGCCAAGTTCCCGAACTTCCAGGAGCTGGTGCGCGACGCCATCGTCCGCCAGCAGGCGCTGGACCGGATCATGATCGGCTTCAATGGCACCTCCGCCGCCGCTCAGACCAACGCCGCCACCAACCCGATGCTGCAGGACGTCAACATCGGCTGGCTCCAGCACTACCGTACCCAGGCCCCGGCCCGGGTGCTCAAGGAAGGCGCTACCGCCGGGACCCTCAAGGTAGGCAAGAGTGGCGACTACGAGAACCTCGACGCTGTCGTCTACGACGCGGTCAACGAGCTGATCGATCCTTGGTTCCGCAACGCCACCGACCTGGTCGCGATCGTCGGGCGCAAGCTGATGGCCGACAAGTACTTCCCGTTGATCAACCAGACCCAGCCGCCCACCGAACAGCAGGCCATGGACGTGATCATCAGCCAGAAGCGTATCGGCGGACAGCAGGGCCTCCAGGTGCCGTTCTTTCCCGACAACGCCATCCTGGTCACCACCCTGGATAACCTCTCGATCTATTGGCAGAACGGCGCCCGCCGCCGCTACGTCAGCGAGAACCCCAAGCGCAACCGCATCGAGAACTACGAGAGCTCCAACGACGCCTACGTGGTGGAGGACTTCGGCGCCGGCTGCCTGATCGAGAACATCGAGCTGGGCGACTTTAGCGCCTGATAAGGAGTCACGATGACCAGCCCCGCCCGCCGCCACTACCACCGGGTCTCCGCCGCACTCGCGGCGGAGACCGCCGGCGAGACACCGATGCAAGGTGACGCCTACGAGCTGATGCAGGCCGCCCTGTTCGAGGACTACCGCCGGCTCAAGTCGACCCAGTCGATGGAGCGCAAGGCCGAGATCAAGCGCGAGATCCTGCCCAAGTACGCCGACTACGTCACCGGCGTACTCGAGGCAGGCCTGGGCGCCCAGGACGACGTGCTGATGCGCGTCATGCTGTGGCGCATCGACGCCGGAGACATCGCCGGCGCCGTGGCCATCGCCCGCTACGCCCTGGCCCACGACCTCAATCCGCCCGATCAGTTCGAGCGCTCCACCGCCGCCATCATCGCCGAGGAAGTCGCCGACCAGGCCCTCAAGTGCCTCGATGAGGAAGGCATCGACACCCTGGACCTGCTCAAGCAGCTGATCGACGTCGAGATCCTGACCCGTCAGGCAGACATGCATGACCAGGTGCGCGCCAAGCTGTTCAAGGCCCTGGGCTACACCCAGCGCGCCGTAGGCCAGCTGATCGAGGCGCAGTCCAGCCTAGAGCGCGCTCTGGCGCTGAACGACAAGGTTGGCGTGAAGAAGGACCTCGAGCGCATTGAGCGCCAGATTCAGCAAGAAAACACCAAGCAACAGAACGCAGGCGGTCAGGGCGCCCCCCACAACGGGGCCTGACGCCGCTACCGAGTCGCACGCCGACGTCAGGGGGCGCCGAGTGAGAGCAGGCCGAAAGCAGACCCGCTCGCAGCCCGGCCCACCCCCTTCTTCGACGGCATTTGAGAACACTCGCCATGTCACTGATCGCCTACAACGTCCCGACCAGCGAAGCGCCGGCGACGCCCATCGAGAACAACGGCTTCTGGCCGGCGCTCGACGCTCAGGACTACCGCGCGGCCGAGCGCGTCGACGGCAGCATCACCGATGCCCGGGTGGACATGGCGCTGCGCGTAGCCATGGCCGACATCAATCGCCAGTTGGCGAACTGGCAGCAGGATCGCCAGGCCAGTGGCAGCACCACCATTGATGACGTCGAAGCACCCAACTGGATGCCACCGAACAGCTACGCCCTGCTCTACCGCCGGGCGGTCTACGCCACCGCCACGGCCTCACTGATGGAGCGCTACCGCGACCACAGCGCCACCGGCGAAGGCGACGAGCGCGGCGAGGCCAAGGACCTGGCCGCCGATGACTACCGCCGCGATGCGCGCTGGGCAGTCAGCGAGATCCTCGGCAAGGCGCATACCACCGTGGAGCTGATCTGATGCCCAAGGTTCGCACCCAACAGGACGAGACGCTGGACAGCTTGTGTTATCGCGTACTTGGACGCACCGGCAGCGTCACCGAGCAGGCCCTGGAGCTAAACCCGGGCCTGGCGGAACTCGGCCCCCTACTGCCCCAGGGCCTGCTGGTCACCCTGCCCGATGAACGACAGGCCGCCCCCCTTCACGCCGACACCCTGCAACTCTGGCGCTGACACTCACGAGGAACCCATGGCCGAACCAAGCACTGCCACCGCCGTCGCCACCGCTACAGGACTTGCCGCCCTGATCGGCTGGTTACCCGGCGTCGACGCCAATGCCGTCATCGGTGCCTTCTGCGGCGCCACGCTATTCGTGATCAGCGCCAAGGAGCTGGGGCTGTTCGAGCGCTTCGTCTATCTGTTGATCTCTTTCGCCATCGGCTACCTGGGCGGGCCGGCCTTGCTCGGCGACATGCTTGAGCACAGCGCTGTCTCAGCCTTCATCGCCGCCGCCGTCACAGTGACTGCCGGGCTGCGAGCTATCGAGGGAGTCAAGACCCTTGATCTCAAAGCCTGGCTGGGAGGGAGGAAATGACCATCACCGGGATCATCACGCTGATCGCCGCCTTGTTGATCATCCTGCGTCTATTGACCTATCGCCGGCGTGGCCGCCGCTATCGCCCTGGCGTCGGCATTGCCGCTTGGGCCTGCATCGCCGGCTGCACCGTCGTCATCGCCCGAATTCTGGCCACCGGATCGCCGGGCAGCGCCTGGCTTGTGTGCCTGCTACCACTCGCTGCCACCCATCTGCTGATGACTGGCGGCAACCTCGCCCATCTGTTTCGTGTTCCGTGGAGGTCCTGATGCGCCAGTTCGCCGCCCTGCAGGAAAAGAGCCTATTCATCTCCGCCGGCCATAGCGACAGCGACCCTGGCGCAGTAGGCAATGGTCATACCGAGGCCAACATCGTCCTCGAGTTCCGCGACCTACTGGCCGAATACCTCGGCGAGCGAGTCATCGTCGACAAGGACGGCACCGATGGAAAGAACCTGCCGCTTCGCGATGCGGTAGGCGCCGCCAAGGCACACGACCTGGCCGTCGAATTTCACTGCAATGCCGCCGCAAGCCAGGCCGCCACCGGCGTCGAGACGCTCAGTGCCGGCCACCACTACCCGCTGGGCAATGCCCTCTGCCACGCCATCGCTGATGCCCTGGGCATCGCCAACCGCGGCGCCAAGGGTGAAGCTAGCGGGCAGCACAGCAGGCTGGCCTTCATCCGTCAGGGGGGTGGCGTCATCGTCGAGCTGTTCTTCCTGAGCAACAAGCGCGACCTGGCCAAGTACATCGCCAACCGCCGTCGCTGCGTCGAGGCAGTGGGTGACGTTCTGATCAATGAGATCTGCGCTCCTGCCCTGGAATATTCGGCATGACCCGGATCCGTCTGCTCGCCGCTGTCCTGATGCTGGCCACCACCGCCGCCAGCGGCTGGCTGGCCCGGGGTTGGTTTGAAGACAGCCAGCGCCTCACTGCCCAGAGCGTCATCGAACAGTCCATCGCCGCCGCCATGGCGCGCGAGTCCGAGATCGCCAGTGCCATCGAGGCCAGGCTGGCCGAACTCAAGGCCAACGAGCGAATCATCGATCGAGGGATCATCCGTGAAATCGAGAAGCCCATCTATCAGCGTGTTTGCCTTGAGCCTCGCCTTGTCCGGCTGCTCAACGACGCCGCCGCCGGGCGCGCCCCCGCTGCAGCAGACGTTGCTGACGCCATGCCCAACGACACTGCCACCGCTGACTGACGGCACCGCCCGGGATGTGGCGTTAACGCTGCGCGACTGGGCCAATCAGTACCACGGCTGTGCCACCCGTCATAACGGCCTGATTGATGTGTTGAGTGAAACCAATGAGAGGCCAGAGTGGAGAAACTGATGTCGCTACGCGACCACCTGCTCGGCGCCGTCGCTGAGCTCAAGCGCAATCCCGATAAGCTGCTGACCTTTATCCAGGATGGCAGGGTCGCCTTTCATCGTGGCCAGCACCTAAGCCACGAGTACCGAGTCCCCGCCCAATTGGTCATCACCGACTACAGCGGCACCCTGGACACCGTCATGATTCCCCTGCTCCAGTGGTTGTCCCGCTACCAGCCGGACCTCGACCCTGACGAGGCCGTCACCATCGAGGCCGAGATTCTCGACAACAAGCGCTGGGATCTGGCCTTGACCGTCCAGCTCACCGAGCGGGTAGTGGCTCTGGTTGACTGCGACGCGGCTCATATCAACGTCGAGCACCGCATGCCCGAATACCCGATTGATCTCTGCCCGGCAGACGCCTGGCAGATGAACATCAAGGGACCAAGCGACCAGGACTACCAGCTGGCCGCCGAGTGGTCATCGGACTGAGGGCGAACGGCATGACCAACGACCTCCAGGCGCTGGAAGACTGGGTCACTCCACTGCTCGACAACCTTAGCTCAAAGGAGCGCCGCGCCCTGGCACGCCGAGTTGCCCAGGCGCTGAGTCGCTCCCAGCGCGAGCGCATCAAGGCCCAGCAGAATCCCGACGGCTCCCCCTACGCACCGCGCAAGCCACAGCGACGCGCCCAGAAGGGTGCCATCCGTCGTCGCACCATGTTCGCCAAGATCCGCACCGCCAAGTACCTCAAGGCCCGCGCCCAGGGTGACACCGCAGAGGTGGGCTTTGTCGGCCGCGTGGTCCGTATCGCTCGAGTCCACCAGGACGGGCTTCGCGCCAACGTGGACCGCGACGGCCCCCGCGTGACCTACACCCAGCGGCGCCTGATCGGCTTCAGCGACGCCGATCGGGAGCTGATCCAGGACACCGTGCTGCGCCATCTGACCGGTGCTCACTGACCGCTTGGTCATAGCGAGGTTGTGACTCGTCCGGCTCACAACGCCCCGGTATGGCAGTCACCACCACAGCGCGCAACGATGCCCGCATGACACCCTCTCGCCCTCTCCATGGTGCCGCCGAGCTGCTGCGCCTGATCCACAACCTGATCCGCTTCGGCACTATCGCCGAGGTGGATCATTCCCGTGCCCGGGTCCGGGTGAAGAGCGGCGAGCTACTCACCGCCTGGCTGCCCTGGATCGAAAGCCGCGCCGGCACCACCCGAGACTGGGACCCGCCCACCACCGGCGAGCAGGTGGTGCTGTTTTCCCCCGGCGGCGATCCGTCCGCCGGCGTGGTGCTGACCGGCGTCTTCTCGCAACGACACGCAGCGCCGTCGGACAACCCCGGCCTGTGGCGGCGCGTGATGCCGGACGGTGCCGTGCTGGAATACGACCACACCAACCGCCACCTGAACGCCGACCTACCCGGCAGCGCCACCATCACGGCTCCCGGCGGCGTGACAATCAACGCTGACGTGACGCTCAACGGACGCGTGACCATCGCGGGGGACGGCGTGACCCACAACGGCAAGGATATCGGCGACAGCCATCGCCATGGTGGCGTGGAGTCTGGGCCCAGCAACACGGGAGTGCCGACATGATGGACGCCACCACCGGGCGCCGGCTCGACTATCTCGACCATCTGCGCCAGAGCGTCACCGATATCCTGACCACCCCGCTGGGCTCCCGGGTCATGCGGCGCGACTACGGCTCACTGCTGCCCGAGATGATCGACCGCCCGCTGACCGATGCCACCCTGCTCCAGGTCTACGCCGCCACGGTGATGGCGCTGCTGCGCTGGGAACCGCGACTGCGCGTCACGGCTGTACGCACCAGCGTCAGTACCACCAGCCCCGGGCGGGTCGTGCTCGACCTCGAGGCCCAGACCCGTGAAGGCGAGCCCGTGAATCTGGAGGTGCCTCTGGCATGAGCACCATCGATCTGTCCCAGCTCCCTGCCCCCCAGGTCGTCGAAGCGCTGGACTTCGAGGCCATCCTGGCCGAGCGCACCGCTGCCCTGCTCGCGCTGGTCGGTGACGAGCGCCGCGCCGAGGTGGAGGCCACCCTGGCACTCGAGAGTGAGCCGCTGACCAAGCTGCTCGAGGAAAATGCCTACCGCGAGATGATCTGGCGACAGCGGGTCAATGAAGCGGCCAAGGCGGTGATGCTTGCCTACGCAAGAGACGCTGATCTCGACCAGATCGCCGCCAACTTCGAGGTGGAGCGCCTGGTGGTCAGCCCTGGTGATCCGAATGCCACGCCACCGGTTGCCTCCGTACTGGAAAGCGACGATCAACTGCGCCTGCGTGCCCAGCGAGCCTATGAAGGGCTCAGCGTCGCCGGGCCCCGTGGCGCCTACGAGTTCCATGCTCTGTCCGCCGATGGTCGGGTGATGGACGCCAGGGCCACCAGCCCAAGCCCGGCGGTGGCCATCGTCACTCTGCTGTCGTCCGAAGGTAATGGCACCGCCAGTCAGGAACTGATCGACCAGGTCGACGCGGCCCTCTCTGCCGAGGACATCCGGCCGGTGGGTGATCGCCTCACGGTGCAATCCGCCACCATCGTCGACTACAACGTCGACGCCACCCTCTACGTCTATCCCGGCCCCGAGCAGGAGCCCATCCTGGCCGCCGCCGAGGCTGCCCTGGCCAGCTATATCGGTGAACAGCGTCGCCTTGGCCGTGATATTCGGCGCTCCGCACTACACGCGGCGCTTCACGTCGAAGGTGTGCAGCGGGTGGAACTGACCGCGCCGGTGAGCGACGTGGTGCTCGACGTCACCGAGGCCGCCCACTGCACCGGGACCAGCGTGATCATCGGGGGCAGCGATGAGTAGCGCCGAACGTATCCGCCACCTGCTGCCTTCCAACGGCACCGCCCTGGAGCGTGCCGCCGCCGAGGCGCTGGCCGAAATCCAGCGCGTGCCGGTACCGCTGCGCGATCTGTGGCGTCCTGAGACCTGCCTCGCCCACCTCCTGCCCTACCTGGCCTGGGCCTTCAGCGTCGACCGCTGGGACCCGACCTGGACGGTGGCTACCAAGCGCGGCGTCATCGCCCAGGCGTTCTACGTCCACCGCAAGAAGGGCACCATCTCGGCCCTTCGCCGCGTCGTCGAGCCGCTGGGCTACCTGCTCGAGGTCGTGGAGTGGTGGGAGACCAGCCCCGAGGGAATCCCCGGCACCTTCGCCCTACGTATTGGCGTGCTCGACACCGGCATCACCGACGGCATGTACCAGGAGCTCGAGCGGCTGATCGACGACGCCAAGCCGCTGACGCGTCACGTCATCGGGCTGGATATCGCCGGCGAGAGCCGTGGCCTCACCCACGTCGGTGCGGCCATCTACGACGGCGACGTGACCGAGGTCTATCCCTTCGCCCCCGGCGACATCGAAACCACCAGCCCCTTCTTCGTCGGCGCCGCCGTCCACTCCATCGACAGCACCACCGTATTCCCCCTATAAGGCCGAACATCAGGAGCCCGCCCCATGCCCCAGTTCTACACCCTGCTCACCGATACCGGTCAGGCCAAGATCGCCAACGCGGTGGCCCTCGGCACCCAGATCCAGATCACCCAGATGGCTGTGGGCGACGGTGGCGGCAACCCCGTTACCCCGGACTCCAGTGCCACCGCCCTGGTCAACGAAGTGCGCCGCGCCCCGATCAACGCCGTCCACACCGATGACAACAATCCCACCTGGATCGTCATCGAGCAGGTGCTGCCGCCAGACGTCGGCGGCTGGACCATCCGAGAAATCGGCGTGTTCGACGCCGCAGGCGACCTGATCGCCATCGGCAACCTGCCTGAGACCTACAAGCCGGTACTTGCCGAGGGCTCCAGCCGCACCCAGACCATCCGCGTTGTGATGGAAGTCAGCGACACCGCAGCAGTGACGCTGAAAGTGGATCCCAGTGTGGTGCTGGCGACGCGGGAGTACGTGGATCAGCAGCGCCTGGCCCATGAGCAGAGTCGGAATCACCCGGCGGCGACGGAGACCGCCCAGGGGATGCTGGAGATCGCCAACGACGAGGAGGCGTTGGAAGGCACAGACGACGTCAAGGCGATGACGCCCGAGAAGGTGCATGCCGCGTTCAAGAAGTTTGGTCTCGGGGCAGGCCCGGTGGACGTGCCGGACTTAACCAGCCGATCTGTCAATACTGCTCGAATCTTCCGCCAGACTTCTAGCGCGATTGGAGGCCCTGGAGAAACGTCAGGCATGATTTCCATGCCCATCGATGGCTCGCCTACCTATTCCTTTATCGGCGTCGGTGATGGCTTTGCCCATATCGGTTTCAAACCGGGCGAAGACGCAGCGCCCGAATGGCTGAGGCTAATAAGCGAAGACGACGCAGCCAGCAGCGCGCAGGCTAAGGCCGGAACGTCGAATGAAGTTTTCATGACCCCGTTGCTGGTTCATAAAGCCTTCTATCAATTTGGCCTTGGGGAAGGCGAGTTCAAGGGAACTGCCGACCTAGGCACCCTAGTGAAGCAGGGTTTCTACTTCATTAACGGTGATACGCCGGGCCTGCCTTTGGCTGTCGACGGGGCAATCACAGTTGGTGGCCAGAATGCGAGGCCGACGCAGACTTTTATCGCCGCCCAGGAAAACAGAACTTTTGTGCGCACCAGGTATGCAGACGGAGGAAGCTACCAGTGGACTGCATGGTCTGAGGTGTCTGCCAGGTTTTTGGGGCACGAGGTTTTCGATTCTCCGGGTACCACTAGCTGGACCGTGCCCGAGATTCTGAAGCAAGGAACCAGGAAGGCGCGTGTCACTGTGGTAGGCGGCGGTGGCGGCGGAGGGCATTCGGAAACGTCGGCGGCTTGTGGCGGCGGTGGCGGCGGTGGTGGCGCTGCATATGCTTACGTTGATCTGTCCGGCGTGTCTTCGGTGGCTATAACTGTGGGTGGCGGCGGCTCCGGCAAGTCGTCGGGTTCGACTGGTGGAGGTTCGACAGGTGGGACTAGCTCATTCGGCACTTATCTCACTTGCACGGGTGGGTCTGGCGGATCAATCCCTACCGCCGGCGGATCAGGTTCCACCACCGGATCTGGCGCGGTGATCTTGCCAGTGTCTTCTGCGTCTCCTGGCGGATCGACTCAAGAAGGCAACGCGGTTTCTGGTAGCGGTGGCGGCTTCGGCGGCGCCGGCGCAGCACAAACAACTAGGCCGAAGGGTGCAGACGGCGGCGCACCCGGCGGGGGCGGTGCCGGTGGCGGCGGCACAGGCGGGTCGCGTGGCGGTGGCGACGGGGCCTCCGGTTCAGTAATCATCGAATGGTGACAACTATGTGGGCAAGAATCGAGAACGGTGCCGTGGTGGAGATCACGGATGCCGACCCTTTTGGGCGCTTTCATCCTTCCATCGAGTGGGTATCCTGCGGCAAGCAAGTAGAGGTGGGCTGGAGCTACGATGCAAGCGGGTTCAGTGAACCACTGGCAACACCAGTGGACGATCTCACCGCCCAAGCCCTCTCCCGTATTAACTCGGGCTACCAGGCCGAGATGGGCCAGATCCTCAACGACTATCCCCACGCGGAAACGCTGACCTTTGATAAGCAAGAGCGCGAGGCACGCCAGTGGCAGGCGGACAACAGCGTGGCCACGCCTTATATCGACGCCATGCTGGTAGAACGCCCCATGGACAAGGCCGAATTGGTGGGGCGCATACTCGCCAAGGCCGATGCCTTTACCATGGCTAGCGGCAAAGCCACCGGGAAACGTCAGCGACTCGAAGATGAGGTGAAGGCCGCCCTGGAAGCCCAGGATCGCGATACCCTGGAAGCCCTCACCTGGTAAAAAATTTCTCAAAACGCCCTTAAAGGGCACGACGAGACCGGTAGGTTTGTGCTGAAGGCGGCTACGATGACCGCTCCATCAATCAGGAGTATTCACATGAACCACCGCATAGCCGCTGTCATCATCGTCTCGATCCTTCTCGCTTACGCGTTTGGAGCCCTTCCGCTGTAATCCTACCGGGCGTTGTGACCTCCCCCTGTCACAACGCCCGCTCGTTGAGCCCCCTCCACCCTCCCGCGCAGCATGACACCACGTCATGCATCGACCCGATATTCCCTGCGCAGGAGCCTCACCCATGGCCCAGGACTACCATCACGGCATTCGTGTCGTAGAGATCAACGAGGGCACCCGACCGATCCGCACCGTTGCAACAGCGGTGATCGGCCTGGTGGCCACCGCACCAGATGCCGCCCCCGGCGTCGCCGCCAGCACCACGGTCAACTTTGCCGCTGCCAATACCGGCATCACCTACACCGCCGCCAGTGCCAGTACCGATGGCAACGCCATCCGCGTGCGCTACCTCGACCCGGGTACCGCCTCCGCCACCCTGGCCGTCAGCGTCTCCGGCAACGACGTCACCGTCAGCCTCGCCACCGACACCGAGGGCGAACTGGCCAGCACCGCCAGCGAGGTGGTCGCGGCGGTCAACGGCGAGGCCACCGCCAGCGCCCTGGTCACCGCCGCCGAGGCCGAGGACTCCAGTGGTGCGGGCATCGTATCCGCGATGCCCTTCACCAGACTGACCGGCGGCCAGGACGAGCCCTTCCCGCTCAACACGCCGGTGCTGATCACCGACATCCTCGCGGCTCAGGGCAAGGCCGGCGCCGAGGGCACCCTCGCCCGCTCACTCGACGCCATCGCCGACCAGGCCAAGACCCTGGTGGTGGTCGTCCGGGTGGCGGAAGGCAGTGATGCCGCCGAGACCAAGAGCAACGTCATCGGCGGCGTGGACGCCAGCGGCAAGAAGCTCGGCCTGCAGGCCCTGCTCGCCGCCGAGCAGCGTTTTGGCGTCAAGCCCCGCGTGCTCGGCGTGCCGGAGCTGGACGACGCCGACGTCGTCAGCGAGCTGATCGGCGTCGCCCAGAAGCTGCGTGCCTTCGTCTACGCCTCGGCCTTCGGCTGCACCACCAAGGAAGAGGCGGCCATGTACCGGGAGAACTTCGGTGCCCGCGAAGTGATGGTGATCTGGCCCGATTTCACCGGCTGGGACACCGCCACCCAGAGCACCCGCAACCACCCCGCCGTGGCCCGGGCGTTGGGCATGCGTGCGCGCCTGGACAACGAATTCGGCTGGCACAAGACGCTCTCGAACATCCCGGTCAATGGTGTCACCGGCATCAGCCGCGATGTGTTCTGGGACCTGCAGGATCCGGCCACCGACGCCGGCTATTTGAACAGCCACGAGGTCACCACCCTGATCAATCGCGGCGGCTACCGCTTCTGGGGCTCGCGCACCTGCTCGGTGGATCCGCTGTTCGCCTTCGAGAACTACACCCGCACCGCCCAGATCATCGCCGACACCATCGCCGAGGCCCACCTCTGGGCGGTGGACCTGCCGATGCACCCAAGCCTGGTGAAGGACATCATCGAGGGCATCAACGCCAAGTTCCGCGAGTGGAAGCGCCTGGGCTACCTGATCGACGGCGTCGCCTGGTTCGACCCCGAGATCAACACCCCCGAGGTGCTGAAGGCCGGCAAGCTCTACATCGACTACGACTACACCCCGGTGCCGCCGCTAGAGAACCTGATGTTCCAGCAGCGCATCACCGACCGCTACCTGATCGACTTCGCCGACCGCGTCGCCGCCGCCTGATCGCCGGGCTCAGCGAAATGCCCAGTTAGGAGAAATCCATGCTTCCCAAGATCCTCAAGGACTACAACCTGTTCGGCAACGGCCACAACTGGCAGGGCCAGGTGCCCACCGTCACCATCCCCGAGCTCGCCCGCCGCATGATCGAGTACGAGGGCGGCGGGATGGATGGCCCGGTCGAGGTCGACATGGGCCAGGAACTCATGACGATGACATGGACCACCGGTGGTCTGGTCGTGGATGGCCTGTTCGACAGCTTCGGCTCCCCGGAGCATGACGCCGCCCTGCTGCGCTTCACCGGCAGTTACGAAAGCGACGAGACCGGCGAAACCGTGCCGGTCGAGATCGTCGCCCGAGGCCGCCACAAGACCATCGCCATGGGCGAGGCCCAGAAAGGCGACAAGTCCGACTGGGAGATCACCACCACCCTCACCTACTACAAGCTCGTCATCGATGGCGAGACCGTCATCGAGCGCGACGTGCCCGGCTACGTCTTCACCGTGCGCGGCGAGGACCGCCTCGCCCAGCGCCGCGCCAACCTCAACCTGTAACCCAGCGCCGCCCCTGGGCGGCGTAGGCATTCACCTGACTCAGACCCACAGGACTCACCATGACCGACACCCCCAACGTCGCCGAACTGCCCAAGCCGATCACAGAGACCGTCGAGCTCGACACCCCGATCATGCGCGGCAAGACCACCGTCAACGAGATCCAGGTCCGCAAGCCCAAGTCCGGAGCGCTGCGCGGCGTCTCGCTTACCGACTTGCTGCAGATGCAGGTCGCCGCCCTGACCACCGTGCTGCCCCGCATCACCGAACCGGCGCTGACCGAAGCCGAGGTGCGTGACCTCGATCCCGCCGACCTGGTCCAACTCGGGGGCACCGTGGCCGGTTTTTTGGTGCCGAGGAAGACGCGCGAGGCGAGCGCCTAGCCCTGCCCGAGCGCGTGGACGACGCCATGGCGGACCTCGCCATGGTGTTCCACTGGGGCCCGCCGGAGATGGACGCCATGGGCCTGGCAGAGCTGATGTCCTGGCGGGAACAGGCCCGCCGCCGCGTCGAGCCAAGGAAAGGTTGAGCCAGCCCCAACACCTGACCCACCCGCACCGCCACACCGCAAGGAACACCGATGGCCCGAGACCTCAAGCTGCAAGTCATCCTCGACGCAGTGGATCGGGCCACCGGCCCGCTGAAGAAGATCACACAGGGCAGCGGCGCCACCACCGAAGCCCTCAAGGCCAGCCGCGATCAGCTCAAGACGTTGGAACGCGCTCAACGCGAGCTGCGCGGTTTTCGCGATCTCAAGCGCCAGAGCGAGGACAGCGCCCGCGCCCTCACCGACCAGCAGCGTGAAGTCCAGGAGCTGACCCGCCAGCTCGGGCAGGCCGATGGCGCCACCGGCGACCTCACCCGCCGCCGTGCCCAGGCCATCCGCCAGGCCCAGCGCCTCAAGGAGCAGTATCAGGCGGAGCAACAGCAGCTTCAGTACCTGCGTACCCATATGACCCGCGTCGACGGCGTGACTGGCAAACTAGGCGACCAGCAGCAGGCGCTGAGTCGGCGCATTCGTGACGCCAACGAGCAGCTGCAGCGACAACAGCAGGAACTGGGCGAAGTTGCCCGCAAGCAACGCCAGGCCGCTGACGCTGCCCGTCAGTTCCACCGGGGTATGGGCCGCGCCGGACGCCTGATGGGCACTGGTGCCGGCGGCCTGGCCACCGGTGGCGCTTCACTCTACGGTGGCGCCCGGCTACTGGCTCCTGGTGTCGACTACGGCGCTGCCATGTCCCGCGTCCAAGCCCTGACGCGCCTCGACAAGGACGATCCGCGCTTTCAGGCGCTCCAGGACCAGGCCCGCGAGCTTGGTTCATCGACCTCCTTCAGCGCCACCCAGGCCGCCGAGGCCCAGGGCTTTCTTGGCATGGCGGGCTTCGATCCTGACGCCATCATCGCCGCCATGCCCTCGATGCTGGATCTCGCCAAGGCCCAGGGCGCGGACCTTGGGCGCACCGCGGATATCAGTTCCAACCTGTTGTCCGGCTTCGGGCTTGATCCCGCCGAGATGACGCGCCTGGCAGATGTCATCACCGCCACCACCACCCGGGCCAACGTCGACCTGGAGATGCTGGGCGAGTCGATGAAATACGTGGCGCCGGTGGCGCGGGAGATGGGGCTGTCGCTCGAAGAGTCCGCCGCCATGGCCGGCCTGCTCGGCAACGTCGGCATCCAGGGCAGCCAGGCCGGCACCACGCTGCGTGCCATGATGCTGCGCCTGTCGGCCCCCACCGGCGCAGCCTCCGACGCCTTGGCAACACTCGGCATCAACGCCAAGGACGCAGAGGGCAACCTGCGCAACGTGCCCGAGATCCTCGCCGACGTGGCCAAGGCGACAGAGACACTCGGCAGCGCTGACCGTCTGGCCTACCTCAAGGACATCTTCGGCGAGGAACCCGCCGCCGGCATGGCGGAGCTGATCAACCAGCAAGGCGCTGCCGGCATCGAGGCATTCGTGGCCACCCTGGAACAGGCCGCCAGCGAGAACGCCCGGGTCGCCAAGGTCATGGCCGACAACATCAAAGGCGACCTGCAGAGCCTCAACAGCGCCTGGGAAGAAGTCGGTATCACCCTCACCGACACCAACGAGGGGCCGTTGCGAGATCTGATCCAGAACGTCACCCGCATCACCCGTGCCGTGGGCGACTGGATGAAGGCCAACCCCGAGCTGACCGCTCAGCTCGCCACCGCCGCTGCCGCTGTCGCCGGCCTGGTCGCCGTGGGAGGAGCCCTGACCCTTGCCCTGGGCGCCTTGCTCGGCCCCATGGTGCTGACCCGTTATGGCCTGCAGATGCTGGGACTGAAAGGCGGCGCCTTCACCCGTGTGCTGGGCGCCCTTGCGGCCCGCGCCATTCCTACCCTGATTGGCGCTCTACGCATGCTCGGAGCCGCCGCCATGGCCAACCCGATCCTCGCCATCATTGGCCTAATCGCCGCCGGCGCCCTGCTGATCTGGCAGAACTGGGACACCCTTGGTCCCAAGTTCGCCGCACTTTGGGAAGGCATAAAGGCAACCGCCGGCGACTTCTGGGAGTGGCTGAAAGCTACGGCTGCCTCCGCACGCGACCTGATCATCGCCGGTTTCACCAACTGGACACTTCCCGGCCTGATCCTCCAGCACTGGGACGCCATCAGGGCCCGCGGCGCCGAACTGTGGCAGTGGTTTCAGAACGCCCCCGGCAACGCCATCGAGGCGGTGGCCACCATGCTCAACGACTGGGACCTCAAGGGCCTGCTCGAGGAGAAGTGGACCGCCGCCATGGACTACTTGAAGAGCCTGCCGGGGCGCATGCGAGACGCCGGACTGGACGTTGCCCGAGGACTCGGGGAAGGCATCAAAAATGGCGCCGTATCCGCCTGGGAGGCCGTCAGCGACGCCGCCAGGGGCACCGAGCACCGCGCCCGCTACGAGCTCGACACACACTCACCATCACGAGTGTTCAAGAGCATCGGCGGCGATGTGATGGCGGGGCTTGCCCAGGGTATCCGGGGCAGCGAACAGGCGCCGTTGTCTCGGGTCACCGCCTTCAGCCAGCGACTGCGTCAGGCCGGCGCCAGCCTGGCCCTGGGTGCGGCCACGCTGCCGACCGTGGCCACCGCTGATATCCCGATCGACACCCGGCCTCCGCTGTCAGCCGCCAGCGCTGGTGACGGCGTGATCATCCAGGGAGGCATCAATATCAATGTACAGCCGGCACCGGGCATGGATGAGCAGGCCCTGGCCCGCTACGTGGCCAACGAAGTCCGCCGCGCCCTAGACGAGGCCAGCCGCGAGGCCGCAGCCCGGGATAGGAGTGCAATGTACGACCTGGACTAGATACAACAGTTAAAAGAGCATTATCACTGGCTAAAAATTGCTCTCTCAAGTGTCAAAAAAGACATAAAAATACAAAAGAAATAAACAGAAGCGAAACAATAAACAAGCCAACCATCGTTAAATTCATCATCCATTGCACCAAAAAATGATCCCACCACATATGTTAACAAAAGGCAGACTAGCACAATGTTTGCTTCACGCTTTTTACTATTTATCACTGAACCAAGAAAACAAGCTGTGACCGCCACAAGGACTTCAGAACTGAGTGACCCAACAACTTCGATAACATAAGATTCAGTTGATGCGTGATTACCAATCACAACAGCAACAAAAAGCATCACAATAGATGACGCCCCTGACATACATGCGTGAAAGCAGCCTTTACTCATGTTTCCCTCTACTGAGATTTTATAAATGATGATGGCCTACGGACTCTTTATCTTCGGCGTATCTTCGGCAGCATACCAGGAGCTGCAACGCCAAACAGCCTGGCGCCATGCGCCCCAGGGGCGGGTGGGCCGCCGGCCGTCCCGTCAGTTTCTGGGGCCAGACGGTGACAGCATCACCCTGACAGGCACCCTGCTGCCCCAGTTCACAGGTGGCCAGCAGAACCTCGACCAGCTGCGCCAGATGGCCAATGCCGGCGGAGCTTGGCCGCTGATCGAGGGCAGTGGCAGTGTCTACGGCCTGTTCGTGATCGAGAGCCTCAACGAGCGCAAGAGCGCGTTTTTCCGCGATGGTGTCGCCCAGAAGATCGACTTCGAATTGACTTTACAACGAATCGACGAAGACGCAACTGACCAACTGGCCACCAACGCCCTTACTCAGGCCCTGGTGTCCGGACTCAGCGGGGGCCTGGCATGATCCAACTTTTCGGCTCAACGCTGCTACAGCCCGGGCGCCCGGCACGGACACCTGACTACCGTCTGACGCTCCAGGGCCAGGTGATCAGTCCGGAGCTGGACGCACGCCTGCAGCACCTGTCGCTCACCGACCGCCGCGGACTCGAGGCCGATCAGCTTGACATTACCCTCAACGACCACGACGGGCGCCTCGCCCTGCCGCCGCGTGGCGCGGAGCTGCACCTGGCCATGGGCTGGAAAGGCGAGCCGCTGATCGACCGAGGCACCTACATCGTGGACGAGGTGGAACACAGCGGCGCCCCGGACCTGATCATCATCCGCGCCCGCTCCGCCGACATGCGCCATGGCCTGCCGGGCAAACGCACCCAGAGCTGGGACAACCTGGTGCTGCGCGACATCATCACCACCATCGCCAAGCGCCACGACCTGGAGCCGAAGATCAGTGGAGGCCTCGGCGGGATCCGCGTCGGTCACATCGACCAGACCGATGAAAGTGACCTTCACTTCCTTACCCGCCTCGCCGAGCGCTACGACGCCATCGCAACAGTGAAAGCCGGCAATCTGCTGTTCATTCACGCCGGCCAGGCCACCACCGCCGGTGGCACCGAGATTCCCCCCATCGACCTGTATCGCCAAGTCGGCGATCGCCACCGCTACGTCGTCACCGACCGCGACGCCTTCACCGGCGTGTTGGCCTACTGGAACGACACCGCCCACGCCGAGCGTAAGGAAGTCATCGCCGGCGACACCGACAACCTGAAGTGCCTTCGCCCCACCTACGCCAGCGAAGACGACGCCCTCGCCGCAGCCCAGAGCGAGATGCAGCGGCTAGAGCGCGGTGGCGCCGAGTTCACCCTGAATTTGGCCGAAGGGCGACCCGACCTCTACCCAGAGACCCCGGTGCGGTTGATTGGCTGGAAGCGAGAGATCGAAGAGACCGCCTGGCTGATCACCGAGGTACGGCACGACCTCAACGACAGCGCCTACACGGTGGCGCTGTCGATGGAAGTGCTGCGGAAGGAGTGAGTCAGAACGCGCTGAATCATAAGGAATAGCGCCGTGCCTGACTGACGACCACGCCACGCACCTCGGACTGCTTGATGGAGAAGCCTTCACATCCAAAGAACGGGATAGCTCGAAAGCCGCCACCGATGCGGTGGCTGCTGTAGACTTGGTGCTGGCCCTCTCGCTCTACGATAACGAGATCGGCGTGCTGGACCACCTTCCCCTCGTCCACCACCAGCAGATCGCCTTCGATCAGCGTCCCATCAACCCCTGCTTCCTCGCTGACCTCAACCAGGAAGCAGGTCGGCGCGAACTTTGAGAGATCGTATCCCTCCAATGCCGGATGCTTTATGCCGAGACACAGCGGCCCAATGTAATTCACCCGCATATAGGCTTGTCCAAAACTTTCCTAAGATATTAAATAAAACATCAAACCCTATTAGATAGGCGCACTTTTTCACGAAGATCTGTACGCGACCTGATTATATTTTTACATTCTTTATAAAGACTAACACCCTCGGTGTAAGTATCTTCCATTCTAATCGCCAAAGCATAATCTTCGGACAAAAATTCGCCCCAGCCCTCATTCTGACATGTGACCACAATAAACAATTTACTTTTATTATTCTTAAGCTTATTTCTTCCATTAAAGATGCTATACTTTTTCTCGGCCACCTGTAGCGTTCCTTTCCTTCTCAGCTGCGAACTTGGAAAAAAACCAGGTGTTTCTGAAACATTCTCTTTTTCAGACTTGTGCACAAACACTTCCTTGACTTCATCCATGCTTTCCGCTTCAACAACTTTAAACCCGATCCTAACTTCTTTATATGATAACCGCGTACTCCTCACTCTGCTACTATAAGCGAGAGAAATAATTATTCTACGCTCAGCCCTTCGTCCAGACATAAAGAAACTGTCGGGTATCGGAACCTCGTAAAACTGATGCTCATCAACCTTTATGGTATCTTCAGAAATCATTACCACTGAATTGTCAGTTGACCTTAAAGCTTTATTCTTATTTGGGAGTCCATATCCTACAAGAGAAAAAACATCTGTCTTACTATTAAACGAGGCTCGTTCGTAAAACTCTTCTGACATATTTGGAATTGAAGATGAAGCTCCCAAGATAGCCCTTACCTTGTTGGCGCTTATTTTTTCATACTCATTCATGATCAGAGCTGCTAAGTGAGCTATCCTTGGAGCCGCAAAGCTAGTTCCGTTATTTTTTGAGTAATAACCATTATGATAATCTTTGTTTAGCACCACCTCACTTAAAATTGCATCACCGGGTAGCGGAATTGTTCCGTTAGAATAATATTTGTCAATATAATAGTTCCCACCATACTCCACAAAATCTGGCTTAATTGCGCCACCCGCCCCGAAACCAGATCGAGTAAATGGTGATGGTTCGTCTTTTCCAGCAATTGCTACCTGCTCAACACTTTTTTCCGAACGGAAAGAATTGAAAGTCTTATCCTCACGGGAAATACTGCCGACAGTGATGGAGTTTATTGATGTAGCAGGATCAATAATTTTTGATACCGGCTGCATCAAGTAACGGGGATACTCTCTTTTCCAGTCGCACGGATTGTCTTCGTGGCGCAGGTTTCCTGCCGAGACCACGAATAAGACATCTAACTCCTTAGATATCTTATCGAGGACAACAGCCAAGCCTCTTACATGCTTCCCATCATATGGCGACATTCGATCGCCGAAAGAAAGGTTAAATATACGGCAAGAGTATTTACTATAAAAGTACTTGACTGCCTCGGTAACTTGGTTTGCTATCAACTTTCGTGAGTATTCTGCATTACTATCAAGAACTTTTCCTGAAACGATATTAACTTCGTGTTGAACCACAGGGCCTTTTGCACCGTCAACCACACAGCCATGAGCACAGAACCCGGCTACAGCAGTACCGTGTCCATTTCCATCTATGTCATCTTCTCCACTAACAAATGACTTTGACTCTTTAATGCAACTCTGAAGCAAAGGGTGTGATGGCATCACTCCGGTATCTAAAACCCCTACAATTGCAGCGTTCTCAGGAGGTGAAATGATATCTTCTACGTCGCTACCATCACGAAAATTATCATGAAACTCTGCAACAAGTTTTGGGGGTAGAGATACAAACCTAACATATTTTACATTAACTAAAACTTCGTACGACTTTTTACAAAGAAGAAGCTTCAGTAAAACCAAATTGTCAGTAACAAAACTGTCTACGACTTCTCCACCTTCATCAATGATGATCTTTGAAATTATATCAAAACTTTCTTTATTTCTTAATAACGAATCAAATGGCCATAACTCAACATCAAAGAGAGCTTTTTCTTTGTCGAAAAACAGGTTTGACTGCTTTATTTCCAATGACTCTCTATCGCCTCTTTCCCATAGCTCGAAACTATCAATAGCATGAAAAAGGGTCGCGTTAACTCCTGGCCCCTCCATTCCATTAGAATACTTACTTAGCCTATCAAAAAACTCTTTCTTAGCATTTTCGTCAAAAAATACGATTAAACAACCGCTGTCTTCCTCAGAAATTAAACGTGCACCTATGGATTTAAAGCTATCATCATTCAGTTGACCATCCTGTGCCTTTATTTTGACAAGAAGGTTAGGATCAAAAGCGTTCACACTCCTATAGGTTTCGCTCTCCTCAATATTATTGCATTGATTTCTTATTTTTTGTGCATGACCACTTACGTCTGTACGTTTAACTAAGCTTCCCCCACCACCAGAACGCCTTCTTGGTTGTTCAACAGTGAACCTCTTTATCGATAGATGTTCATATGACTCCATTATTCTCCCCCTGCGCGCACCATATCTTTGACAAAGTCTTTTCGCTTCATCTCTTTATAAGTAACTTCTTCCATAGTCTGTCGATTTATTTTTGCATAGTTACTTAAAATAGTTTTTTTTGCAGATGAGTAGACAATTCTTTCAATATCAGCATAAGAAAACCCTTCAAATTGAAGGATGAACTCATTTGACTTCAATGGTATATCGTGAAGAAAATTTTTGAGCTTTATCTCTAACAAGTCTCTAATTTGATTAGTTGTTGGATTATCAAACTTCAAAACTTCGTCAAATCTACGCCAAAGCGCCCTATCTAAATCTCCTTCATGATTCGTTGCTGCAACAATCACACTATTCCCTTTGTAACCGTCCATCATTTGTAGGAAAGAATTAACAACTCTCTTCAGTTCACCATGCTCATCTCTATTAGACCTTTCCTTAGCTAATGCATCAAACTCATCGAAAAATGCTACAACTCTATTCTTCCCTATAAAATCGAAAATTTTTCTTAGATTAGATGCGGTTTCTCCCAAGAAAGAAGATACAACAGAATCTATACGAACAATAACCAAAGGGAGCCCAAGTTCACTCGCCAACATTTCTGCACTGATCGACTTGCCACAGCCGGGAGGGCCACACAACAGCAGACGAGAATTTGGTTTCAGCGCATGGGATCTCAACAGGTGGTGACTTTTTTGCTCCACTATAAAATCTTCTAAAACTTTAGCGTTCGAGTCAGAATATACTACTTCCGAACGTGATATTTTCGGTGTAACAATTTCAATGAGGTCTGCAGTCCCATCTGAGTCTTTCGGGATGCTCTTCATCATCATTGAGAGAGTTACAACAGGATCGCCAGTCTTATCGCTATAAGATTCTAAAAATTTTTCCAGATCGGCCGCAAGAACGTGGTGTTTTTTCGATTTCTCTACGTTAATAATTTTCCGAGCAGTTGACTTAAAGGCTTCATCATCGCCTAGCGAGAAGGACTGAAAAAGATCTTTTAATAGTTTCGCATTCGACATTGTAAGCAACCTGACAGCGATAAATAAATATAGACTAAGAGACCCTTCCAATACGAATCTCACACCGCCCCAGAATCGCCACGTCCTTCATATCCTCGGGCTTGATCAACTCCGGCTGATAGTGGTCATTATCACTGATCAACAACCAGGCGCCGCCAGCGACGCGCTGCACGCGTTTGATCCGTCGCTCGCCATGGACCAGCAGCAGGAAGACGCCTTCGGGCTTCGGCTCTCGCTGGCTACGGTCCACCAACACCCAGTCACCATCGGCCAGGGTGCCATCCATCGAATCACCGCGAACCTTGACGCCCACCACATGGGCGGGATCCAAGCCTTGAGCAGCGAGCTGTTCGCCCGGGAAGTAGATGGTGGTCTCGACCTCCTCCGCTTCCAGAGAGCGTCCGTCACCAGCTGCCGCCTCGATGTCGTACATCGGTACAGCGGCAAGGTTCTCCCCCATCATCGGAACCTCAAACGGTTCCACGCTGCAGCCAGGAAGATCACCGTTTGCGCTCTCACTGTGGCGAACGGTTCTCTCTCCCGTCAGCAAGTACTGCACATCCACTCCCGAACTGGCGATAGCGGTCATGTAGTCCGCCTTGGGAGAGCGTTCACCGCTCTCGTAGAGCATCTGCGTCTTTTTCGTCACCTGCGCAAGCTGCCCGAACTGGGCCTGCGTCAGGCTTAGACGCTCCCGCTCCTCTCGAAGCCGCTCACCAAAAGACACCATTCGGTATATTCCTATCTTGACAATGGAACCGTTCGGTACCATTCTGTCGCTACAGTCTTAGACAACCATTAGGAAGCCTAACCCATGAACAGCACTGACACCATGCAACAGGTCCCTGTTGCGGCCCGTTCGCCCCGCGGATGCAACCGTTCGGTGATGACCATGGTCACCGATCGGGAGCGACACAAGCTCGAGGGCATCGCGGAGCTGGAAATGCGTTCGCTCTCCTCCACCGCTCGCATGCTGCTTCTGCTCGGTATCGAGCGCTACGAAGCCGACACCGAGCAGGCGGCTCGTTGCTGATCCTGCTCTTGTCCTGACTTGCCGCATAAAGGAACTCCGCCATGTACCAGGACCCGAAACGCGTTCGCACCAACAAGGCCACGGTCTACCTCGATCAATACGAGGCCGATGTCATCACGGCACTGGCCAACTATCTGGGCCTGCCCAAGGCCGAGGTGATGCGCCAGATGATGATGAAGGAAGCCCGAGAGGTCCTCGGCGTCGACCTTGCCACCGTCACTGACACTGTCGCCGCTCGCGCTGGCTGAATGAAGCGCTACATCCACCGTGCATTCGAGGTACGCCATGCCGGACCAAGCCATGGAGCTCGATCAACACATGAAAGCCGTGCTCGATGCCGTCTGTACCCAGCAGAACCTGCAGACCCGAGAACAGGCCGCCGAGTGGCTGCTGCGTCGGCGCATCCGCCGGGGCGCTCAGGGGCTCACTGGTCGGGGCAGAGCGATATACGAAGTGAAAGGAGATAGCCGGTGAGGATCACCTGCCCGCATTGCCGCTCTCGGCTAGCGACACGAACAAGCAAGCGGCCGATTCCCGCCCTGGTGCTGGTGTACGCCCAGTGCACCAACCTGGACTGCGGCTGGGGCGGAAAGATGCAGCTTGAGTTCGCCACCACCACCGCACCGAGTCGACAACCCAACCCAGACGTCTGCATCCCCATCGACCCAAGTTTGCGGCGCTGGGTACTGGAACAGATCAACGACTGACGAGGACATCCTGATGACCAATGTTCTGCCCTTGCGTGGTATTCACCTGGATCCGCACAACCTCGCCGCCGCGCAGCTGTTTCGCGATCGCTGGCTCAATCGCCGCGATGCCTTGGCCAACTGCGTGGACTACCTGCTCGCCAACACCGATACGCCGGTCGAGCACGCCGAACTGACTGCCCTCCAGGCCTACGCCGACCTCGAGGCCACCAACCGGCGCGAGCGCATCGATGTGGACGCCACGACGTCGCAACTTGTCGTACTGCGCCTGGGTGACGGGACCCCTGTCGCCCTGACGGTGACCGACCTGCTTCAAGTCCTGAAACAGGCTCGGCAGGAACAGCGCACCAGCGTGATCGATCGCCGCCGACAGCGCCCAGTTCTGATCGACCAGTAGTCGCTGCCACCGGCGTCGGGCTTTCGCCCACCTTTTTGTCGCCCAGCTTTCATCATAAGGAGGCCAGCGTGAATCCATCGCTGCGCCAGGACATTCTTGCGCGTTTGATTCGTGACTACCGCGCCGAAGAACGGGGTCGCTACCTGCAGAAGGTGGTGTGCCCCGCCTGCGGCAAGCGCGAAGCGTACATCTCCAGTGAGTCGCCCTGGATGCTGAAATGTGGGCGCGAGAACAACTGTGGCAGTCAGTTCCATATCAAGGAGCTGTTTCCCGAGCTGTTCGCCAGTTGGAGCGAGCGCTACGGCACGCCGGCACTTCAAGCCAAGAGCAAGACGTCCGTCGCCGACGGCTACCTGCGCGACGGGCGGGGCTTCGATCTGGATCGCATCCAGGGCTGGTACAGCCAGGAGAGCTACTGGAAGCCCAACGTCGGCGGCAGCGCCACGGTGCGCTTCACTCTGCCAGGCGGGGCCTACTGGGAGCGGCTACTCGACAATCCCGAGCGCTTCGGCAAGCAGAAGGCCAACTTCGTCGGCCGCTACAAGGGCAACTGGTGGCAGCCGCCGACCTTGACCACCGCTGACCTGGTCGAGGCCGGCGAGGTGTGGATCGTCGAGGGCATCTTCGATGCCATCGCCCTCAACCACCATGGTATTGCCGCGGTCTCGGCGATGAGCTGCGCCAACTATCCAGACTTAGCCCTCAAGGCCCTAGCCGATGCCGCCCACGCCGTCGGAACCACGCGCCCCACCCTGGTGTGGGCGCTGGATGGTAACCGGGCAGGCCAGAACGCCACCGTCAAGCATGTTGCCCGCGCCAGGGCCGCCGGCTGGGAGTGCCGCGCCGCACAGATTCCCGGCGACGGCCGTCATGACTGGAACGACTGCCACCAGCGCGGCGAACTGACCGAGCAGCACCGCGAGACGTACCGCTACCACGGTGCCCTGCTGTTGGCTCCCTCCGCCATGGCCAAGGCACTGATCATCTACAAGCGCAGCGAGCGGCGGGAGTTCTGGTTCGAGTACAAGCGTCAGTTGTGGTGGTGGAAGCTCGATATCGACGCCTTCGATCGCGCTGTGCGCGCTGAGGGGGAAGATGGCGGCGACCAGCAAAGCCTGAACCCTGCGATCCGCGATGCCGCCCTAGAGCAGGCCGGCAGCGTCAAGCGCATCTGCACCTGTTTCCCCACAGCGCTGTACTACCAGGCCAACGTTGTCACCGACGAGAGCTGGTACTACTACCGCGTCGAATTCCCCGACGGCAGCGCCCCGGTGAAGAACACCTTCAGCGGTGGCCAGTTGGCCAGTGCCAGCGAGTTCAAGAAGCGCCTGCTTGGCGTGGCGCCCGGCGCGGTCTGGACCGGCACCAGTCAGCAGCTCGACACCCTGCTCCAGGACCAGATCGGCGGCATCAAGACCGTCGAGACCATCGACTTCATCGGCTACAGCAAGGAGCACGCGGCCTACGTGTTCGGTGATCTGGCCGTCGCCGGCGGCAAGCTGATACGCATCAACAGCGAGGACTACTTCGAACTCGGCGCACGCAAGCAGCTCAAGACCCTGAGCCAGTCGGTGACCCTGCACCTCAACCCTGACCGCGAGGCCTACCAGACCGACTGGACGACTCAACTGCTCGGCGCCTTCGGGGCCAAGGGCGTGATCGCTCTGGCGTTCTGGCTGGGCAGCCTGCTGACCGAACAGATCCGCGCCGAAATGGGCAGCTTTCCCTTCCTGGAGATCGTCGGCGAGGCCGGTGCCGGCAAGTCCACGCTGATCGAGTTCCTGTGGAAGCTGGTCGGTCGCCGCGACTACGAGGGCTTCGACCCATCCAAGGCCACCATGCCTGCGCGCTCACGCAACTTCGCCCAGGTCTCCAACCTGCCGGTGGTGCTGATCGAGTCTGACCGCGAGCAGGACGGCGGCGCCAAACAGAAGCAGTTTGACTGGGACGAGCTCAAGACCGCCTTCAACGGCCGCTCGATCCGCGCCCGGGGCGTGAAGAACAGCGGCAACGACACCTACGAGCCGCCCTTCCGTGGCTCCATCGTGATCAGCCAGAACGCCGCCGTGCAGGCCGGCGAGGCGATCCAGACACGCATCTGTCACCTGCACTTCACCCGTGCGGGTCAGAACCGCCAGACCAAAGAACTCGCCGAGGCGCTGGAAAAGGCCGAACTCGAACACGTCAGTCAGTTCGCCCTGGACGTGGCACAACGCGAGGCCGAGCTGCTCACGCTGATCAACGAGCGTGCCAGGCCCTTCGCCGAACGCCTCGCCGAGGACCCGGACATCAAGGTGCTGCGTATCGCCAAGTGCCACGGCCAGCTCGCCGCCCTGGTGGAGTGCCTCGGTCCCGACGGACTCGGCCTGTTCAACGCCGCAACCATCGACGTGGCCATCGGCCATGTCTGGCAGATGGCCCGCGAACGCCAACAGGCAATCAGCGCAGACCACCCCCTGGTCGCGGAGTTCTGGGAGGCCTTCGACTACCTCGAAGGACTCAAGGCCGAGCCGGTACTCGATCACTACGGCGGCGATGGCGATCTGATCGCCATCAACCTCAAGGACTTCGAGCGCTACTGCGGTGAATACAAGCTGCGCGTGCCCGAAATGCGCGAGCTCAAGCGCTACCTCAAGGCCAGCAAGACCCGCAAGTTCGTCGACGCCAACCGTACCGTGCGCTCCCGCATCCGCCTCAACGGAGCGAGCGTGAAGTGCTGGGTGTTCCAGGCATAGCAGGCAACGAAGGAGTCCCATATGCAGCGTACCTACACCCTCGACCAGGCCGCCGGCCTGCTGAACCTCGGCCGCAACACCTTGGCCCGCCGCCTGCGCGAGGCCGGGGTGCTGGGCGCCGACAACCTGCCGACCGGGCCTTACCGAAACAGGAGGCGCGGCAAAACTCGCCTGATGTTGGTCTCCACCGGCACCTACTGGCACCCCACGTGCGGATGGACCCACTACGGCCGCACCGAACTCACCGACGGCGGGCTCGACCACATCGCCGACAAGCTTGGCATCGCCATCGCACACCTGCCCGCGCATCACGCCCAACGGGCAGCACAACAACCGCACCACGCAAGGAGCGCCTCATGACCATGCACCGTGTTACCGAGCGCCTGCGCGAGCGAAGCCGCCAGGCCATGGAGAAAATCCTCGCCCAGGAGGCCGACGCCGAACAGCGCCGAGCGCAGCTTGAACTGGTCGGCCCGGCGGCGCTGCGCCGCCTCGTCGACGTCGCCAACGGACACACCGGCCAGAGCCAGCACTGCCGGCGCATTCTACTCGCCGCCTACAACGGCCCGACCTGGCCGTTGGATATCACTCGCCTGCGGGTCATCGATCGCGACCTGCAGCGCGCTGCCCTGACCCTAATCGAGTGGGCCACCTACACACCCCGCGAGCTGCACGAGTACCTGGACGACGGTGACCGCCTGATGCAGCGCTTCTGGGACACCGAGACTCACAAGGAGGAGGACTGATCATGGCCGACAACGCCGATATCGCCAGCGAACTGATGGAACGTCGCATGGAAGGTGCACTCACGCTGTGCCGCCTACCGACGGCCACCGCCACCAACACTGAATGCGAGGATTGCGGCGACGAGATTCCTACCGCTCGCCGCCAGGCCGCGCCCTGGGCCACCACCTGTATCCAGTGCCAGGAACTGAGCGAGAGGAAACGCCGCCATGTCCGCTGACACCATCCTCATCGTCATTGCCGCGGTGGCCATCCTGATGACGCTACTGCTGGCCTGGGAAGCCTGGAAACTCAGCCGCGAGACCTTGGACCTGTTCGATCCGGAGCGTCACGAGCATGCGAATGAGGACGAGCCATGAATGAGCGAAAAGGAGGCGCCCTGGCCAGGGCCGCCGCCCTGCTTTGCAAGGACAGGGGCTTTCGGCTCTACCTGGACCGGCGCCGGCGCCACAAGTTTGGCCTGACCGCCGAGCAGCTACCCGACGGCACCCACAACGAACAGGACGCCCGCGATTGGCTCTGCGCCGCCTGCGGCGTCAACAGCCGCGCCGAGCTGGATCATCGCCCCAAGTCCGCAGCGGTGCTGCGGACCATTCAGCAGCGCTATCACCATTGGAAAAAGCGAACACAATGATGCCTTTAACTGCCATAAACCATCATCTTGGCACCCGCACTGAGGGCTTCTCGAACCAGGCCTCGCAGCATCTCGACGCCTTCTTCTCTCGTGGCCCTTGTAATCCGGCTACCGAGAGAAACTCTCTGCTCCAAGCTATCAGGCTGAATATTGAGTACCTCGAGCCCCTTGGCAGTGAGAACTACTCCTTGGACATACAGATAGCGGCCATCCACTTCTTCAGTTTCGATATAGCCAGCTTTTTCAAGCCAAACCACCGTATGACAAAAAAACTCGGACTCTTTAGAGGCCGTATCACAACCAAGAAAATCACTAAATTCCGTTGGACTCTCAACATATTCATGTGTTTGCAGGAGCAGAGGTACAGGAAACCGCTGATACAAGGCGGCAAAAATCTTGCCCGTGTATTCATCGAAGCGGGCAATGTTCGAGCAATCTTCCATTTGGGGTCCTTTGCTTAACATGAGCTATCTCGATCAAAAGAAGCTATCGCCGATCCTCCGAGTTTTGGAAGGCCAGGCGAAAGGTACCGTCACCGTGCAACAAGCTGAGCAGGCATGGCTGAGAATCCTTGCCCAAGAGCCGCACGACCTGGTTGCACAGGCTCTATCCATTGGCCTTTGTAACCTTCAGCTCCCGCCAGGACGGATCAGCATAGATACCATACCGCCAACAAGGAGCGAAAAACGATGAATACCTACTTTGGCCTGCTGGCGGAGTTCGATGGACGCTCCGAGCTGCCACTCGATGAAGTGGCCCCCCGCTACTTCGGCATCAGCCCTCGCACCGCCAGCATCCGTGCCGGAGCCCAGGCCCTGCCGGTACCGGCCTACCGCGCCGGCGACTCCCAGAAGTCCCCCTGGCTGGTCAGTGCTGCGGACCTCGCCCAGTACCTGGACAAGAAGCGTGGCGAGGCACACCAGCTCTGGAAACAGGTCAACACTTGACCCCTAGTCGTCCGGAGACTGGCGCAATGCCAAGTTCTCCGGACGCAGGTGCGTATACCGCTTCAACACATCCCAGCTTTCATGCAGCGTGAACTGCTGGACCTCGACGATCTCGTATCCCGCCTCGAATAGGCGAGATGTCGCTTCGTGACGCAAGTCGTGAAAGCGCAGGTCCTCGATGCCGCAGGCGGCAGTCGCTGCTCGCCAGCGGGTGCCGATCGACTTGCCGTTGTAGGGGAATATCCGGTCTTCCCCTTGGATACGCGGCTGACGCTTGATGATGGCCATGGCCTCGTGGGTCAGCTTGAAGCGCTTGTGGTTTCCCCACTTCTGGCGCGGGTGCTTGGCATCACGCACCCAGCAGGTCATGGCCTCATCGTCGAGATCCGACCACAGCAGGCGCGTAATCTCTTCCTGGCGCCGAGAGGTGGCCACCGCAAAGTCCATGATGTCTTCCATGGGGATGATGGCACTCGGCCGGATCCGCTGCGAGCGCTGGAAGTAAGCGCGTATTCGCTCAAGCTCCCTTACCGTTGGACGCCTGTCCCGGGCACTCGACTTGCCGATCACACCCTTGCTGCGCAACAGCAGCCTGGCTGACTCGAACTCGTTGAGCTCCACCGGCATCTTCCAGGCCGCGGCTGCGGTCTTGAGGATGATCCCCAGCCACACCACATCCTGATTGATCGTCGAGGGCTTGATGCCGCTGTCACGGCGCATCACCGCGTGCTCAATCACCTGCTCGCTGGTGAGTTCGGTGATCGCTACCCTGGAGATGGGAAAGCGGCGTAACTGCTCGATGGTGGCGCGCTTGGAGCGTCCGGCGCCCTGGGCGAACTCATGCAGATAGCGCTCGATGGCATCGTCCAGAGTCACTCCCTTCCAGCGCAACTGGGCGATACCACCCGGGGCGGCCAGCTCGAGCTCGCGACGCTTGGCCCATTCATCGGCCATGGCCTTCTTCGGGAAGGTCCTGGTCTCCGAGTAGTCGGGCTGGCCGCGCCGAGCGATGCGGACCCGGACCAGATATGAGAAACTGCCGTCCTTTTTTCGGCGCTTCACTATTGTCGCCATCACCACACTCCAATGTGACAAATTCCCTCGGCGCCATGTGCCAAGAATGTGACAAGACACCGAGTAAAATACGGCAAAACCACTGTAAATATGTACAGATATGATTGAGAAGGCAACCCCTACAACCCGCATGAAGCCTGACATCCCGCGCCCCACGCTGGATAGAACTTTCTCAGTGGCGCCGATGATGGACTGGACGACACGCGACTACCGCGTATTCGCGCGCACCCTGACGCGCCGGACGCTCTTGTACACCGAGATGGTGACCACTGGTGCGATCCTTCACGGGCGTCCGCGCGAGCGCTTCCTCGGCTACGACGAGGTGGAGCATCCGCTGGCGCTGCAGTTAGGTGGCAGCGATCCTGGGGAACTCGCCGAGTGCGCGGCGATCGCCGAGGAGTGGGGCTATGACGAGGTCAATCTCAACGTGGGTTGCCCCAGCGACAGGGTCCAGAACAACCTGATCGGGGCCTGCCTGATGGGTCATCCGGACAAGGTGGCGCTGGCGGTGGCGACGATGCGCGAGGCGGTGTCGATTCCGGTGACGGTGAAGTGCCGTATCGGGATCGACGATCAGGACGAGGACGCCGATCTCGAGCGCTTTATCACCCAGGTAGCCGACGCCGGCTGCGAGGTGTTTATCGTGCACGCGCGCAAGGCCTGGCTGCAGGGGCTGTCCCCCAAGGAAAACCGCGACGTGCCGCCGCTGAATTATCCGCGGGTGCATCGCTTGAAGGCCAGTCGCCCCGATCTGCATATCGGCATCAACGGCGGCATCAAGAGCCTCGAGGAGTGCCAGACGCAGCTTAATCACGTCGACAGCGTGATGGTGGGTCGCGAGGCCTACCAGAATCCCTGGCTGCTGGCCCAGGTGGACCAGGCGATCTACGGCGAGCCGGGGCCTGCTGACAGTCGCCACGCCGCCGCCATGGCACTACGCCCTTACATCCAGCGCCGCCTGGAAGAAGGCGCCAAGCTCAACCATATCACCCGCCATCTTCTTGGCCTGTTCCAGGGCTGCCCCGGCGGGCGCCGCTTCCGTCGACATCTGTCGGAGAACGCTCATCGCGACGGCGCGGGCCTGGCGGTGTTCGACGATGCCCTGGGCCTGGTGCCGGAACCCGTTAGCGCCTGACAACGGAACGGCTGCACGACACTCCGCTGCACGGGAAAAATTGCCCTGCAAAAAAGACAACGGCCGAGCGATCTGCTCGGCCGTTCTTTATTGGGTCCGGGGTTGGGGACTCGATCTTCATCAAGCCCTCCGGACATCTGTCTCGCTAGCCCTACTGCTACCTCTGCCGCCACCCCTATCGCCACACACATGCCTCCAGGTGAGCGAATGCTCACTTCCCTGTTCAGCCTTGGCTCCTGAGTGAACCGTTGCACGGCTTGAGCCTAGTAGAGTGAATCGGGCGGCGGCTCCAGGCTCGAATGGAAGGTCTCGATGGCGCTTTCGGCTTCTTCGATGGCGTCGAAGCGGGCGATATGGAACAGCGCCTCGCCTTCGTTGGCCAGGGGCAGCCGGCTCATGCCGATGACGATGCCGTCGGCCATGGACAGGATCTCGCCTTCGGTCTCGCCGAAGGGGTCGGCGACCTTGCCCAGCACCTGCCCCTTAGCGACCCGGGCTCCCAGGCGCACCTTGGGCCTCAGGATGCCGTCGATGGGCGCACGCGCCCAGCTCGACCCATTGGCGACCTCTGCCGCCGGCGGCTTGCGCCGGCGTTGCTCGCCGGTGAGCATGTCGAGCCGGCGCATCACCCGCAGCACCCCTCGGACACCCGCGGTGATCGCCCACTCGTCGAAGCGCAGCGCCTCGCCGGCCTCGTAAGTGAGCACTGGCGTACCGCGCGTCTGGGCGTAGTGGCGAAGGCTGCCTTCGCGAAGCTCGGCGTTGAGAATCACCGGGGCGCCGAAGGCGTCGGCCATGCGCCGGGTCTCCTCGCCGGCGTCACCCAGCTGGGCGCGGATCTGCGGCAGGTTGGTGCGGTGGATGGCGCCGGTGTGAAGGTCGATGATGTGGGTCGCGTGATCGACGATCTGCTCGCGAAACAGTGCCGCGATACGCCCCCCGAGAGAGCCCGATTCACTGCCGGGAAAGCAGCGATTGAGATCGCGCCGATCCGGCAGATAGCGAGAGTGCTGAACGAAGCCGAAGATATTGACGATCGGCACCGCGATCAGGGTGCCGCGCAGACGGTTGATCTGGCGCGAACGCAACAGACGCCTGACGATCTCGACGCCGTTTATCTCGTCGCCGTGGATGGCGCTGCACACCAGCAAGGTGGGGCCGGGCTGGCGTCCGTGAACGACCTCCACCGGGATATCCAGCGGTGCATGGGTGTAAAGTTTGGCCACCGGCACGTCGATCTGGGCACGCGTGCCCGGCTTGACGGTAATGCCGGCCAGTTCGAAGGGGGCTCTTGCCATGAAAGTTCCTTAGTCGCCATGCCGCGCCGTCGAAAACACGACAGCACCTGTCGTCCTTATACCTTTGTGACGTCGCCAAAACGAGTCCAATTTACCTCAGTGCGCGTATCGATGCCGCTGATCTCGCGGGGCCAGTCCGGTAGAATACGCGGACTGACCCACCGCCGGAGCGCCCCGCCCCCATGGCCCGCCGTACCAAGCAAGAAGCCGCCGCCACCCGAGCCGCATTGCTCGATGCCGCCGAGGAAGTGTTCCTCGAGCGTGGTGTCTCGCGCGCCTCGCTCGAGGTCATCTCGCGACGGGCCGGCGTTACCCGGGGCGCCCTGTACTGGCATTTTCGCAACAAGGGCGATCTGTTCCGGGCCATGCTGGAGCGTGTCCATCTGCCGTTCGAGGACCTGCTCAATGAGCTCGACGACTCCTCGGTCGATCACCACCCGCTGGAGGCCATTCGCTTGAGCTGTCATGTCGGGTTGCGTCAGGCCGATACTCCGCGCCACCGCCGGGTTCACGGTATCCTGCTGCACCACTGCGAGCGTACCGACGATTTCGACCCGCTGGAGGCCAAGGCCGAGATCGCCCGAGAAACCTGCCAGGCCTTGCTGCGCCAGTTCAAGCAGGCTGATCTCAAGCAGCAGCTACGCCCCGGGCTTAGCCCGGAGCGTGCCACCGACCTGTTTCACTATGCCCTAAGCGGGCTGTTCTGGGAGTGGCTGCGGGCGCCCCAGGCTTTCACTCTCAGTGAACGAGGCCCTGCCCTGGTCGATGACCTGATCCGCCTGATCGGTCGCGACTGACCCGTCGTCGCGAACTGCTACTCGATCGACTCGAGAAGGGCTCGACACGCTTCAATGCTGATGGCCGTGGGAGTGACGATGGCCGTGGTAGTGATGCCCGTGCGTCGGTGCCTCATGGGGTGGTACCGGTTCATGGCGCTCGATCAGCTTGAGCCTTACCAGCCGGGTACGCGCATCGAGGAACTCCTGCTCGGCCACCGAGCGGAAGCTGTCGTGCTCTTCCAGGTACTTGACCAGCACCCGTACTTCCCCTTCCCGCGGCATCGCCCCCGGCTTGCCCCTCAGGCAGATCTCCCGGGTTCCGTCCGAGCAGAGCACCGCACGGCAGCACCCCTGGCCATCGATGAAGCCGACCACCTGAACACGCTCGCCCAGCAGGCAACGGCGGTTGAACGAGGGCCGATCGCGATAGCGCTTCAACAGTACCCGACAGAAGCGGGATGCCAGCGGGGACGACAGCGCAAAGGCTCCCCACAGCACCACGATGCCCAGTGGCACGATTACGATCGCCAGATTGAACCACTGCAGTATCAGCAGTTCCGCCATCAAGGTGAAGACCGCGGCAAACAGGATCAGCGCGGTCAAGGCCACCGTCACCGGCACCCCGGCGAACCCCAGCGATACCATCGTGCTGGCCATATGATCGTCACGCAGGCTGTCACGTTCGAACAGCTGCAGCGGCACCAGCTTCAATGCCACCAGGATCCAGTAGAGCGCGACGAGTGGAAGCAGCACCGTGAACAGAATCAGCGGAAAACTCAGGGCGATGTCCCTGATCAGCGTTATGTCCATACCACCTCCCGTGGCGTTGCCACTTGCGTACTTGCTACCCGCAGCATAGCGCCATAGGCCACAAACCTCGACCCGCACATCCCAATTTTTCCTTTGGCGACAGCATGTTGCAACGCACAATATGCTGCACTGCACACTCCCCCCAAGCCCGCCACAAGCGTGTAATACGCAATAAAAAAGCTCCCTGTCACCAGCGACTCACCGCCTCTGCAGCATAAAAAAAAGCGCCGCCTGGAAAGGCGGCGCTTTGACCTGCATCAACCATTCTACCGATGAGGGGCGGTCATGTTGACCCGCTCACCCCGTTCAATGATCGGTGGCAGTGCCCTTGGCTTCTGAGGCGTTCTCGTCCTCATCGTCGTCGGAACCACGCTCTCCGAACAAGCGCAGGGAGAGCGACGCGATCATGGCGTAGAACGACGGCACGAAACAGCTACCCAGTATCGCCACCGAGGCCATGCCCATGGCCACCGTGGTTCCAATGTGGTGGCTGCTGGTGTCACTGGCGCCGGTGGCCATGGCCAGCGGCAGGGTGCCGAAGATGAACGCCATGGAGGTCATCACGATAGGCCGGAAACGCAGCTCCGCCGCGGTGATCGCCGCCTCGCGGATGCTCTTGCCCATCTCCTTGCGCTGGAGCTCGGCGAACTCGACGATCAGGATGGCGTTCTTGGCCGCCAGGCCGATGACCACCAATACCCCGATCTGGACATAGACGCTGGTATCCAGGCCACGCATGGCGATACCGGCGATGCCCCCGAGGAAGGCGAACGGCGTGGCGGTCAGTACCGCCAGAGGCAATGACCAGCTCTCGTACTGCGCCGCCAGGATCAGGAACACCATGACCATGCCGAAGATGATGGCGATGGTGCCGGCGTTACCCGCTTCGCTCTCCTGGTAGGCGGTACCGGTCCAGCCCATGCCCCAATCGCTGCCCAGCGTATCCTGGACGATCCGCTCCATGGCCTGGAGCGCCTGGGTCGAGGAGTAGCCTTCCGCCGGGCCACCCTGGAACTGGGCCGCCGAGTAGACACCGAAACGGGTGACTACCGCAGGTGCGGCCTTGCGCTCGAGGGTCACGAACTCCGACAGCGGAATCCGCTCACCGTTGCCGCCGCGCACATAGACGTTGTTGATATCGTCCGGGGTGTCGCGGTACTCCGCCTCGTTCTGCAGGTAGACCTGGAAGTTGCGGTTCTGGTAGCTGAAGAAGTTGACGAAGCCATTGCCGAAGGTGTTCGACAGAGTGGCATTGAGGTCGGTCAGCGACACGCCGTAGCTCAGCGCCTTCTGCTGGTCGATCTCGGCGCGGAAGGACGGCACGTTGACGCTGAAGGTCGAGAACACCTGGTTGAGCGCCGGATCCTGATTGGCCGCCTGCATCACCTTGAGCGAGGCCTGGTAGATCTCCTCGGGGGTGGCACCGGAGAACGACTGCAGGTAACCGGTGAAGCCGCCGGTGGTGGACAGGCCGATGATCGGCGGCATGTTGAAGGCCATGACGTTGCCGCCGTCGACCTCGGCACCGATCTGGAAGATCCGGCCGATCAGGTCATCCACCGTGGTCTCGCGCTCGTCCCAGTTGTCCATGTTGATGAAGATGATGCCGCGCGCGGTGTTGACCGAGCTGGTCAGCATGTCGTAGCCGGCGATGGCCGAGGAATAGCGCACACCGGGCACTTCCTCGATGCGCTTGCTGACCTCGGCCATGTAGGCCTTGGTGCGGCTGAGCGAGGCCGAGTCCGGCAGGCTGACCGCCGCCAGGGCGATGCCCTGGTCGGTTTCCGGCACCAGCGTCGAGGGCGTGTTCTCGTAGAGCCAGAAGGAACCGGCCCCGACCAGCCCCACCAGCAGCAGGGTCAGCACCCAGGCCTTGACCAGCGCCTTGACCGCCACCATGAATACCCTCGTGACGCCATCGAAGAAGCGGTCGAACAGGCGCAGCGGGGTGCGCACCGCCCGCATGAAGGAGGATTCCTTCTTGTGCAGGTCGTGCTTGATGAAGATCGCCGACAGCGCCGGGGTGAAGGTCAATGCCATCAGCGCCGAGAACGCCACCGAGATGGCGATGGTCAGGGCGAACTGCTGATAGATCTGCCCGGTAAAGCCGCCGAGGAAGGCCACCGGCACGAACACCGCCGCCATGATCAGCGAGGTGGCGATGACCGGCCCACCGACCTCCTTCATGGCCTGGATGGTGGCCTGGCGAACCGTGATCTCCTCGTCCTCCGACAGCACCCTTTCGACGTTCTCCACCACCAGGATGGCGTCATCCACCACGATGCCGATGGACAGCACCAGAGCGAACAGCGTCAAAAGATTGATCGAGAAGCCGAACACGTAGAAGCCTGCGAAGGTGGCCAGTACCGATACCGGCACCACCGACATGGCGATCACGGTAAAGCGCCAGTTCTGCAGGAAGATGAACAGGATGACGCCGACGATCAGGAAGGCTTCGATAAAGGTGTGGAAGACGGTTTCCACCGAGGCGTCGATGAACAAGGTGGTGTCGTAGGGCACCACGTACTCGAGGCCCGGCGGGAAGCGCACCTCCAGCTCGTTCATCTTTTCCTTGACCATGTCTGCCGTCTGCAGGGCATTGGCGCCCGGCTGCTGCTGGATCATGATCGGCGTCATGATGGCGCCGTTGAGGCGCGCCTCGACGCCATAGAAGGAGGCGCCCAGCTCGATCCGTGCGACGTCATCCAGGCGCAGCGCAGAGCCATCCTCGTTGGTGCGCAGCAGGATGTCGCGGAAGTCGTCGGCGCTGGACAGGCGTCCGCCGGCGGTGATGGTGTAGGTGAAGGCTCGCGGGCTGTCGATCGGCGTGGACGCCAGGCTACCCGCCGGTACCTCGGTGTTCTGGGCACGAATCGCCGCCGCCACCTCGGTGGGGGTCAGGTCGTACTCGGCCAGCTTGTTGGGGTCCATCCAGATGCGCATGGCGAACTCGCCACCGCCCAGCACCTCGGCCTCACCGACGCCGGGAATCTGGCGCAGCTCGTCGAGAATGTTCAGGGTGGCGTAGTTCTGCATGTAGATGTTGTCGTAGTCGTCCTGGGGCGAGATCAACGACACCAGCATCAGGATCGAGCTGGAGCGCAGCTCGACCTGGACGCCCTGCTCCTGCACCGCCTCGGGCAGCTGAGACAGCGCGCCCTGGACCCGGTTGTTGACGTTGATGGTGTTGATATCACCGTCGGTCCCGATGTCGAAGGCCACGCTCAGGCTCATGGAGCCGTTGTCGGAGCTGGTCGAGTTCATGTAGAGCATGTTCTCGACGCCGTTGATCGCCTCCGCCAGCGGCGCGGCCACCGTCTGCGCCACGGTCTCGGCATCGGCCCCCGGGAAGGTGGCGCTGACCGACACCGTGGGCGGCACCACGCTGGGATACTGCTCGATCGGCAGTACCCGAATGCTCATCGCCCCGATGATGGTCAGGATGATCGCCAGGACCGAGGCGAAGATCGGCCGCTTGATGAAGAAGTTGGCGAAATTCATTCGTTACCCTCTCCTCGAGCCTCCTCGGCCTCCTGATCGCCCTGCGGCGCGTTCATCGGCGCCTGCTGGGCGGCCTGGGTGGCACTCGCGGCATCCTCGCCCTGACCAGCGCTCTCGGCAGTGCCCTGCCCGCTCTGATCGGCCGCTGACTCGCCCGGTGACGCAGCTTCCTGCTCGGCTTGCTCGGGCGCGGCCTGGCCGGCGCCCTGCCCCTGCTGCTCGTACTGGGCCTCTTGCATCAGCGCCTCGGCATCGCCGTCAAACGGCTGGGGATCGATCGGAGTACCCGGCTTCAGGCTGCCCGGATCACCGACCACCACACGCTCGCCGGGTTCGACGCCGTCGAGGATGATCTGCCAGGCGCCCGCCAGCTCACCGAGCTGCACCGGACGCGCCCTGGCGACGTTGTCTTCATCGAGCACGTAGACCTGCGGGCCCATCAGGCCCTGGGTCAACGCCAGCTCCGGCACCGCCAGCACGCCGAAGCGAGCCAGCCCCTCGATCTTCACGCGCACGTACTGACCCGGCAGCACCGCGCCGTCCGGGTTGGCAAAGGTGGCCTCCGCCTGGACGGTGCTGGTCTCGGGATCGACACGGGAGCCAAGGAAGTCAAGGTGGCCACTGAGCACGGCAGGCTCATCCCCACGCGAAGAGAACGCTTCGAGCGAGGCGGCGATGTCCTCGATGCTCATGTCCTTCAACTGACGACGCAGCTCGAAGGCGTCGTTCTGAGGCATCTGGAAACGGACCTCCAGCGGGTCCAGCGGAGTGATGGTGGCAAGTTCGGTATTAGGTGACACCAGGTTGCCGACATTGACCTCACTGAGACCGATCACGCCAGACACCGGCGCCGTGACCTCGGCGTAGTCCAGATCGAGCTGGGCGCTCTTCAGCGCCGCCTCGGCCTGGGCCACGCTGGCCCGCGCGACGCGCGCGTCGGCCAGGGCCTGGTCGACCTGCTGACGGCTCACCGAGTTCTGGGCTGCCAGCTGCTGGAAACGATTGGCGTCACGCTCGGCCCGCGACAGCTCGGCCTGGGCGCTGGCCAGGTCGGCCTCGCGCTGGGCCACGGTGGCCTCGTACAGGTCCGGCTCGATAGTGTAGAGGCTCTCACCCTGCTCGACCTGATCGCCGGGTTCGAACTTGCGCTCCTCGAGCACACCGGTGACACGTGCGACCAGGGTGACTTCCTGCTCGCTCATCAGCTTGGAGGGGTAGGACTTGTCCAGTGGAATGTCCTGGTAGGCCAGCTCGGCCACCTCGATGGCCTTGGCGGGTGGCTGACCACCGGCCTGACCGGCGGACGGGTCTTCTTCCTGACCACAGCCGACCAGCAGCAATGCCGCCGCCAGTGCGGCCCAGAGGCGGCCGCGATAGATGGTGGTTTTCATCCCTTGATTCCTTCGGGGTAATTGGATCGTCAGATGCCGGGCGCTGACCGCCTCGAGGGAGGAGGCGGTCAGCCTGGACGCCAAGGCGTGCGTCAGCCGTCCTGACTCGGCGGTGCGCCGATATCGAGAACCGCGTCGTATTCGTCGGCCTCGCCCTGCTCCGGCAGGGTGAAGTTCACCTGCCCTTCCTCGACCAGGAAGGCGTTGAGCTCGGCGATATCCTGGGCGTCGAGCACCCCCGCCTGACGGTGCAGACTGAGCAGGTTGATCACGTAGTTGAAACGGGCATCGGCGTAGTCAGCGATGGCGTTATACAGGTTCTGCTCGGCGTTGAGCACGTCGACGATGTTGCGGGTACCCACCTCGTAGCCCGCGCGGGTGGCATCCAGGGCACTCTGGTTGGAGACGATGGACTGCTTGCGCGCCGCCACCGTGGAGACGTCATTGCTGACCTGGGTGTACAGCGAGCGCACCTGCAGCACCGTCTCGCGGCGCTGGGACTCGAAGTCGTACTGGCTGGACTCCAGGTCGTAGGTGGTCTGGCGCACCGAAGCGCTGGTCCGACCGCCGGTGTACAGCGGCATGCTCGCGCTCACGCCCACCTGGCTGTTGGAGTTGTAGTCCTCGAAGTTGTCACGCTCGTCGTCGCTGTAGGCGTAGTTGGCAAAGGCCTCCACCACCGGCAGATCGGCGGCCCTGGCCACATCGATCCGCTCACGCGCCACATCGACGCCAGCCTGCTGCGCCAGCAGTTCCGGATTGCGCTCGATGGCAAGCTCGATCCAGGCATCACGACTGGACGGCTCGGGCAGCGCAATGGGCAGATCGTCCTGGAGCATCTCGATGCTGTCGTAGCGCTTGCCGGTCAAGCGCTCCAGCGCCTCGAAGGCCACCTGGAGGTCGCTCTCGGCGACGATCCGGTCGGCCCGTGACTGGTCGAAGGTCGCCCGCGCTTCCTCGACCTCGGTGATCGCGATCAAACCGACGTCGAACTGCTCCTGGGCCTGCTCGAGCTGACGCCCGATGGCGCGCTCCTGGGCCCTACGTGCTTCGAGGATCTCGTAGGCACGCAGAATATCGAAGTAGGCCGACGAGGTGTCGATCAACACCTGCTGCTCGGTAGCCGCCAGGGCGTAGGTCTGCTGTTCCAGCTGGGCCTCGGCCACGTTCACTTCGCGGCTGTTCAGGGCGTCGTAGAGCTTCTGGGTCGCCTGCAGGTTGAGACCGTAGCTGAGGTAGTCGTCATCGCTGCCGGTGCCGCTGAAGCCTGACTGCGACTGGGTCTCGAAGATATGGTTGTAGGCCGCCTCGCCGGAGGCGGTCACCTGAGGATTAAGATCCGCCTGTTCGACGTTGATGCCTTCTTCCGCACTACTGGTGGTGGACCGCTCGGAGGCCAACTCGGAGTTGTTGTCCAGCGCGTCGCGGGTAATGGTCAACAGATCGGCGGCCTGGACCTGGCCTATCATCAGGGCGGCGACAGCGGCACACAGAAGGCGGCGGCGAGAAGGAACCCGCGAGGTCAGAGTGACGGGGACTGGTCGGGAAGGCGTCATTGATAGCATCCTCGGATCTGTTGCTCGGCGTTGTCCACAAGTCCCTTTGACCAGGCCACAGAGACATCACACCAGGGACGCCGCGCGACGCGAGCACGACCTCCCTGACACACTGTCCTTGCCATTTCCTGGGCGCCTCGACTTCCTGGAAAGCACCGGGTGGCGTTCGAATCTAGGGGTATTCGATATACATACATTGTCGCATGTTTGGCGTCGTATTCTACCGCCCTTCATGCAAGGATGGTGAAAAATTCGCAATTCCGCACTATATTGCTGGCTAAACCACAATGCTGCACCGCAACATAGCCAAGATCGCCCTCCCCTGCAGGACCATCACCAGGAGCCACCATGGACACTCTGAGACTGGTCACCTTCCGAGAGCTCGAGATCGCGGTACGCGTGTTTCATCCCGAGGCACCCAGAACCGTCATCGCCTGGCACGGACTGGCACGCCACGGCGGTGACTTCGCTGCCCTGGCCCGGGAACTTGGCCCCGAATGGCGAGTCCTGGCACCCGACACACCGGGGCGAGGACTGTCGAGCTGGTCGCTGTATCCTGCCAATGACTACTTGTACTCCCACTACATGACAGTCGCGTTGGCCGTCATGGACCACTTCGAACTCGACCGGGCAGCCTGGGTGGGTACCTCCATGGGAGGGCTGCTCGGCATGCTGCTGGCCGCCGATCCATCCAGTGCAGGCCGCATCGAACGACTGGTGCTCAACGATGTCGGTCCGGAACTGGTGCCACAAGGCCTGGCCGAACTGGCCACCTACTTCACCGTCCCCCACCGTTTTTCCCGCTTGAGCCAACTGGAGGCGGAGCTTCGCCGCCACTACGCCGGCTTCGGCATCGATGACGAGGACGCCTGGCGCCAGCTCACCCTGGAGAGCGCCCGCCGCCTGCCGGACGGTAGCTGGACCTACCACTACGACCCGCGCATCGGCGAGCAATTCGTCCACGACACGCCCAGGGACACCTGGGCCGACTGGAAGGCCATCCGCTGCCCCTTGATGGTCGTGCGTGGCGAAGACTCACCTTTGCTGTCCGAGGATATCGTCACCCGCATGGGCGAGGCCCAGCCACAGCTCGAGACGCTGGCGGTCCCGGGCTGCGGCCACGCCCCGATGCTCGATCGCCCGAGCCAGGTTGCACCGATCAAGGCCTTTCTCGAGAAAAGCCTCGCCGAGCAGCCTCACGAGCCGTCCAGGGCGGTTGCGCGTCCCTGGTGGCGACGCCTGCTGGGGCTCGGCGCCTCCTGAAGCCCGCTCTGTCTAGTCGTTGGAGTGCTGCTCCAGCCGCGTGATCGTTCGCAGCACTGCCGCGTGATAGCCACGGCCGAACAGCAGCAGGTGATTGAGCAACGGATAGAGCTGGAAGGCGGCTTCGCGCCGGGGCCAGTCGGCGGGGGCGCGCTCCCGCCCCTGCGCCTGCCAGTAGGCCTCGAAAAAGGCCTCACCCGGCGCGCCGAACAGCGTCAGCATGGCCAGATCCACCTCCGGGTAGTGGCGATAGACCGCCGGGTCGATCAATGCCGGGCCGCGCGAACTGTGGATGACGTTGCCGGACCACAGGTCCCCGTGCACCAGACTTGGCGCCTGGTCAGGCAGCCACGCCTCGAGCTGGTCGGCCACCTGCCTGAGGCGGGCAAGTTCGCTGCGCGACAGCAAGCCGCGGCCGTGGCAGGCCTCGCCCAGGGGCATCAATCGGCGCTCACGCTGGAAGGCGCGTCCGTCGTGAAGCGGCGCATTGGGCTGGGGCGTCGCCCCGCAGGCGTTGTCGTGCGCCCAGCCGTGGGCGGCCTCGCAAGGCGCGTGCAGCTCCGCCAGCCCTCGACCCAGCGCCGTCCAGTCGGCGGGCCCCGGCTCCAGTGCTTCCATCACCAGCCAGGAGCCGACCTGGCCCATCACTGCGGGTATCACCAGCGAGCTACCGGCATCGCCGAGTGCGGCAAGGCCCTCGGCCTCTCCTGCCAGGCGTTCAGGATCGTCGCGCTTGGCCACCACCGCGCCCTGCGCTGTCTCGATCCGCCACACCTCGGCCATATCACCGCCCGACAGGGCACGTGGCGGTGCCGTGGCGGCTAGCCCCAGCGTCTCGAGGGCGTCATTGAGTTTCATGCTGGCTCCTGCTGGCTGCTGGCAGATTCGCCGGGTGCAGGTTGCGCGTCGCCACCCTCGGGTGGTACACCCGGCTCGATCATCCCCCAGCTTACGCAAGGAGACCCCATGTACAAGCTTGCCTTCTTCGTGCCCAGAGACGACGCCGAGGCGGTCAAGGAAGCCGTGTTTGCCACGGGTGCCGGACGCATCGGTGACTACGAGGCCTGCTGCTTCCAGACCGCCGGTCAGGGCCAGTTTCGCCCGCTGGACGGCGCCGACCCGCACATCGGCCAGGTAGGCGAGCTTGAGCGGGTAGAGGAATACAAGGTGGAGCTGGTGTGCGAGGACGAGCTGATCGGCGCCGCCATCTCCGCGCTCAAGTTGGCCCACCCCTACGAGGAAGTGGCCTACGACGTCTGGCGGCTGGCAGATCTGTGACGCGAACGAAAGCGGACGAGCCGGCCGGTGGCCTTTCGAATCTGCGGCCGGCCACCGGGGGCAACCCTGGCCCCGCCCCCCGGAAGCCTTGGACGTGTGCTGTCAGGCGCTGCCGAAGAAGCGCCTGCGCTGATCCGGTGTGATATCGCTGATGTGCAGCGGGAAGGTCGCGCTTGCGCGGTCCTCGAAGAAGTGACGCAGGGTACGCTCGATGGTGGGAAAGGCCAGTTCGTCCCAGGGCACCTCGTGCTCCTCGAACAGCGCGACTTCGAGACTCTCGGGACCGGCGGCGTAACCTCCATCGAGCTCAGCGAGAAAGATCATGAACACCTGATTGATATGGGGCAGGTCGATCATGGTGTAGAGCCCCGACAGCGCTACCTCGGCGCAGGCCTCCTCGCGGGTCTCACGCCGTGCTGCGTCCGGGGTGGTCTCGCCGTTTTCCATGAATCCCGCTGGCAGCGTCCAGTAGCCTTCACGCGGTGCGATGGCGCGACGGCACAGCAGCACCCGTGACCCGCAAACCGGCAGCGTGCCGGCCACGATGCGCGGGTTCTGGTAGTGGATGGTGCTGCAGTCGTCACACAGGTAACGCGGACGGTCGTCCCCCTCGGGGATGACGAAACGGACGGTCTGCCCGCAATGGCTGCAAAAATTCATGGGCTGCAATCGTTCATGTCGCTCCCGGCTCGGGAATGGAGGACGGGCTTGACGCCACTGCACGGGGCTGGGTACAAGGAGTGAAACCCTGCGGATCCCCCATGTTAGAGAAACTTCGCAAACGCCTGCAAGCGCATTCCCCCCGCCGCCTGACGCTGAAGCTGCCCGAGGCAGCGGTACTCATCCCGTTGGTCGATCGGCCCGAGCCCGGCCTGCTGTTCACCCGCCGCGCAAGCCACCTGTCGACCCACAGCGGCCAGGTCGCCTTTCCGGGCGGCAAGCGGGAGGCTCATGACGCCGACCTGCTGGCCACCGCCCTGCGCGAGTCCGAAGAAGAGATAGGCCTGCCCCCCGGCCAGGTAGAGGTGCTCGGCCAGCTCTCTGATGTGCTGTCGCTGCATGGTCTCAAGGTCACCCCTTTCGTCGGACTGATTCCGCCGGATCTGCCGCTGGTCCCGGACCTGGGCGAGCTGGACGCGATCTTCGAGGTGCCGCTGTCGCACTTTATCGATGACCAGCGTACCCACACCGACGTGATCCCGGTGGACGGCAACGACATCTATGTACCGAGCTACCTGATCCCCGCCGACCAGGGCGACGACTACGTGATCTGGGGGCTGTCCGCCATGATGCTGGTGGAGCTGCTGGCCAAGGGATGCGACCTGGACATGAGCCTTTCTCGCCGCCCGGAGGGTAGACTACGCCATCTGCCTCCGAGAAGAGCGCCAAGATGACCAGGCACGGCCCCGCGATGACAAGACGAGCACCGATTTCATGAGCTACCCCGATCCCTGCCCCCTGCCGCCGCAACGGATGGAGGAGCTGGTGGACGCCCTGGTGGAACGCGGCTTCTATGTCGGTGAAGCGATGATCGACGCCGAGCTGTGCCAGGCCTTGCACGCCGAGGTCGAGGGCCGAGCGCACCAGCAGGCCCTGGCCCGGGCCGGCATCGGCCGCGGATCCGACTTCGATACCCGCGAAGACATTCGTGGCGACGCCATCCACTGGCTCGATCGGGAAACCCTGGCCCAGCGCCGCTATCTCGACGCCATGGGCGAACTCCAGCAAAGACTCAACGAGAGCCTGTTTCTCGGCCTGTTCGAGTACGAGGCGCATCTGGCCCGCTATCCTGCCGGAGCCTTCTACCGTCGCCATCTCGACAGTTTCCGAGGCCGCGCCAACCGCGTGGTCTCCACGGTAGGTTATCTCAATCCCGACTGGCCGGAAGATGGCGGTGGCGAGATGGTCATCTACGCTGAACAGGACCCGCAGAGGGAGCTCACCAGGGTCGCCCCCAGGGCCGGCACCCTGGTGTGCTTCCTGTCCGAGCAGGTGCCGCATGAAGTACTGCCGACCCGCCTGCCCCGCGCCAGCATCGCCGGCTGGTTCAGACGCAATGCCTCGCTGGGTGGCGTGGTAGACCCGGCTCGCTAGGGCCTGATGACCATGCGCCACGACAGCAACGACGCTAAAGACTCCAGCGCCGAACCGCGAACCGAAGAGGAACGCTTGCGCCAGCAGGTAGAGGCGCTCAGCGAACGGGTACAGCAGCTCGAACAGGAGAAGCGCCACTATCAGTGGCTGGCCGAGAGCACCACGGATCTGATCTCGCGCCACGACCACAACGGCGTCTTCCTCTACGCCTCCCAGGCCGCCAGGACCCTGCTGGGCTATGATCCTGACGACTTGATCGGTGTATCGGCCTACGACCTCTTCCACCCGGACGATCTGGCGGCGCTGCTGTCCAAGTCCCCTCGTATCTACTACCACGAGGGCTTCTACGAGCAGACCTACCGTTTTCGCACCCGCAGCGGCCACTACATCTGGTTCGAGACCACCAGCCGTACCCGTCGCGACCCCGATACCGGCGAACTCACCGACGTGCTGTGCGTCTCCCGCGACGTCAGTCGGCGTGTCGAGTCCGAGGCACGCCGCGAGCGCCTGGCAAGGGTGGTGGAATCGACCACTGATTTTGTGCTGTTCTGCGACCAGGACGAACACGTGGTCTACTGCAATCAGGCCGCACGCACCCTGTTCAGGCTCGACGAAGAAGGCGCAAGCACGACCATTGCCGAACTGTTGGTGCCCACGTCGGCACAAAGATGGCGTGAACAGGTGCTGCCTGCCGTCACCCTGGAGGGGCGCTGGAGTGGCGAGCTGGCCCTGGCCTCACCCTCAGGCGAGATCCCGGTGCTCAGCGTGGTCCAGCTGCACCGTGAACAGGGAGGGCAGACGCGACTGTCGATCCTCAATCGAGATCTCAGTCTGCGCCTGGAGGCGGAGGCCCAGGCACGCCGCCATCAGGAGCAGATCACCCACGCCAATCGCCTGGCGAGCCTGGGTGAACTGGCCACCAATATCGCCCACGAATGCAATCAGCCGCTGGCGGCTATGGGCAACTACGCCAGCGGCGCGCTGATGCAGCTCGAGCGCGACCCCGACCAACCCGCCCACCAACTGGCGCTGCCCCTCAACCGCATCAACGATCAGATTCAGCGCCTATCCGAACGCTTCAAGCATATCCGTCGCTTCGTTCGCCGCGGCAGTCTTCACCTCGCGCCCCAGGATCTCGCCGAGATCATTGGCCAGGCCTGCGACCTGTGCGAGCCCCAGTGTCGGCACGAAGGCGTGCATCTGGCGTCACGCCTGGCCCCTGGCCTCGACCTCGTCATGGCCGACGCCATCGGCCTGGAACAGGTACTGGTCAACCTGATCCGCAACGCTCTCGACGCCTGTCGCGACATCGCCACTCCGCCCAGGCCTCCGTGCATTCGCCTGGAAGCCTACCCGCTTGGCTCCCGCGAATGCTGCGTGGACATCGTCGACGACGGCCCCGGCGTGGCACCAGAGCAACGCCAGGGCCTGTTTACGCCCTTCGTCAGCGGCCGCAAGGACGGTCTCGGCATGGGGCTATCGATCAGCCTGTCGTTGATCGAGGCCATGGGCGGCAACCTGGTGCTGATCGATGACGGCGACCCACCGAGCGCAGACGCTCTTCCTCCCGGTCCCGGTGCGAGGCGGTCAGAAGATCCTGACGCGCCACAGGGTGCGCGCTTTCGCATTACCCTGCCCTCCGCCTGAGGGCTTGAACAGCTGATACCTCGGCGCGTCCCCTGACTTGAGGCGCCAAGCGCCAGCCAGGCGGAGATCAGGCACCAGGCTTTGTACGAAAACCCGGCGACCAGGCATCGCCTGGCACGGTCCCCTTTGGCCGGGGGATCGGCTAGCATAGGGGCCTGCCCGCGAGACTCGCCCAACCAGCGAAGTGACCATCATGCCCGTCGACACTGCTGACCAGCCAACCATCGCCATCATCGACGACGACGATGACCTGCGCGAGTCGCTCGCCTGGCTATTGCAGTCGGTGGGACTTGGCAGTCAGGGCTACGCCAGCGGCGACGCCTTTCTCGCCTCGTCGCGGCACCATGAGGTGCTGTTGCTGGACGTGCGCATGCCCGGCCTCAGCGGTCTGCAGGTCCAGCAGCGGCTGGCCGAGCGAGACCGTTGTCCTCCCCTGATCATGATGACCGGTCACGGTGACGTGCCCATGGCGGTCGCCGCGTTGAAGGCGGGAGCCTTCGACTTCATCGAAAAGCCCTTCAATCAGCAGCAATTGATCGATGTCATCCAGCAGGCGCTGGCCCACCACCAGCACCGGCAGCGGGCCCAGGCCGATCTCGAAGAGCTGCGGCAGCGATATGAAGGGCTGAGGGCCAACGAACAGGCCATCCTGGTCGAGGTGGCCCGCGGGCTTACCAGTCGCGAGATCGCCGAGAAGCTGACGCTGAGCGCCAAGACCGTGGAGGTCTACCGTCAGCGCATCATGAAGACACTCGGCGCCGATAGCCTGGCGCATCTGGTCAGGCTGGCCGTGGCGCTGGGATTGGTGGCAGCACTGCCCGGGCAGGATAGCGACGTCGGCCGAGATGCCGGCGCGCCGTCATGAGTCTGGTGACAAGGGCAGAGTGAGAGGCCACCAACTGGCAGCCGGCTCAGTTCGACATGCAGCAGGAAGTGAAGCAAAGCGGTTCAGGCCGAACGCCGTAGCCAGTCATCCGGACCCGCTAACCCCGGTCCCCTCAGCCGTGCCAGACGACTGGACAGCGGCTCCAGCCCAAGCGCCTGACGACGCCGATCGACGTCATCCGGCCGTTCGATGACGCTGGGTACGGGCCAGCCGTCGTCGCCGATCTCGAATTGGGTGCCATAGCGCTGGGGCCGACCGGTCAGGACCCTTATGCGATCTTCGAGAAAGGCCAGCTGCCACCCGGGCGCCTGGCCGGCGGCAACCGCCTGAATCAGTGCAGAACAGCAACGTTGCATGAAATCCACGTCGAAAACCGCGTGCATCGCGATGTACCAGGCTGCTTCGCTGCCGTCTTCCCCGACGGTGTCCTTGCCCGGCCAGCCGTGACGATCGATGACCGCAGACAGACGCTCGGCATTGGCCTGATGCAGCGCACGCACTCGCGGATGATAGTCGGCGGAGGGGATCTCCCCCGAGGCCGCGAGTTCATCCAGCAACGCTCTATCTTGCTCGGCCAGCGCCACCATCTGCTGGGCCAACATGGTATTCCTCGTGTTCATGCAACGCACCTCATTTGCAGGCCAGCTTGCCGACAACCTACAGCGTCCTAGGGTTACCCTTCGGCATCAATAGTCGATCCGCCGGGCGCTGCGTAGGAAAATGCCGACGCCAGAAGCATATTTCAGTGAAGAATCACGTATCTGGCTGTCCGTCATCGGACAACTTTGGTCCATGCTAGAGTCAAGCCAAGGCCACAGATATCCCTCCCCGGAGGCATCCTTCCCCAGGCAGGAGGCCGCCCGCGGATCATCTTTATGAGGAATACTGAATGAATTCGACCGATCGTCAGCACCTGCGCCGCTGCGTTGACCTGGCCAGGGAGGCCCTCGAGGCTGGTGACGAGCCGTTCGGCTCGCTGCTGGTGGACCCGCAAGGGCAGGTTCGCTTCGAGGATCGCAACCGCGTCGCCGGCGGTGACGCGACCCGCCACCCCGAATTCGCCATCGCCCGCTGGGCGGCCGAGCACCTCAGCGTCGAAGAGCGCGCGCACTCGACCGTCTATACCTCCGGCGAACACTGCCCCATGTGCGCCGCGGCGCATGGCTGGGTCGGACTCGGACGCATCGTCTACGCCAGCTCCTCAGAACAGCTCGGCGGCTGGCTCGGCGAGTGGCAGGTGGCACCTGCCCCGATCGCCCCGCTGCCGATCCAGACCATCGTGCCGAGTGCCGAGGTGGAGGGGCCGGTTGAGGAGTTTGCCGACGAGATTCGCGAGCTGCACCGGCGGCTCTATCGGAAGTGACGGAGGAAGGGGGAGCTGGGGTATCGAGAAGGCGGACAGCGGCGTCGAGTCGTTGGCCGGCGACGCCGGTGATCAACCGTCAGCTCAGGCTATCGAGCACGTCACCCACACGCAGGATGACCCCCACGCCCTGCTCGACGACGGCATTCTGGCCAAAGAAGGCGCCCTTCCAACCGGGCTGGGTATCCATTTCCACCAGGGTCTTCAATGGCTCCTTGGCCGAGGGCGCCGCACCGCTGCGCTGATCCAGGGTAATGATCTTGCAGCGCTTGCATGGCTTGCGCAGGCCGAGGCGATAGCCGGGCCCGGCCAACGAGGCCCAATCCCGTTCGGCGAAGGGATCACCGCCCGACACCACCAGGTTGGGGCGGAAGCGCTCCATCGGCACCGGCGCCTCCCCCTTGGCTTCCAGCCGCTCGTTGAGCGCCGCCAGCGAGGCCTCGGAGGCGATCAGCAGGGGGTAGCCGTCGGCAAAGGCGGTATGCACCACACCGCGTTCCGCCGGCGGCAGAAACTCGGTCTCTACCCAACGGCGCTGCTCGTGGGGCAGGCGCACCAGCCGCAACCGCCGGAAACGTCCCGCTTCGCCCCGGGGTTCTGGCAAGGACTTTGGCAAGGGCTCTGGCAAGGACTTTGCCAGCGCTTCTGCCAGCCAATTCGCCGCACCGTCGCCTTCGTCCAACGCCTGGCATTCGCTCTGCCAGACCCGCACCCGGCGCACCGCCGCCTTCGGCTCGTCCAGTGACAGCACGAGCGGCGCCATCCTCTCGTGGACCAGGCGCAGAGTGTCGGACGACAGTTCGACACCGATGGTCGCCAGGGCGGGGATCTCACGCTGGGTGACGAAACGACCGTCGTCGTCGACCAGCATCCAGCGCCGATCGAAGGCGAGCCCGCGCTCGGTGAGTTCAGCCCGGGACAGCGCGATGCCGCGCAGCGACTTGACGGGGTAACAGGCGAGAGTGGAAAGCTTCATGGGCATCCTTGCCAGAGGGGCATCGTCTCAAGTTGGTGGCACGGGCACTGCACGGTGCCAGTACCGGGCCAGCGTCAGCCTAACGCCAGTTCGACGGCCCTGCGGGCGTGAATGGCCGTCGTATCATACAGCGGAATCTCGGTGTCGGCCTGAGCGACCAGCAAGGCGATCTCGGTGCAGCCCAGTATCACCGCTTCCGCACCACCGGCCTTGAGCTCTTCCATGATCGACAGCATCACTTGGCGTGACGCCTGCTCGATTTCACCATGGCAAAGTTCATCGTAGATGATCCGGTGAACCTGATCGCGCTGAGCCTTCTCGGGTACCTGTACCTCGATACCGTAGGCCTCGAGCCGGTCCTTGTAGAAGCCCTGCTCCATGGTAAAACAGGTGCCGAGCAGCCCCACCCGCTTGACCCCGTCGGCGATCAGGGCATCGGCGGTGGCGTCGGCAATGTGCAACAGGGGGATATCCACCGCCTTTTCGATGTCTCGGGCCACCTTGTGCATGGTATTGGTACACAGCACGATAAGGTCCGCGCCCGCCTCCTGAACGCGCCAGGCGGCGTCGGCGAGCAGCCCGGCGGCATCCTCCCAGCGGCCCTGATGCTGAAAGGCCTCGACCTCGGCGAAGTCCAGACTGATCAAGGCAATCTTGGCCGAATGATGTCCACCAAGTGCGCGGTTCACATCCCGATTGATGACCTGGTAGTAGCTCACCGTGGACTCCCAACTCATGCCGCCCAACAGCCCGATGGTCTTCATAGCGCCCTCCCGAGGACTTCCCTGGCCCAGTCAGTGTTGCGGTACCGTCTACTTCAGCATACAAGAGTCATCGGTGGCTCACAGCACCCTCACCCTCAACGGCTTTCCTGTTTCGCGCATCTCGCATACTCTTAGCGGGCTAGCAAAAGTGCTACCACTACCTCCACCGTCCCACGACAAGGAATCTCGATGACGGCCTCAGACACCCTCAAGCTGGTCCTGCTGTCGAGCCTGTGGGGACTGTCCTTCATCTTCATGCGGGTGGCCTCGCCGGAGTTCGGCGCCGTCCCGGTGGTGATGATCCGCATGGGGGTCGGCGCCCTGCTGCTGCTGCCCCTGCTGGCATCACTGCACTACCTGCGCCAGGTGCGCGACAATATCGGACGCCTGGCGCTGCTCGGCTTCATCAACCACGTGGTGCCGTTTTCACTGCTGGCCCTGGCGACCACCCAGCTCGAGGCAGGCTTCACCTCGCTGATCAACGCCACCACTCCGATCTTCACCGCGCTTATCGGCGCCGCCTGGTTCGCCACGCCGATTCGCCGACGTCAGTACCTGGGTCTGGCGCTGGCCTTCGTCGGTGTCTACGTGCTGTCCGCCGATCGGCTGGACTTCCAGCTGGGCGGCGATGGCTGGTACATCCTGGCGATTCTCGGGGCCACCTTCTGCTATGGCATCGCCGGCAACTATTCGAAGACCCACCTCGGCCATCTGCCGGTACGCGTGCTGGCCGCCGGCAGCTGCTCGATGTCCGGGCTGATGCTGCTGGTACCTGGGCTCCTGATGTGGCCGCAGCAAGCCGTCAGCATCGAGGCCTGGGGCAGCGCCCTGGCCATGGCGGTGCTGTCCACCACTGTCGCCTTTCTGCTGTTCTTCAGCCTGCTGGCCAGCGCCGGGGCTACCGCCGCCTCTACCGTGACCTTTCTGGTACCGGTCAGCGCCCTGCTGTGGGGCTATGTGCTGCTCGACGAGACCCTGGGGCTGCGCACCCTGGTGGGCATGGCCATCACCCTGGCAGGCACCGCTGTAGCCACCGGCATGCTGTCGCCGGGCCGGGACAAGGCCACCCGACCATTGCCCCGCTAGGCGCCCCCCAGAATCCTCGCGCCAGAATGACGAAGCGGCCATGGCATTCGCCATGGCCGCTTCAATGCTAGGCGCTGTCCGAAAAGTCGACGAGCGAAGGTTAGACAAGGCAAAAATCGGTGAGACAGCGCAGTTTACGGGGTGTAAATGAGCATGTTGATCCGATTTTTAACGCCGTATTACCGAGCGCAGGCACTTTTCAGACAAGCCCTAGCTGAAGGCTTGTGAAAGGGACTCAGAAGTTGGGCTTGCGCTTCTCGACGAAGGCGCTCATGCCTTCGCGCTGCTCGTCGGAGGCGAAGCACAGGGCAAACAGGCTGGTCTCCAGCGCCAGGGCGCTGTCCAGATCCTGATCCATGCCGTCGTGGATCACCTGCTTGGCACTGCGCACCGCGCCGGGGCCATTGCCGGACAACTGCTTGGTCAGGGTGGCGGCGTAGTCCTCGAGCTCGGCCTGGGACATCACCTGGTTGACCAGGCCAATGCGCAGGGCCTCCTGGGCGTCGATCTTGCGCCCGGTGGTGCAAAGGTCAAGCGCCATGGCCGGGCCGACCCGACGCGGCAGACGCTGGGAGCCACCGAAGCCGGGAATGACCCCAAGCAGTACCTCGGGCTGGCCAAACACCGCGTTGTCGCTGGCCACCGCCCAGTCACAGGCCAGCGCCAGCTCGCAGCCGCCGCCGAGGCAGAAGCCGTTGACCAGCGCCACCACCGGCACCGGCAGCGTCTCGAGGCGCTTGATGGTCTTCAGCGCCTGACCGGCAAAGTCGCGCGCCTCGAGCGGGTTCATCTCGCGCATCGCGGTGATGTCGGCACCGGCCACGAAGGACTTCTCGCCGGCGCCGGTGATCAGCACCGCGCGCAGGCCCTCGCGACCTTCGAGCCGATCAAGGATCTCGGCCAGCGCCTCGATGACCTCGCGATTCAGGGCGTTCAACGCCTTGGGACGGTTGATGGTGAGGCGTACCACGCCATCGTTGTCGACCATCTCGACCAGTTGTTCGCTCACGAAATGCTCCTTGTCAGAGTTGTCAGTTGTCGGCGAGGCCCGCCTGGCGTCGGCGGAGCCTGGCGCGTTCGTCACCTTTGGCCCAACCCTAGCGAACGCTTGGTAGGCTCACAAGCCATCCTTTTGGCGCATGCCACCGCCTCAACCGCTGTAGTCGTGAAAGCCGCGGCCGCTCTTGCGTCCCAGATAGCCGGCGTCGACCATCCGCTTGAGCAGCGGACAGGGGCGATACTTGGGATCGCCGAAGCCATCGGCCAGTACGTTCATGATCGCCAGGCAGACGTCCAGGCCGATCAGGTCGGCCAGCGCCAGCGGGCCCATCGGGTGGGCGGCGCCAAGCTTCATGGCGGTGTCGATGTCTTCGGCGCTGGCCACCCCTTCCTGCACCAGGAAGGCGGCCTCGTTGATCATCGGCACCAGCAGGCGGTTGACCGCGAAGCCTGGGGCGTCGCCGATCGCCACGGCGGTCTTGCCCATGGACTCGGCCAGGGCTTCGACACGGGCCACGGTCGCGTCGCTGGTCTGCTCGGCGCGGATGACCTCGACCAGCTTGAGCACCGGCACCGGGTTGAAGAAGTGCATGCCGACGACTCGTTCTGGCCGCTGGCACACCGCCGCCAGACGGGTCAGCGACAGCGAGGAGGTGTTGGAGGCCAGCACCGCCTCGGGGTTGAGCTCATCGAGCTCCCGGAACAGGCGTTCCTTGAGCTCCGGCGCTTCCGGCGCCGCCTCGATGATCACCCCGCAGTCGGCCAGGGCCTGAAGCGAGTTGACCGTGGTCAGGCGCGCGCGGGCCTCGTCCCGCTGTTCGGCACTCAGCCGCTGCTTTTCCACCAGCTTGGCAAGGCCCTTGTCGATCGCCGCGCTGGCCCGCTCCAGGGCGGCCTCGGCAACATCATAAAGGCTCACCTCGAAGCCGCTTTGCACCAGCACCTGGGCGATGCCCTGACCCATGGTTCCACCACCGACCACACCGATCCGCGTCTCGCTCACTTGCTTTCTCCCTTGATGGATATTTCCCTCGATCATGACACAACCACGCCGCCCCCGGTCACCCCGAAGGCGGCGTCTGATGATCTGCTCCCCGCTCTGTCTCGGGCGGGCTTACCCTGCCATCAGCGGATGGCAGGCGGCGATCAGCTCTCCTTTGCCTGCTGACGCAGCACGAACTTCTGGATCTTGCCGGTAGAGGTCTTCGGCAGTTCGGTGAAGACGACGCGCTTGGGCACCTTGAAGCGCGCAAGCTTGCCCCGACAGTGCTCGATGATGTCCTCTTCGGTCACCTCACCGCTGGTGGCCTTGAGCTTGACGAAGGCGCAGGGGCTTTCGCCCCACTTCTCGTCAGGCTGGGCCACCACCGCGGCCTCTTCCACCGCCGGGTGGGCGTAGAGCGCATCCTCGAGTTCGATGGTGGAGATGTTCTCGCCGCCGGAGATGATGATGTCCTTGGAGCGATCCTTGATCTCGATGTAGCCATCGGCGTGCCACACTGCCAGGTCGCCGGTGTGGTACCAGCCACCATCCAGCGCTTCCCGGGTGGCGGCCTCGTTCTTCAGGTAGCCCTTCATCACGTTGTTGCCACGCATCATGATCTCGCCGATGCTCTCGCCGTCCTTGGGCAATGGCTCCAGGGTCACCGGGTCGGCCACGCAAAGCGCCTCCAGCATGTGCCCACGCACGCCCTGACGGGCCTTGATGCGGGCACGCTCCTCCAGCGGCAGCTCGTCCCAGGCCTCGCGCCAGGCGCACACCGTCACCGGACCATAGACCTCGGTCAGACCATAGACGTGGGTCACATCGATACCGAGTGACTCCACCCCGGCGATCACCGCAGCAGGCGGCGCTGCTCCTGCGGTGGTGGCCTTGACCGGGTGGTCGATGGCGCGACGCTGGGACTCGTCCAGATTGACCAGTCCGTTGAGCACGATCGGCGCACCGCTGAAGTGGGTCACCTTCTCGTCGGCGATCAGTTCCATGATCTTCTTCGGGTCGACCTTGCGCAGGCAGACGTTGACTCCGGCGTTGGCGGCGATGGTCCAGGGGAAACACCAGCCGTTGCAGTGGAACATCGGCAGCGTCCACAGGTACACCGGGTGATGTGGCATCGCCCACTCGAGGATGTTGCTCACTGCGTTGAGGTAGGCGCCGCGATGGTGATAGACCACGCCCTTGGGCTTACCGGTGGTACCGGAGGTGTAGTTCAGCGAGATGGCGTCCCACTCGTCTTCGGGCAGGCGATAGGGGTAGTCGGCGTCACCTTCGGCCAGCAGGTCCTCGTACTCGATCTCGCCCAGGCGCTCGGCCTGGCCCTCGAACTCGGGATCCAGCACGTCGATGATCAGAGGCGGTTTATCGAGGCCCTTGATCGCCTCACGTACCACCTCGACAAACTCCGGGTCCACCAGGATCGCCCGGGTCTCGGCGTGTTCCAGCATGTAGGCAATCGCCGAGGCATCGAGACGGATATTCAGAGTGTTGAGCACGCAACCGGCCAGGGGCACGCCAAAGTGAGCCTCGAACATCGCCGGCACATTGGGCAGCATCACCGACACCGTATCCCCCTTGCCGAGCCCACGACGCTCCAGCGCCGAGGCCAGTCGCCGGCAGCGCTGCCAGGTGGTGGCCCAGTCGCGGCGCGTCTGGCCGTGGACCACCGCCGGCAGGTCCGGATAGACGCTGGCCGCGCGTTCGATGAAGGTCAACGGCGAGATCGCCACGTGGTTGGCCGCGTTGCGCGGCATGCCCTGGTCGTAGATGTTGCTCATTAGACACTCCTGATTGAAGGTCGCATGCGTAGCCACTGGCGGCCTGCGCCTCGCTACGAGGGAAATGACGATGGCCGATCCTGAACAGAAGATAGCCGCCGGTGGACACCGACGGCCAATCGGTTCAGCCAAGCGATACGCCAAGCAGTTCGTCGAAGCCAGCCTCGATGACGCGACGCTGGGCGCGCCCCTCGGGGAGCCACTGGCGCACGGCGAAGTCGGCACAGGCCAGCTTGCGCCGGTAGAAGTCGTCGTCGCTGCCGGCGTCCAGCGCGGCCCGGGCGATGATCGCCGCGCGCCCCATCTGCCAGGCGCACAGTACGTGGCCGGTCAGCGACAGAAGCGGCGTGGCGTAGGCCTGGATGGCGTCGGCGCCGCGTTCGGCGTCCGCCCCCGCCTCCAGCACTAGGGCCGCACAGGCACGCAGATCCTCGGCACCGGCGGCAAGCTCTGCCCCCAGCGGAGCAAGAGAAGAATGGGCTGACAGCGCTTCGGCGGTGGCCTGCACTTCGTCGATCAGCAGCGACAAGGCCGCGCCGCCATCGCGCTGGAGCTTGCGCCCCGCCAGATCGAGCGCCTGGATGCCGTTGGTGCCCTCGTAGATCGGTGCGATACGCACGTCCCGCAACAGTTGCGCGGCGCCGGTCTCCTCGATGAAGCCCATGCCGCCGTGGACCTGAACCCCCAACGAGGCGATGTCCACCGCCTGGTCGGTGGAGAAGCCCTTGACCACCGGGATCAGCACCTCTGCCCGCGCCTGGGCCTCGCGACGGCGCGGTTCGTCCTCATGGTGACGAGCCACGTCGAGTTGCTGAGCGCACAGCAGCGCCAGCGCCCTCAGGGCGTCGGTGCGCGCCCGCATCGACAGCAGCATGCGGCGCACGTCCAGGTGCTCGCCGATGGTGCAGGGCTCGCCTCCGCGGGACGGTGGTGTGCGTCCCTGGGAGCGATCGTTGGCGTAGGCCAGGGCGTGCTGGCAGGCACGCTCGGCGACACCGATACCCTGGATACCGACCTTGTGGCGAGCCTCGTTCATCATCGTGAACATGTGGTTGAGGCCGCGCCCGGCCTCCCCCACCAGATAGCCGACGGCGCCGTCCTTCTCGCCGAAGCTGAGGGTGCAGGTGGGGCTGCCGTGGATGCCCATCTTGTGTTCGATGGAGGCGCACACCACGTCGTTGCGCTCGCCAAGCGAGCCGTCCTCATTGACCAGGAACTTGGGCACCAGAAACAGCGAGATGCCCTTGTTGCCCTCGGGGGCGTCGGGGGTGCGCGCCAGCACCAGGTGGATGATGTTCTCGGCGGCCTCGTGTTCGCCCCAGGTGATGAAGATCTTCTGGCCGAACAGCCGGTAGTGATCGCCTTCCGGCACCGCGCGGGTGCGCACGCGGGACAGGTCCGAGCCGGCCTGAGGCTCGGTCAGGTTCATGGTGCCGGTCCAGCTGCCCTCCACCAGACGCGCCAGGTAACGCTGCTGGAGTTCGTCGCTGCCATGGTGAGCCAGCGCCTCGATGGCACCCGCGGTCAGCATCGGACACAGGCCCAGAGCCATGTTGGCGCCGTGCAGCATCTCCTGCACGCTGCTGGCCACCACCTCGGGCAGCCCCTGGCCGCCACGCTCCTCGGACACACCGATCCCGTTCCAGCCGCCCTCGGCGTAGGCCTGGTAGGCCTCGGCGAAGCCGTCGGGCAGTGTCACGCTGCCGTCTTCCAGCCGGCTGCAGCCCTGGCGATCACCGCTGGCATTGAGCGGCGCCCAGACATCAGAGGCGAGCTTGGCGGCCTCCTCGAGCACAGCGTCGACCAGCTCGGGGCCAACCTCGGCAAAGGGGGCCAGGTTCAAGGACTCGTGCTCGAGCATTTCCGACAGCACGAAGGACAGGTCTCGCAGGGGAGCGGCGTAGGGATACATGGGGCACCTCGTGAAAACGATACCCAGGATAGTAGTTTCCCTAGTCGGCTCACACTATTGGGCCAAGGTCGCAGTAGACTTCAGGGTTGATCGGGGACAAGCGGCGTGCTCGATAGCGCACGGTAAGGAGGGAACGGGCAGAAAATGGCAGGCCGTGGAAAGGTGCGGAAGGGAGGCCGCCGCCGAACGTGATCGGCGGCGGCCGGTGTGATCAGCGGGTCTGGCGGATCACGTCGGTACCCTCAGGCACCTCGAAGCGATAGCGCTGGTCATCGATGTTGCCGTTCTGCTCGGCATTATCGAAGGCGATGGCGGTACGCTGACCGGTGCTGTCGGTCATCTCCAGCGCCGCAAGCTGCTCGCTGTAGAAGGTCAGGCGCAGGCTTTCGAACAGGGTGTCCGAGGCCTTGGGCTCCAGGGTGAAGGTCTCGGCGGTGCCTTGCTGAGAGCTCTTGACCTCGTAGCTGTCGGTGAGCTCGTTGGCGCTGCCGGACAACAGCAGAGCCGGGGTGTGGGTGATGCGCTCATCCAGCGGCTGAATGGTGGCCTGCTCGAGATCGGGGTCATAGAGGGTGACCTCGTCGCCGTCCGACACCACGATCTGCTCGTAAGGCGCCTTGACCTCCCAGCGGAACTTGCCGGGGCGCGACAGCCACATGTGCCCTTCGGTCTGCTGCAGGCGCTGGCCACTGCCGTCGAGGATCTGCTGCTCGAAGTCGGCGGAATAGGTGTTCAACGGCTCCAGCATGCGGGTCAGGCGCTCAGCGCCGTCGGCCAGGGCGGTGGCGGGGATCGCCAGCGCCAGGGCCAGCGTGGCAAGACCGGAACTCAAGGTAAGGCGTGCGGGCATAGCGTCTCTCCGTCGAAATCGTCGAAATCCTTGTCGCGCCGGAGCGGCTCCGGCGCCGGGAGGATGTCCGTTTGAGTCCAGTATGCCTGGCAAGTTGCCGCTGAACCCGGTCGTGACACCCTCTTGCATGGTGATTACATCCTGACGCGACACTGTCCCCAAATGGAGACAGTGTCGCGCCGATCGGGTTAGCCTGCGGTGGGCGGCGGTGCCAGCACCTCTCGCCCGCCGTTGCTGCCCATGGACGATACCACCCCGGCCATCTCCATGGCCTCGACCAGGCGTGCGGCACGGTTGTAGCCGATCTTGAAGCGCCGCTGGACCGCCGAGATCGAGGCCCGGCGCGTCTCGGTGACAAAGGCCACGGCCTCGTCATAGAGGGCGTCCTGCTCGGCGTCGCTGTCATCGCCGGTGCCTTCGGCCTCGAGCCCGGTCAGGGCATCGGCGGAGACACCACCGGAGAGGATCTCGTCGATGTACTCGGGCTCGCCGCGCCGCTTCCAGTCTTCCACCACCCGGTGCACCTCATCGTCATCGACGAAGGCGCCGTGCACGCGGGTCGGCTGACCGGAGCCCGCCGGCAAGTAGAGCATGTCACCATGGCCCAGCAGGTTCTCGGCGCCGCCCTGATCGAGGATGGTGCGGGAGTCGACCCGCGACGACACCTGGAAGGCCATGCGGGTGGGGATGTTGGCCTTGATCAGGCCGGTGACCACGTCCACCGAGGGACGCTGGGTCGCCAACACCAGATGGATACCGGCGGCGCGGGCCTTCTGCGCCAGTCGGGCGATCAGCTCCTCGACCTTCTTGCCGACGATCATGAACATGTCGGCAAATTCGTCGATCACCACCACGATGTAGGGCAGCTTTTCCAGCACCGGCGGGGTCTGGTGCATCTCCCAGGGCTGGGGCTCCCATAACGGATCGGCAACCTGGGCACCGGCCCGCTCGGCCTCATCGAGCTTGCTGTTGAAGCCGGCGATGTTGCGCACTCCCATGGCGGCCATCAGCTTGTAGCGACGCTCCATTTCGGCCACGCACCAGCGCAGGGCGTTGGCGGCCTCCTTCATGTCGGTGACCACCGGCGCCAGCAGGTGCGGGATACCGTCATAGACCGACAGCTCCAGCATCTTGGGGTCGACCATGATCAGCCGAAGCTCGTCGGGGGTCGCCTTGAGCAGCATCGAGATCAGCATGGCGTTAACCCCGACCGACTTGCCCGAGCCGGTGGTACCGGCGACCAGCACGTGGGGCATCTTGCCCAGGTTGGCCACCACCGCGGCGCCGCCGATGTCCTGACCCAGCGCCATGGTGAGACCGGAGGCCTCGTGCTGGTAACGGTCCGAGTCGATCACCTCACGCAGGCGGATCATCGCGCGATTGGGGTTGGGGATCTCGATACCCACGGTGGGACGGCCGGGTATCACCTCCACCACCCGTACGCTCTTGACCATCAGCGAACGCGCCAGGTCCTTGGCCAGGTTGCTGATCTTGGACACCTTCACCCCCGCTGCCGGCTTGATCTCGAAGCGGGTGATGACCGGGCCCGGCCAGGTATCGACGACCTCGGCCTTGACGCCGTATTCGCGCAGGCGCATCTCGAGCAACTCCGCCATGTCGGCCAGTTGCTGCTCGGTGTAGTTGGGCTGATGCGGCTCCGGCGGGGTCAATAGCCTGAGGCTTGGCAGCTCGCCGTCAGGTTCCGGCAGGTCATCGAAACCGGGACGCTGGCTTTGCAGGTGCTCTACCGTCCACAGCGTCGGGCCGTCGTTGTCGGCGGCCTCACGGGCTTGCTCTGCGGTAGCCACACGTCCTTCGCCCACGCTGTCGTGGCCTCCGGCAACATTCGCGCCCGCGGCGTCGTGACCTGGCTCAGCCCGGGGAGGCTCGGCCGGCGTGCCGGCGTCGCTGCGCTCCGCTTCCTGCTGCACGCGCTGACCAGCATCCTGACCAGCGTCCTCAGCAGAAGACGGACGGGGAGAAGAACTGGGAGCCTGGCTCGAGACACTACGCGGCGCCTCATGGGTGGCCGCCAACAGACCGGCACCCGCCCCTGCAGCGATGGCGCCGCCAGCCAGGGCGCCACCATCATCAGGCAGCACCGGCTCGGGGATTTCCTCGGCACGACGCTCCTCTCGACGAGGCTGCGTCTGGTGGCTCGACGGCTCCTCCCCGCGAGCGGGCTCTTCCCGACGCGGCTCCTGTGGAGCGCCAGTCGCCGGCGCGGAAGGCGCAGATTCGGACTCCTGAGACGAGCCAGGCGCGGCGGGTGCGGCCCCGGGCGCCTGTGGAGAGCGCGCCTGTTGAGAGCCCTGCGCGGCTGGCGCGGCTTCGGGCGCCTGAGAAGAGCTAGGCGCGGCTGGCGCGGCTTCGGGCGCCTGTGAAGAGCGCGCCTGTGGAGAGCGCGCCCGTGGAGAGCCAGGCGCGGTTTCGGGCGCCTGTTGAGAACCCTGCGCGGCTGGCGCGGCCCCGGGCGCCTGTGAAGAGCGCGCCTGTGGAGAGCGTGCCTGAGCAGTAGGCCCGGCTTCGGGGGCCTCTAAAGAGCTCGGCTCGCTTGTACGTTCAGGCGAAGGCACCGGCGCATCCCTCTCTGCACGCAGCGACATCGGCTCTTCTGCCCTTGCCGCCAAAGGTGCCTCTGCCGCAAAACTGCCGCCTAGGGTCGGCTCTCGCCGCTCTCTGGAAGCCGTGGGCTCCGGGGCCAGGGTCGGCTCTCGCCGCCCGCCCTCAGGTTCGGTGGGACGGGTGTCCCGCGGCGTTGTGGTGCCGTCCTGAACGCTACCTTCATGGCGGCGGCGAGGCGCGGCCTCGGCAAAGCGTTCGGTATAGGCAGCGCCAGGCTGCTTGGCCGACGGCGTGGATTCCGCCACGTCCCAGGGAATATCGGTGTTGCCGTCGTCGCCCATGGACGACCCCGCGGCCTCATCCAGGTCGGTCGGAGTCCCCTTGCCGCGCAGGCGCTGCCACCAGGAGGGCCGGGGCGTCGTATCGCCTTCCTCGCCATCTTCGCTGTCGATCGGCGATGACGCCTTGGCCCTGGGCTCAGGTTCACTGTGCTGGTCGGCGCTCTGCCCTGCGTCGTCCTCGTCTTTAGACGACGCGAAGCGGGACTTGAGCCAGCGTCCCAGCAACAGACAACGGTGGCCCGCCTCGTCCATGACATTGAGCCAGGACAGCCCGGTAAACAGCGGCATTCCGCCCAGGATAGCGACAACGGCGAGCAGACCTGTTCCGCCGACGCCCACCAGTGGCCGCAGGGCGCCGACCAGCCCGACTCCGAGGATGCCACCGGTGGAGTATGGCAGCACGCTGTCGGGCTGATGGAAGTAGAGCGCCCCCAGGGTGGTGCACCCCAGCAGCAGCAGAATCAGCCCGCCGCAGCGCACGGCCAGGGCGGTCGCATCCCACTCGAACTCCACTCGACGGGAACGGATCAGATACCAGGCGGCAAACGCCAGCATGCCTGGCCACCACAGGGCGCTGATGCCAAACAACGAATACAGCACGTCGGCGAGCCAGGCCCCGATGGGGCCCATCCAGTTGGCCACCGCGGTCTCGGGGCCACTGCTCGACCAGCCGGGGTCCGCCGGCTCGAAGCTGAACAGTGCCAGCAGCAGGAATACGCAGGCAGCCAGCAGTACGATGATCACACCTTCCCTGGCAGAGCCATGCAGACGCAACCCGACCTTGCGGGCGGTCTCCTTGGCGGCTGCCGCCGTCGCGCGCGACGACATGGACTTCTTGTTGGCACTCAAACGGCCTTCCCCTTGCGCCATAACGGCGTCTTCCATCCTTCTGACTGGAGGTCATGATACCGAGCCAGCCGGTGAGCGAATAGGCCCAGCATACCTTGAGCGAAGCGCGGGCTGGGGGCACACTGCCCCATCTTCCACCCGGTATTGCAAAGGGAGCCCCATGCTGCCCTGGCTCAACGAACATCCTGTGACCTTTCCTTCGGTCGATATTGCCCTCGACGACCCGGACGGCCTGCTGGCCGCTGGCGGCGGGCTACCTCCCGAATGGCTGATAGAGGCCTACCGCCGCGGAATCTTCCCCTGGTACAGCGACGACCAGCCGATTCTCTGGTGGAGCCCCGATCCGCGCATGGTGTTGCACCCCGAAGAGCTACGCGTGCGTCGAAGCCTCGCCAAACGACTGCGAAACGGGGGCTTTCGCGCCACCGCCGACCAGGCGTTCGACGCCGTCATCGATGCCTGTGCTGCACCGCGCAACGATGGTCATGCGTCAGGCACCTGGATCACCGATGAAATGCGTGACGCCTACTGCGACCTGCACCGGGAGGGGGTCGCTCACTCGGTGGAAATCTGGCGTGACGACCGGCTGGTCGGCGGGCTCTATGGTGTCGCCCTGGGACCGGTGTTTTTCGGCGAATCGATGTTCAGCCGCGAGGCCGACGCCTCCAAGATCGCCCTGGTGCATCTGGCCCGCACCATGGCGGCCGGCGGCGGGCGTCTGATCGACTGCCAGATGCACACGCCCCACCTGGCCAGCCTCGGCGCTCGAGGTATCGCTCGATCAGCCTTCATCGGCTATCTTGAGAGGTGGCTGGATGATCTGGACAGAGACAGCCTGACGACGCCGGCATGGTCATTCACCGGCATCGGTGAATGACCTGGTATCAGAAGGCCATGTATGACGACCACCATTGACACGACCCATACCAACGCCTGATCCATCACTCGATGCCATCCGACAGGGAGACGGCAGCCTTGAGCAGCAATACACCGCGTCAACCCGTACGCGACCTGCGGTTCTTTCTTACTGTGCCGCACGCCTGCAGCTATCTGCCGGGCAAGGAAGCGACCACCCTGTTCCTGGATCCCAAGGAATCCCCGGGACAGGGCGTATATGACGCGCTTACGCTACTTGGCTTCCGTCGCAGCGGTCTGCATCTTTACCGCCCTCACTGTGAAGGCTGCCACGCCTGCATCTCCGTGCGAATCCCGGTAGCGGACTTTAGCCCCAATCGCACCCAGCGACGCCTGATGCGGCGCAATGCCGACCTGACCATCGAGGTGGTACCGGCTCAGTTCGACTCCCGCCACTACGACCTCTACGCTCGCTATATCTGCACGCGCCACCATGACGGTGACATGTTCCCACCGAGTCACGAGCAGTACCGTACCTTCCTGAGCCTCGATCAGCCCTACGCGAGACTGCTGGAGATGCGCCTGGACGGAAAGCTGGTAGCGGTATCGGCCTTCGACGAGCTGCGCCATGGCTTGTCCGCCATCTACACCTTCTTCGACCCGGACCACAGCCTCGAGCGCCGTTCTCTTGGCACCCAGGCGGTGCTGGCGCTGATCCAGATGGCATCCCTGAAGGGACTTCCCCATGTCTACCTGGGCTACTGGATCGAGGAGTGCCGCAAGATGAGCTACAAGAGCAGCTTCTCGCCCCTCGAGCGCCTGGATGGCCGGCTCTGGCGACGCCTGGTACCGATCGACAGCGAGTAATCGCCCAACCCGATAGCTCAAGCACGTTCTCTGCTCTCTAGAGAGCGGCAGAGTATCGTGGGCTTTGAGGGCCGATCAGCCATCTGCCTTTGCCATCTGCTTCCGGGGATACTGGAAAGCGGCAGAATATCTCGAGATTCAAGTGCTCATGGCGAACTGCCTTTGCCATCTGCTTCCGGGGATACTGCAAAGCGGCAGAATATCTCGAGATTCAAGTACTCATGGCGAACTGCCTTTGCCATCTGCTTCCGGGGATACTGGAAAGCGGCAGAATATCGCGCACTTTGAGGGCCGATCAGCCATCTGCCTTTGCCATCTGCTTCTGCATCCGGCAGAATATCGCGCTATCCTGACCACAGTAACGGCAGTGACGCCTCAAGGTCAGGCATCTTTTCGATTTCACCAGCGAGGATTCGCCTATATGGCACGCGAAGACCATATCGAAATGGAAGGCGTGGTCGTCGACACCCTTCCCAACACCATGTTCCGGGTCGAACTGGAAAACGGCCACGTGGTGACCGCCCACATCTCGGGCAAGATGCGCAAGAACTACATCCGCATCCTGACCGGTGACAAGGTCAAGGTCGAGCTGACTCCCTACGACCTGTCCAAGGGTCGCATCGTCTACCGTTCCCGTTGAGAACGGCCGGCGTCAGCGCTTCAGCGCCGACGCTACTTGCCGGTAACGCGCCTTAGCGGCGCGCCCCACCCCACCGGCAAGCGCAGCCCCCTTTCGCAAGACAGCAAGACTCTGGTGCAGCACCAGCCCTGCTTTGCCTGACGCAGCAGGGCGGCACCGCCTCGTCCCAAAAGCCGGGCAACGACTCGCTGCCGGGAACTCGCACGGCTATTGCCGTCCAGACCCTGCTGCATACAAACGACGACGCCCCGTCGGTGACGGGGCGTCGCGTAGTTTCACATCCTGACCAGTCGAAGCAACCGACTTGCTGATAGTCTCAACAGGCAGGCCCAGCAAGCAGGCCCAACAGGCAGGCTTCAGGCTTGGCCACACCCCACAAAGCCTGCCTCGACACTCAAGGCGCGTCGGCCATCTCCACGTCGGTGGACAGGTGAAGCTCTCCATCCTCCAGACTGACGTGCACCAGACCACCGTGCTCGGCCAGATCGCCGAACAGGATCATCTCGGCCAGGGGCTTCTTCAGCTTTTCCTGGATCAGTCGCGCCATGGGGCGGGCGCCCATGTCCGGGTCGTAACCCATGGTCGCCAGCCAGTCGCGCGCCTCGTCGTCCACCTCGAGCTGCACCCGCTTCTCGTCGAGCTGGGCCTGCAGTTCCACCAGGAACTTGTCGACCACATTGCGTACGACAGGCTTGGCCAGCGACGCGAACTGGATGATGCCATCCAGACGGTTGCGGAACTCCGGCGTAAAGGTCTTGCGAATCGCCTCCATGGCATCGGTGGAGTGGTCCTGGGTCTGGAAACCGATCGAGCGACGCGTCGCGATCTCGACCCCGGCGTTGGAGGTCATGATCAGAATGACGTGACGGAAATCCGCCTCGCGCCCGTTGTTGTCGGTCAGACGACCGTGGTCCATGACCTGCAGCAGCAGGTTGAAGACCTCGGGGTGCGCCTTCTCGATCTCGTCGAGCAGCAGCACACAATGGGGCTGCTTGGTGACGGCCTCGGTCAGCAGACCACCCTGGTCATAGCCGACATAGCCAGGAGGTGCGCCGATCAGCCGCGATACCGTGTGCCGTTCCATGTACTCGGACATGTCGAAGCGCAGCAGTTCGACGCCCATGATATGGGCCAGCTGACGCGCCACCTCGGTCTTGCCGACGCCGGTGGGGCCGGCGAACAGGAAGCTGCCGACCGGCTTGTCCGGCGACTTGAGTCCGGCCCGGGACAGCTTGATCGCCGCCGCCAGGCTGTCGATGGCCTCATCCTGACCGAACACCAGCATCTTGAGATCGCGATCCAGATTCTCGAGCAGCTTGCGATCGGAGCTGGATACGCTCTTCGGCGGAATCCGCGCGATGGAAGCGACCACCGCCTCGACTTGATCGACGTCGATGGTGTCCACGCGCATCTCAGGCGGCAGCAGGCGCTGGTGCGCACCGGCCTCATCGATGACATCGATGGCCTTGTCCGGCAGGAAGCGATCGTTGATGTAGCGATCCGCCAGCCGCGCGGCGCTGTCCAGCGCGGCGTCGGTGTACTTGAGCTGGTGGTGCTCCTCGAAGCGTGAACGCAGCCCCTTGAGGATCTTGATGGAGTCCTCGACCGAGGGTGCCATCACATCGACCTTCTGGAAACGACGGGCCAGGGCACGATCCTTCTCGAAGATACCGCGGAATTCCTGGAAGGTGGTGGAGCCGATACAGCGCAACTCGCCGGAGGACAGCAGCGGCTTGAGCAGGTTCGATGCGTCCATCACTCCACCGGACGCCGCACCGGCGCCGATCACCGTATGGATCTCATCGATGAACAGGATGGCGTTGGGCAGCTTGCGCAGTTCCGCCAGCAGGCTCTTCAAGCGCTTCTCGAAGTCACCACGATACTTGGTACCCGCCAGCAGCGCGCCCATGTCCAGCGAGTACACCACGGCGTCGCCGATCACATCGGGCACGTCTTCCTCGACGATGCGCTTGGCCAGGCCCTCGGCGATGGCGGTCTTGCCGACGCCGGCCTCACCGACCAGCAAGGGGTTGTTCTTGCGCCGCCGTGCCAGAATCTGCACCACCCGCTCGAGCTCATGATCACGCCCGATCAGGGGGTCGATCTTGCCCATGCGGGCCTGCTCGTTGAGGTTGGTGGCAAAACCGGTCAACGGATTGCCGCCGGCCTCGCTGCCGGCTTCCTCGGCGTCCTCGGCCTCGGGAGCCGCCGAAGACGGGCTCTGGCCGTGGCCGGTGACCTTGGAGATACCGTGGGCGATGTAGTTGACCGCATCGACCCGTGCCACGTTCTGCTGCTTGAGGAAGTAGACCGCCTGGCTCTCCTGCTCGGAGAAGATCGCTACCAGTACGTTGGCACCGGTCACTTCGCTCTTGCCAGAAGACTGCACGTGGAACACGGCCCGCTGAAGCACTCGCTGGAAGCCCAGCGTCGGCTGGGTCTCGCGCTCGGTCTGGTCTTCCGGAATCAGCGGGGTGGTGGAATTGATGAAATCCTGCAGGTCGGACCGCAGCTTGTCGAGATTGGCCCCACAGGCACGCAGCACATCTGATGCTGAAGCATTATCCAGAAGCGCCAGCAACAAGTGCTCCACGGTCATGAACTCATGGCGCTTGGAACGCGCCACGGTGAAGGCCGTGTTCAGGGTCAGTTCAAGTTCTTTGCTCAGCATGGCAGTCCCCTTCTCGCCGCATAGGGCTTGCATCGGATCTTTTGTGGTCCGGCACCATCAACATCGGGTACAAATGGCGCCGTTGCAAGTTCTTCGTCAACGCAGCAGCCGTCTCTCGTTAACGCGAGGCCGGCTTGTGCGGATCTGTGACCACTCGTCGCCGCCAGCGGCAGCACTGTCAGGGCGATCCGATATCGACCCGTCTCAGTCCGCTGCCTCGATATCGCTCAACAGCGGATGCTGGCACTCTCTCGCATACTCGTTGACCTGATGGCTCTTGGTCTCGGCGATGTCATGGGTAAAGACACCGCAGGTTGCCTTTCCGTGGCTGTGGACCGTCAGCATGATCTGCACGGCGGTCTCGCTGTCCAGGTGGAAGAAGGTCTGCAGCACCTCCACCACAAACTCCATGGGGGTGAAGTCGTCGTTATGCAAGACAACCTTATACATGGGTGGCCTGGCCACCTCGGGGTCAGCCTCCTGGGTCGCCAGGTCACCGTCATCCTGCTCGCCCGGCTCACTGGGCGGACGGGTCATCCCGGCGAAGGGGGCGCGGATCCAGACAGGATCCTCCTCTCTTGCGTTGAACATAGGCCTCACACTGTCAATCGGGTGCCTGCGCCCACCCGCGTCGAGCATTGGACGTCGGCGGCGCGGCAGGGTTCCGTTCCGTCTCCCATTATCGGAAATCCGACGGACGCTTTCACGCAAAAAACGTACAAAGCAAAAAGCCCCCGCCCGAGCGGGCGAGGGCCTTTTCAGAGCGCCGCGATATACAGCCGGTACGGGCGATAGCGATCACCGGCACCAGACGCTGTCATCGGACGATCGGTACGTCGCTTACATGTTGTCGGCGACGGCCTGACCGAACTCGGAGCACTTGAACAGCGTGGCGTTTTCCATCAGGCGATGGAAGTCGTAGGTGACCTCGCCCTTGCTGATGGCCTTCTCCACGCCCTTGAGCACCAGATCGGCGGCCTCGACCCAACCCATGTGGCGCAGCATCATCTCGGCGGAGAGGATCAGCGAGCCCGGGTTGACCTTGTCCTGGCCGGCGTACTTCGGCGCGGTGCCGTGGGTCGCCTCGAACATGGCGGTGGTGTCGGAGATGTTGGCGCCCGGCGCGATGCCGATGCCGCCCACTTCCGCCGCCAGGGCGTCGGACAGGTAGTCACCGTTCAGGTTCAGGGTGGCAATGACGTCGTATTCGGCCGGACGCAGCAGGATCTGCTGCAGCATGGCGTCGGCGATGACGTCCTTGACCACGATGTCCTTGCCGGTCTTCGGGTTCTTGAAGGTCATCCAGGGGCCGCCATCGAGGAGTTCGGCGCCGAACTCTTCCTTGGCCAGCTCGTAGCCCCAATCCTTGAAGGAGCCTTCGGTGAACTTCATGATGTTGCCCTTGTGCACCAGGGTCAGCGACTCGCGGTCGTTGTCGATGGTGTACTGCAGGGCCTGACGGACCAGACGCTTGGTGCCTTCGATGGAGACCGGCTTGACGCCGATGCCACAGTTCTCGGGGAAGCGGATGTTGGTGACACCCATCTCTTCACGCAGGAACTTGATGACCTTGTCGGCTTCCGCGGTACCGGCCTTCCATTCGATGCCGGCGTAGATATCTTCGGAGTTCTCGCGGAAGATGACCATGTCGACGTCGGCAGGCTTCTTGACCGGGCTCGGCACGCCTTCGAACCAGCGCACCGGGCGCTGACAGACGTACAGGTCCAGCTTCTGGCGCAGCGCCACGTTCAGTGAACGGATGCCGCCACCGACCGGCGTGGTCAGCGGGCCCTTGATGGAAACGATGTAGTCCTTGACCGCTTCCAGGGTCTCTTCCGGCAGCCAGGTGTCCGCGTCATAGACGTGGGTGGCCTTCTCGCCGGCGTAGACTTCCATCCAGTGGATCTTGCGCTCGCCGTTGTAAGCCTTCTGCACAGCGGCGTCGATGGCGATTTTCATCGCCGGGGTCACGTCGACACCGATACCGTCACCCTCGATGAAGGGAATGATCGGATTATTCGGTACGTTCAGGCTGTTGTCGGCGTTGGCGGTGATCTTTTCGCCGCCCTCAGGGACGACAATTTTCTGGAAACCCATTGAGAACTCCCCTGTCAGGTCTATTCAGTGGAGCGCGGAGTATAGCATTACCCCCCGCGCCCGGAGTAGGCTTTGTCGACAATCTTTGGAAAAGGCCTAAACGGCCCGCCGCCACGCCTTCCGAGCCAGATCATCGAGCCCGCCCATGAGTCAACTTTATCTGCTGCACAAGCCCTATCGGGTGCTGTCCCAGTTCACCGATGACCAGGGACGCAATACCCTGGCCTCGCTGATCGACGTGCCGGACATCTATCCGGCCGGCCGCCTCGACTACGATTCCGAAGGCCTGTTGTTGCTCAGTGACGATGGCGAGTTGATTCATCGTATCAGCCACCCGCGCCACAAGCAGCCGAAGACGTATCGAGTGCTCGTCGAGGGACAGCCGGACGATCGGGCCTTGAAGGCGCTCGCCGAAGGGGTCACTCTCAAGGATGGACCCACCCGGCCGGCCAAGGTCCGGCGACTGACGACCAGCGGGCTGCCCGAGCGCACGCCGCCGCTGGACCCGAAGCGCCATCCCGTTACCTGCTGGCTGGAGCTGACCATCAGCGAGGGGCGCAATCGCCAGGTGCGCAGGATGACCGCCCATGTGGGCCACCCGACGCTGAGGCTGGTACGCGTCGCCATCGGCCCCTGGCGGCTCGACGGCCTGGCCCCGGGACAATGGCAGCGCCAGACGCTGCACGCGCCAAAGCGCCCCCGGGGCTCAGCCCCTACAACAAGGAGACGCCGATAATGCGCTGGACCCCCTACGTGACCGTGGCCACGGTGGTCGAACGAGCCGGTCGTTTCCTGCTGGTGGAAGAAGACCGTGGCGGCCCCCATACCCTGTTCAACCAGCCCGCCGGCCACCTGGAACCCGGTGAGCGCATCCGCGACGGCGCCCTGCGCGAGGTCGCCGAAGAGACCGCCTGGCGGGTCGGCATCACCGACTACCTGGGCATGTACGTGTACGAGGCCCCGGACGGCAAGACCTTCCACAGCCACGCCTTCTTCGGCATGGCGCTGGCCCACCTGGGCACCGAACTGGACCGGGATATCATGGCCATCCATTGGCTGACCCTGGAGGACGTCGAGGCGCTGGAGCGCGAGGGCCGCCTGCGCAGCCCACTGGTGATCAAGCGCATCCGCGACGCCATGGCCGGCAAGACCTTCCCGATGGAGGTGCTGCACGAACGCTGAGGCTTCGGTTGACGGGTGCAATTCGTGTATAATCACCGCCCATTTGCCCCACCACTCCGAGAGTCGTTATGTCAGCGTCCACCGGCAAAGTCATCGTCGGCATGTCCGGCGGCGTCGATTCCTCCGTTTCCGCCCTCCGCCTGATCCAACAGGGCTATCAGGTGGAAGGGCTGTTCATGAAGAACTGGGATGAGGACGACGGCACCGAATACTGCACCGCCATGGAAGACCTGGCGGACGCCGAAGCGGTGTGCAAGAAGCTCGGCATTCCCCTGCACACGGCCAACTTTGCCGCCGAGTACTGGGACAACGTGTTCGAGCACTTCCTCGCCGAGTACAAGGCCGGACGCACACCGAATCCCGATATCCTTTGCAATCGCGAAATCAAGTTCAAGGTGTTCCTCGACTACGCCGAGATGCTCGGCGCCGAGATGATCGCCACCGGTCACTATGTTCGCCGCGGCGAGCGCGACGGCCGCCCGCGACTGCTCAAGGGACTCGACGGCAACAAGGACCAGAGCTACTTCCTGCACGCCGTGCCGGAAGCCGCCATCGCGCGCACCCTGTTTCCGGTGGGCGAGATCGAAAAGCCCGAGGTTCGCGCCATCGCCGAACAGCACGATCTGGTTACCGCAAAGAAGAAGGACTCCACCGGTATCTGCTTCATCGGCGAGCGCCGCTTCAGCGACTTTCTCAAGCAGTACCTGCCGGCCCAGCCGGGGACCATCGAGACACCGGACGGCGACGTCATCGGCGATCACATGGGCCTGATGTACTACACCCTGGGCCAGCGCCAGGGCCTCGGCATCGGCGGTCTCGCCAACTATTCGGAAGACCCCTGGTACGTGGCCGGCAAGGACCTCGAGCGCAACGTGCTGATCGCGGTTCAAGGCAAGCATCACCCCCTGTTGTACACCGACAGTCTGGCCACCGAGGCGATGGATTGGGTCGCCGGTGAGCCGCCTTGCGCCGAGGGGCGCTTCAGCGCCAAGACCCGCTATCGTCAGGACGACGTGCCATGCACGCTGACGACCCGGGCCGATGGCGGCGTCGCGGTACACTTCGACGACCCACAGCGGGCCGTGACACCGGGCCAATCGCTGGTTATCTACGACGGTGACGTCTGCCTCGGCGGCGGCGTCATCCGGTCCACCTGGAACGCCGAGGAGCGAGCGGCATGACCGATTCGGTACCTATCCACCGCGCCCCCGAGTCCCCGGCGGCTCGCCAGGCGATCGCCCTGGCCGGCGTATTTCAGGCCGCCCATCTGGTCGACGAGCTGGCGCGCACCGGCCAGGTCGACAGCCGCGCCTGGGACACCCAGATCACCGCCACCCTGGAAACCAACCCGCCAACCTTCGAATCCATCTATGGCGGGCATCCCAACAATCTGCGCCTGGGGCTCGAGACCCTGGAGGCAGTGCTCGGCCGACGCCAGGCCAACCCGGTGGTGATGCGCTACGGCTTCAGCCTGATGCTGCTGATGAACAAGCTGCGCACCCAGCCCGACATGATGGACGCGCTCGGCACCCACCTGACCCGTATCCAGGGCCAGGCCGAACACTTCGGCCCGACCCACGAGAACATCGTGGCGAGCCTCGGTGAGGCCTACCAGCAGACGCTTTCCACCTTCAAGAACCGAATCGTGGTCCAGGGCGACCCTTCGCTGCTGCAAAGCCGGATGATGCCGGAGCGGGTCCGCGCCTGCCTGCTCTCCGGCATTCGCTTCGGCCTGCTGTGGCACCAGCAGGGCGGACGTCGCTGGAAGCTGATCTTCCAGCGGGGCAGCCTCAAGCGCGCCCTGGACACCCTCTGATCGCTCGATCTTCCTTTCCTACCCGTACCGGAAAACCGCCATGCAACTCTCCGCTCTCACCGCCCTCTCTCCCGTCGACGGTCGCTACGGCAGCAAGGCCGAATCACTGCGCGAACACTTCAGCGAATTTGGCCTGATCCGCGCCCGCGTCATCGTCGAGATCCGCTGGCTGGAGCGCCTGGCCGCGCACCCACAGATCACCGAGGTGCCGGAGCTGTCGGCCACCGCCACAGCCTTCCTGGATGGCCTGGTCAAGAACTTCAGCGAAGCCGACGCGGCGCGCATCAAGGACATCGAGCGCACCACCAACCACGACGTCAAGGCGGTCGAGTACTGGATCAAGGAAGCCATTGCCGACAATGCAGAGCTGCATGCCGTCACCGAGTTCGTGCACTTCGCCTGCACCAGCGAGGACATCAACAACCTGTCCTACGGCGTGATGCTGCGCGATGGCCTCGACAGCCTGCTGCCGACCATGCGCCAGGTGGCCGACGAGATCGCCCGTCTGGCCGAAGAGCACGCTGCCGTGCCAATGCTGTCGCGCACCCATGGCCAGACCGCCAGCCCCACCACCCTGGGCAAGGAAATGGCCAACGTGGCCTACCGTCTGCGCCGCCAGCTCAAGCAGATCGAAAGCGCCGAGGTACTGGGCAAGATCAACGGCGCCGTGGGCAACTACAACGCCCACTTGGCCACCTACCCGGACATCGACTGGGAAGCCAACGCTCGCACCTTCGTCGAAGGCCTGGGCCTGACCTTCAATCCCTATACCACCCAGATCGAACCCCACGACTATATCGCCGAGCTGTTCGATGCTGTGTGTCGCTTCAACACCATCCTGATCGACTTCGATCGTGACGTCTGGGGCTACATCTCGCTGGGTTACTTCAAGCAGCGCACCGTGGCCGGCGAGATCGGCTCCTCGACCATGCCGCACAAGGTCAACCCGATCGACTTCGAGAACTCCGAGGGTAATCTGGGCCTGGCCAATGCCATCCTCGCCCACCTGGCCCAGAAGCTGCCGATCTCCCGTTGGCAGCGTGACCTGACCGACTCCACCGTGCTGCGCAACCTGGGCGTCGGTCTGGCCTACGGCCTGATCGCCTACCAGGCCTCGCTGAAAGGCATCGGCAAGCTCGAGGCCAACCCCCAGCGTCTGGCCGAGGACCTGGACGCCAGCTGGGAAGTGCTGGCCGAGCCAATCCAGACGGTGATGCGTCGCTACGGCATCGAGAAGCCCTACGAAAAGTTGAAGGAGCTGACCCGCGGCAAGCGCATCGACCAGGCCGGTTTCGCCGCCTTCATCGATGGCCTGGAACTGCCCGACGAGGTCAAGGCAGAGCTCAAGCAGCTGACCCCCGGCAACTACATCGGCAATGCCGTCGAGCAGGCTCGCGCCCTGCCGCAGCACTGAGCCGGAGCCGCTGACAGAACCCCGCTTCACCCCGCCAATCGGTGGGGTGAGGCGTTTCTGGAGCCCTCTCTTCGGGGCCGGGGCCGATACCGAGCCCGCTACTCCCAATCACCATCAGGATTCCTCATGTCAACTGATACCCCCCTCACCCTGCTGGGCGGCCTGACATCGGCAGAGTTCCTGCGCGATGTCTGGCAACAGCAACCGCTGCTGATCCGTGGCGCCTTCCCCGACTTCGACAACCCGCTGACGCCAGACGAACTGGCCGGGCTCGCCTGCGAGGACAATATCGAGGCACGCCTGGTCGAGGAACAGGGCCCCGACGGACCCTGGCAGGTCAGCCACGGCCCCTTCGACGAGGCCACCTTCGCCCGCCTGCCGGAGCGCGACTGGACCCTGCTGGTACAGGCGGTGGATCACTATGTGCCGGAGGTCGCCGCCCTGCTGGAGGACTTCACCTTCCTGCCGCGCTGGCGCCTGGATGACATCATGGTCAGCTACGCGCCTCCGGGGGGCAGTGTCGGCCCGCACCTGGACCAGTACGATGTCTTCCTGCTCCAGGGCAGCGGTCAGCGCCGCTGGCAGCTTGGCGGCAAGGTGGCCGATGACGCCCCCATCGTGCGCGGCATCGACCTGCGTATCCTCGAGACCTTCGAGGTCAACGCCGAACAGGACTGGGTGCTGGAGCCCGGCGACATGCTCTACCTGCCCCCCGGCTGGGCGCACCATGGGGTCAGTCAGAGCGATGACTGCATGACCTACTCGGTGGGCTTTCGCGCCCCCTCGGCGGACGAGGCGATCACCTCCTTCGCCGACTACCTGGGTGAGCAGCAACCCCCCTCTCGCCGCTACGGCGATGCCGGAATGACCCCGGCCGAGGACCCGGGCGAACTCGATCAGGCGGCGCTGTCACGCATGCGCCAGCTGATCCTCGATACCCTGGACGATCCGGCCCAGATGGCCCAGTGGTTCGGCCGGGTGATGACCCAGCCCAAGTACGTGGACCAGCTCGAGCCCAGCGAGACACCGACGGCGCCAGACGAGCTTGTTGCTGCACTACAGGAAGGCGAGGTGCTGGTGGCCGCGCCGGGCTCTCGCTTCGCCTGGCACGCCCTGGCGGACGAACGGGCCACCCTGTTTGCCGACGGCGACGGCATCGACTGCGATCTGGCGCTGGCCCGCGAGATCGCCAACCGCGGCGAGTTCGACGCCTCGCTGCTCGACTACCCCGGCGCCGCCGAGGTGCTGACACGGCTGTTCGACGCCGGCAGCCTTGGCTGGCCGGTCGACGACATGGAGGACGACGATGCCTGAGGTGGTGATCGAACAGGGAAGCTGGGAACAATTGGGCGAAGCGGCCGGTGACATTCGCTATCGCGTCTTCGTCATCGAACAGCAGGTGCCGATCGAGGAAGAGTGGGATGGCCTCGATCCTGACTGCCTGCATTTTCTGGCGCGCCAGGACGAGCGTGTACTGGGTACGGCGAGACTGCTGCCCGATGGCCATATCGGTCGCGTCGCGGTGCTTGCCGAAGCCCGGGGACTCGGCGTCGGCGTGGCGCTGATGCGCGCCACCATCGAGGCTGCGCGACAGCGTGGCCACTCGAGCGTCGCGCTCGCCGCCCAGACTCATGCGCTCGGTTTCTACGAAGCCCTGGGCTTCCGCGCCGAGGGAGATATCTTCCTCGACGCCGGCATTCCGCATCGCAATATGACCCTCTCCCTGAACGACTGATCTCTCCGTCAGCTCCTCCGTTCAGGAAACTCGACTACAGGAATGTGCCTCTGCGGCGCTTTCCTGTAGTCGGACTACAACGCCTTGTCCCCCCAAGTACCAATGGCGAACCCCCGCCGCTGTGGGCCATAGTCACTACCATGGCGCAGCGGACAGACCTCGATGGCGAGTCAGATCGCTCACTTTGTAGTCGACCTCTACCGTTCCGCCAAGATTCGACCAAGGCCGTAAAGACTTCTCGGCCAAGGTGCAGGAACCTGACTACACTTCGCAGGTGCAGCATGGCATGGCGAGCAGTCGATCCTCTTGCAATGACGCCAACCGCAAGAGCCTGCAAGCCACTGGAGCCAAAGGCCGGTCGAAAGCGACCGGCCCGACACCGCCCCTCACCATGGATGCCAGGCAAGTCGTATCAGAACGTCGAACCAAACAGTCGATTCAACATCAGGACGGCCCGATCATGACCTTTCGTGAAGAACTGAAGACCCTGACCCAGCTTCGTGAAGCCCAGCGCGGCAAGTGGGACAACATCGATCCGGAAAGCGCCGCCCGCATGCGCGTGCAGAACCGTTTCCGCACTGGTCTCGACATCGCTCGCTACACCGCCGCCATCATGCGCGAGGACATGGCCGCCTACGACGCCGACACCGCCAACTACACCCAGTCTCTGGGCTGCTGGCACGGCTTCATCGGTCAGCAGAAGCTGATTTCCATCAAGAAGCACTTCGGCAACACCAAGCGCCGCTACCTCTACCTGTCCGGCTGGATGGTCGCCGCCCTGCGCAGCGAGTTCGGTCCGCTGCCCGACCAGTCCATGCACGAGAAGACCAGCGTGGCATCGCTGATCGAAGAGCTCTACACCTTCCTTCGCCAGGCCGACACCTGGGAGCTCAACCACCTGTTCCGTGCCCGAGAAGAAGCCAAGGAAGCCGGTGACAGCGCCAAGGTCGACGATCTGACCAACCAGATCGACAACCACGAAACGCACATCGTGCCGATCATCGCCGACATCGACGCCGGTTTCGGCAACGCCGAGGCCACCTACCTGCTGGCCAAGAAGATGATCGAGGCCGGTGCCTGCTGTATCCAGCTCGAGAACCAGGTGTCCGACGAGAAGCAGTGCGGCCACCAGGACGGCAAGGTCACCGTGCCCCACGAGGACTTCATCGCCAAGATCAACGCCGTACGTTACGCCTTCCTTGAACTGGGCGTGGATGATGGGGTGATCGTGGCCCGTACCGACTCCCTGGGTGCCGGCCTGACCCAGAAGATCGCGGTCACCAACGAACCAGGCGACCTGGGCGATCAGTACAACAGCTTCCTCGACGGTGAAGAGATTTCCTCGGCCTCCGATATCGACAACGGCGACGTGGTGATCAAGCAGAACGGCAAGCTGGTCAAGGTCAAGCGTCTCGCCTCCGGCCTCTATCAGTTCAAGCCTGGCACCGGCGAAGACCGTGTGGTGCTGGACTGCATCACCAGCCTGCAGAACGGTGCCGATCTGTTGTGGATCGAGACCGAAAAGCCTCACGTCGGCCAGATTGCCGGCATGGTCAACCGCATCCGCGAGGCGGTGCCCAACGCCAAGCTGGTCTACAACAACTCGCCGTCGTTCAACTGGACGCTAAACTTCCGCCAGCAGGTGTTCGACGCCTGGGAAGCCGAAGGCAAGGACGTCTCCGCCTACGAGCGTGCCGACCTGATGAACGCACGCTACGACGACACTGAGCTTGGCCAACTGGCCGACGAGTGGACGCGCAACTTCCAGCGTGACGCCGCCCGCGAGGCAGGTATCTTCCACCACCTGATCACCCTGCCGACCTACCACACGGCCGCCCTGTCTACCGACAACCTGGCCAAGGGCTACTTCGGCGACGAGGGCATGCTGGCCTACGTGGCGGGCGTGCAACGCCGCGAGATCCGCGAGGGTATCGCCACCGTTCGCCACCAGGACATGGCCGGCTCCAATATCGGTGACGACCACAAGGAGTTCTTCCACGGCGATGCGGCGCTCAAGGCCGGCGGCAAGGACAACACCATGAACCAGTTCGGCTAAGGATCGCGGGCCAGTGGCGCCCAGTCACTGAGCCCAGACGCTGAGCCCTGTGACTGTAAGAAAGGGAGGCCGTTGGCCTCCCTTTTTGCTGTCCGTGACCTTGCCCTGCCAAGCCAGCCTTTCCTTCTTCCCTGGCAAGGGCCTACTCTCGAACTAGCACGTCTGGCTCCAGCGAGTCCGACAACTGCAGCAATGCGACTCCCTCCGATGCCCATTGGCCTGGCAGGTCCGGTTCGGCATATGATGAATGTCAGGAAAGCGCTGTCGGCGCGACTCAGTGGCAGTCGCGGGGCGACAAGGGCGGCAGGCGGACGGCGGACGGCCACCATGGGACGGACGAGACCGATCATCGTTGGATCCGGGGAACCATCGCCCTGTCAAAGCCTCCAAACAGGCGTTACACTATTTTCGAACAGCGTTTGCGAACTTTGGTGCGGTACCACTACAAGCGAATGTGACCCGAACCGATGCGTTCAGAATTCGGCGCAGAAGACATTCTAGGAGAATCGCCATGAAAACATCCATCCTTCCTGTCCTGGCGCTGAGCGTCGTGGTGCTTGCCGGCTGCACCGCCACCAACCAGTACTCAGGTAACGTCTATTCTGGCAACCAGGCACAGACCGCCCAGAACGTGCAGTTCGGCACCATCACCGCCCTGCGTCGCGTCCAGATCCAGGGTGAAAGCTCCGCCGGCGGCATCCTCGGCACCGGTGGTGGCGCGGTGATCGGTGGCCTGCTCGGCAACCAGGTCGGCGGCGGTTCCGGTCGCACCATCGCCACCGCCGCAGGTGCCATCGGTGGCGCCGTAGCCGGCAACCAGATCGAGAAAGGCGTCAACCGCACCGACGCCTGGGAGATGGAGATTCGCAAGGACAGCGGCCAGACCGTGGTCGTCGTGCAGAAGGCAGACCAGGCCTTCCAGGTGGGGCAGCGTGTTCGCCTGATCGGCAGCGGTTCACGTCAGAGTGTTGCCCCCTACTGAGGGCTTGACGAAGGCGCTCGCGAAAGGGGCTTGTACTTGTAAGCGACAACAGCACTTCGCTCCGCCGCAAACATCTCTGCGTTACATACTCTCTGCGTTATATACAAAGGGCCCTGAGGCGTATCCGCCTCAGGGCCCTTTCGGTGCTCACCTGGAGAACGCCAGGTGATTCACGTCACCACCGACTAGTGGACCTTGCCCATCACCCAGCAGCCCAGCTTGCAGCCCACCAGGGCGATGATGCCGATCACCAGCAGTGTCATCAGCATATCGATGGGGAAGACGATGAAGGTGGCCCCCAGCACGGCAAGGGCGGGGCACCAGATCCACTGGTCATCGTCACTGCGCAGTACCGCCGGCAGCAGGCTGCCCAGGGCACAGCTCAAGCCCTTGTCCCAGGCCTTGATCATCACCGCCAGCAGTACCGCAAAGGCCAGCACCCAGATCACAAATAGCGTCATGTTCAGCTCCGCAAGAAAAGCGTGAAAGGCAGAATCGAAAAATCTCACAAGAGGGTATCCCCACCACCGATACTGCGCAACAACCCGAAGGTGGCAGAGGGCGCGCGTGAATACCGTTCAGGATATGACCACACAAGGTGAAAAATGTCCCACGCCCCTGACAGCCCCAGCACCCACGCGTTACCATGCGTCCTCACACGCACTCACCAAAGGTTCATCAATGCAAATTGCGCAAAATTCCGTTGTCGCGTTCCACTACACCCTGACCAATGATGCAGGTGAAGTGCTGGACAGCTCGGAAGGCCGCGAGCCGCTGACCTACCTCCACGGCGCCGGCAACATCATTCCGGGTCTGGAAAAGGAACTCGAAGGCAAGGCCGCCGGCGACAAGGTCAACGCCAAGGTTGCCCCCGCCGAAGGTTACGGCGAAGTACAGGAGCAGCTGGTCCAGGAAGTGCCGCGTGACGCCTTCCAGGGTGTCGAGAGCATCGAGCCGGGCATGCAGTTCCAGGCGCAGACCCAGGGCGGTCCGCTGATGGTCACCGTGACCCAGGTCGAAGGCGACACCGTCACCGTCGACGGCAACCACCCGCTGGCCGGCCAGAACCTGAACTTCGACGTCGAGATCGCCGAAGTCCGTGAAGCCAGCCAGGAAGAAATCGAGCACGGCCACGTGCACGGCGAAGGCGGCCACGAGCACTGATCAGCGCTACGCTCGTCGGAAGCACCACGAGCATGCATGATCAAGTGCCGGCAAGATCAGGTGCCAGCAGGATCAACAGCCGGCATGGTCAAAAGAAAGGGCAGCCCAGGCTGCCCTTTCGCGTGTCTGAGTATCACGTCTGATGAAAGGCCCCTCGCCTCGCGAGCCACGACCGGGGATCAGCTTCTATCCTCGGCGCCAGCGCCTCGCTCGATTGCCCTGAGGGTATGATAGCCGCCCCATAGCCGAGTGGCGGTGGTCAGCAGACAGGCCGCGGCGAACAGCCCAGCCAGCACAGGAAAGTGAGCCGGCCACAGACAAAAGGCCACCAGCGCCAGCACGGTCTCGGTACCTTCGGTCAGGCCGTGCAGATAGTAGAAGGCCTTGCGCTGGAAGCGTGGGCGCTCGAGATCATGGCGCGCCGCCATGATGGCGAAGGCCAGAAAGGACGTCCCGGTGCCGATAAAGGCAAACAGCAGCAGCGCTGCCGGCAAGGCATTGCGCTCGCTGTCGGCCAGGGCAAAGCCGAGCACCACCGCGGCGTAGAAGACGAAGTCCAGCCCGATATCGAGAAATCCCCCGGCATCGCTGGGCGTACCCCGACGGCGCGCCAGCGCCCCGTCCAGGCCATCGGCGAGTCGATTGAGGAGGATCGCCGCCAGCGCCCATCCATAGGCCTGAACGGCCAGCAGCGGCAGCGCCAGCAAGCCGATAAGAAATCCCACCAGAGTGACCTGATCAGGCGTCACCTTGCAGCGCTCCAGCATCTTGACCAGAGGCGCCAGGGGCGCCTGGGTTCTGGGCATGGTCCAGAGATCCAGCATAAAAGTCTCGTCAGCAGTAAAACGTCGATTCGGTAGAAAGAAAGCACAAGCGGCGGGCCAGGGCCCACCGCTTGTGTCTTCAGGTCCAGGCTACTGCCTGGGCGGTTCGCTCAGTCGTTGGACTGGGCAGAGGACAGCGACGATGCTTCGTGTCGCTCGGGGCTCGCACCGGCTCTGTCTCCCGTCACCGGCTGGCTTGAGGAATCGGCGTCGCCTCCCCCGCCTCGCCGCCAATTGAAGTAACGCTCCAGATACCCCAGGACCCGCTCGGGCTTGTTCGCGTTCTTCCACACCCCGGCGGCGGCCTTTACGGCTTCCGAATGGGTCGGGTACGGGTGGATGGTCCCCAACAGCTTGTTCAGTCCGATACCGCGGGTCATTGCCAGGGTGAACTCCGCCAGCATCTCGCCAGCGCCAGCACCGACAATGGTGGCACCGAGAATGCGATCCTTGCCTGGTACGGTCAGCACCTTGACGAATCCGGTGGTATCGCCCTCGGCGATGGCCCGGTCGAGCTCGGACAAGGAATAGCGGGTGACCTCGAAGGGCACCTTTTGCTCCTTGGCTTCGCGCTCGTTGAGCCCCACGCGCGCCACCTCCGGGTCACAGAAGGTGACCGCCGGCAGCGCCCGATAGCTCACATTGAAGCGCTTGAACTCGCCAAACAAGGCATTGACGGTGGCGTGCCAGGCCTGGTGGGCGCTGGCATGGGTCAGCTGGAAGGGCCCGACCACATCGCCACAGGCCCAGACATTGGGCAGCACTGACTGCAGCCCGCCATCCACGTCCAGGGTGCCGTTGTCGCGAGTGCCCACGCCCAGTTCTTCAAGCCCGAGCCCCTCGACGTTGGCCTGTCGACCCACCGCCACCAGCAACTGATCGAACTCCAGTTGCTCGATACGTGTCTCGCCTGCCTCGTTGACCTCGGTCTCGAGTCGATGGAGATCGCCGTCACCGGCCACCACCTTGAGCGCCCGGGTCGACAGGCACAGCGTCACGCCGCTGGCCTCGAGCCCCTGAGCCGCCTCCCTGGCGACGTCCTCGTCTTCGCGTGGCAAGAGTTGCGGGCCCATCTCCACCAGGGTGACCTGGCTACCCAGCCGGGCGAAGCTCTGGCCCAGTTCACTGCCGATCGGACCACCACCAAGCACCACCAGGCGCTTCGGCAATGCCTTTAGCTCCCACAGGTTGTCGGAGGTCAGCACCTCGATATCCTCGATCCCCGGCAACGGCGGCACTCTGGGGCGGGCACCGCTGGCGATGATCACGTGACGGGTGGTCAGCACCTGTTCGCCGACCTGCACCCGCCAGGGATCGAGCAGCCTGGCTTCTCCTTCGACCACATCGACGCCCAGGCCCCGATAACGTTCCGGACTATCATGGGGCTCGACCTCGGCGATGGCGCCGTGGACGTGGCTCATTACAGCGGCGAAGTCGACGCTTGGCTCACCGGCGCTGACACCATAGGACGGCGCCCGACGAATGTCCTCGGCGGCGCGAGCGGCGCGAATCAATGCCTTGGACGGCACACAGCCGGTATTGAGGCAGTCGCCGCCCATGCGGTGGCGCTCCACCAGGGTCACCTTGGCCTTCACCGCCGCGGCAATATAGCTTGCCACCAGGCCCGCCGAGCCCGCACCGATCACCACGATATCCCGGTCAAAACGCGACGGGCGCTGGTATTCGGCGGCGAGCCGGCGACGCTTGAGCACCGCCACCACCGCCTTGGCGATCCAGGGAAACAAGCCGATCAACACAAAGGACAGGATCAGCCCTGGCGACAGGATGCCCGCCAGCGACTCGAGTTCACCCAGTTCCCGACCAGCATTCACGAACACCATGGTACCCGGCAGCATGCCGAGCTGGCTGACCCAATAGAAGGTGGACAGACGCATGCGGGTCAGGCCGACCACCAGGTTGATCACGAAGAAGGGGAAGATCGGAATCAGCCGCAGCGTGAACAGGTAGAAGGCCCCTTCGCGCTTGATGCCGCCGTTGATTCGCGCCAGCTGGCGCGAGAAGCGCGTCTCCAGCGTCTCGCGCAGCAGGGTTCGGGCGATCACCGCGGCCAGGGTCGCGCCCAGCGAACTGGCGAAGGACACCAGCACCAGACCGATCCAGAAGCCGAACAAGGCCCCCGCCAGCAGCGTCAGCAACCCCGCCCCAGGCAGCGACAGCGCCGCCATCAGGATATAGACCGCGAAGAAGCCACCGGCCACGGTCCAGGGGTCCTCGTGGAACCACTGTTGAAATTGCGCCTGCTGGGCCTTGATCGCGTCCAGCGTAAAGGCCTCGTTGGCGCCGGTGACAAAGAACGCCACCACGGCGACGGCAATCAGTGCCAGCAAGATCCATTTGTTACGGGTCACCCGCGTCTCCTTCTAGGTCAACTGGTGTCGATGATCGGGTCGATGATCGATAGGTAGCCGTGGCCAGCAGCAGCGGCGCCCGTTGTCCTGCGCCCGTCTTGCGACGAGACGATGACGTTACCAGGAGCTGTGCGGCCGGCTATCGGGATGCAATCGAGAGTAGCAGTCTGCCTGAGTCGCGCACAGGCGACCGAGCCTTACGACCGAAAATGCAAAAAATCATCCCCTTATCGACAGCGCATGTAAGGATGCGCCTGCCACAATGACTGAACCAACCGGGGACTGCCCTACTCGAACCTTACAATGACGCCATCCTGACGGAGCCTACGAATGCGATATCCCTTCAATCAGCGTACCTTCCTGCTGGCCGGCCTGCTGACTGGTGCCGTGCTTTCCACGACCCCCGCCCTCGCCGCCGAAGAAAAGGCCATCTTCGCCGGAGGCTGCTTCTGGTGTGTCGAGGACGCCTTCGACAAGATCGATGGCGTCGAGGCTACCGTCTCTGGCTATGCGGCGGGCAACACCGACAATCCCACCTACGAAACCGTCAGCGCGGGGGGCACCGGACACGCCGAAGTGGTGGAAGTCACCTTCGACAGCGACACGGTGAGCTACCAGGATCTGCTCTACGTCTTCTGGCGCAATATCGATCCCTTCGTCGCCAACCGTCAGTTCTGCGATGAAGGCGATTCCTATCGCTCCGCCCTGTTGCCACTCAACGATGAACAGCGCGAACTGGCCGAGGCCAGCAAGGCGGACATCGCCGAGCGCTTCGACCAGCCGATCGAGACCACCATCGAAGATCCCGGCACCTTCTATCCGGCCGAGGACTATCACCAGAACTACTACCAGAAGAACAAGGTGCGCTACACCTTCTACAAGAACGCCTGCGGCCGTCCTGATCGACTCGAGGAAATCTGGGGAGACGAAGCCATGCCCCACGACGTGCCTGCCTCGTCCGCAGCATCCTGACAGCGCGGCGCTGACAGCAACGTCATGACACACCGATCGACCCTGGTGCGAGCCAAGGTCGATCGGTCTCTGCAACGCATCTGCAACCTATCGGCAACCGCGTCGCTGTAGCGGACTCATACGTGTTCGAGTCGACGCTCGACGACGCGCTGGTGTTGTGCACGCTGCAGCCGCTTTCCTAGCCGCCAGGACAGCCAGCCCGTGGTCGCCAGCACCAGCCAGCTGGCCGCCACCACCCCAGGCCAGCCCCGCCACAGCCAGAACGGCTCGAGCCACAGCGGCCCGAGACTCGCCCCCAGGTAGTAGAACACCAGATAGAGCGCCGATGCGCCGCCTCGTCCTTCGCGGGCCTGGCGACCGACCCAGCCCGAAGCGGTGGCGTGGCACAGAAAGAAGCCGAAGGCGCTGAGGGTCAAGGCGGCAATGATGACGGCGAGCATCGGTATCAGGGACAGACCCAGCGCCAGCATCATGATGACAACGCCCAACCCCATGGTGGCGGGCGCTCCCGCTCTGGCGACGACCCTGGCAGATAACGTCGAGCCCAGAGTACCGCCCAGGTAGGTCAGAAACAGCAGGCCCAGCCAGCGGGGCCCGAGAGCAAAGGGTGCCTCGGCCAGACGAAAGGTCATGTAGCTGTACTGGTTGATGAACACCAGGAAGTTGAGACCACCGATCAGATAGGCCGACAGCAGCCATGGGTTGGCCAGGTGGCCCCGCATCTGGCGGCAGGCGTGCCCCACTCGAAAGGGTTGAGGGGCAAAGGCGCTGGCCGCCGGCAACAGCCACCAGAACACCGCCACGCCCACCAGGGTCAAACCGCCAACCGCCACGAAGCTCGCCTGGACGCCATACCATTCACCGATGACGCCTCCCAGCACGCGACCACCGATACCGCCCAGGGTATTGGCCGCGATATAGAGCCCCACGGCTCGACTCATCGCCTCCGGCGAGAACTCGTCGCCCATCCAGGCGATCGCCACCGCCGGCAGCCCTCCCAGGGCGACCCCCTGCAGCACGCGTGCGACCAGCAGCCAGTCGAGCCCAGGCGCAAATGCCGCCAACAGTGTCGCGAGAGCTGCCACCGACAGGCTCGCACGCATGATACCGCCCCGCCCGATGGCGTCGGACAAGGGCCCATAGACCAGCAACGAGAGCGCCAGGGTCAGGGTGGCAAGCGACATCACCAGGCCCACCTTCAAGGTCGAAGCCTCATGGGTATCGCGCAGCAGCGGCAGCAATGGCTGGGGGGCGTAGAGGTTGATGAACACCAGCATCGAGCCCAGACACAGAGCGAGAGTCGCCCTGCGCCAGGCAGGGGTATTGGCGTGAATCATGGCGGTCTCCGGTTGGCCTCGCCCATCTTCCATGCTTCACTACCATCACACCAACAGAAGAAAATGATGCTATCCATCACATTCCCTTATGTCGCTACCCTTTGACCTGCGCTCGCTGTCGCTGTTTGTCGCGGTGGTGGACCACGGCGGCTTCAGCGCCGCCGCCCGCGCCCGTCACATCGCCCAGTCCGCCGTCAGCCAGACCATCGCGGGCCTCGAGCGACGCCTCGACACTCGTCTGTTCGAGCGCCATGATCGGCGTGTTCGACTGACACCAGAAGGTGAGGTGCTGCTGGAACATGCCCGACGGCTGCTCGCCGACGCCAGTGCCACCGAACTGGCGCTGAAGGAACTCAACGGCCTGGTAAAGGGCGAAGTGCGCATCGGCATCCCCTCGATGCTGGGTTCCTACTATCTGCCGCCGCTGCTGATGGGCTTTGCCGCACGCCACCCTGGCATACGCATGACGGTGATCGAGGCGGGCGCCCGCCGACTGCAGGCAATGATCAAGGCACGCGAGCTGGACCTGGGAATCGTGGTCGAGGATGGCAGTGCCTGCGAACTGGAAACCGAGGCCCTGCTGCGCGCGGAGATGGTGGTATGCACGCCCCGGGACCACCCCTTCACGGTACGCCACAGCGTGACCCCGGAAGCCTTTCTGAGCGAGCCGCTGGTGCTGTTTCAGGACGGCTATTTTCACCGCGAGTTTGTCGACGCCATGGCCCGACGGCTGGATATCCAGCCCCGCCTGACGTTCCAGTCGAATCTGATCCCGCTGACCAAGGCCATCGTCCGCCAGGGCTTTGGCATCACCACCTTTCTGCGTCGGGTGATCGAGGAAGATGACCTGGCGGCAGTGCCCTTTGACCCCGCCGCCTGGCTGACCCTGTCGCTGGCCTGGCAGCCCCAGGGCTACCTGTCACGCGCCGAGCGCGCCTTCATCGACTACGCCCTGTCGCAACGCGACTCGTTGTAGCCCTGGAGGCGCCGAGGGCTGGCCAAGGACTGGCCGAAGCCTCGCCAGCCAAGCACCAAGGCGACCCAACGCAAACGGGGCGAGCCCAGTAAAAGGCTCGCCCCGTTGTGGTGGCGACGTCGATGGCGCCGAGGACGCTTCAGCCGCCCATGCCCGCCGGGCTGTAGGCGAACTGGCGCATGCTCAACCGGGTGGGTTCCAGCGGTCGACGCGCCTGCCAGTAGTAGCGGCGCCAGTAGCTGTTATCCAGCTTGGAGATCATCACACCGCGCGACGATGAGGCGTGCAGAAAGCGCCCCTGGCCGACGTAGATGCCGACGTGGCGGTTGCCCGGAGGACGAAAGAACACCAGATCGCCGGGAGACAGCTGATCACGAGTGATCGGTTCGCCGGTATGCACCTGGCTGCCGGTGGTGCGCGGCAGTTGCACCTGGAAGGCGTCGCTGAAGATGTTCTGCACCAGCGCCGAGCAGTCGATGCCGCTCATGCCGGTGCCGCCGAAACGATAGGGCGTACCCGCCCAGCGATCGTGCTCCGCCATCAGCGCCTCGCGGATGGCAGCGGCGGGATCTTCAAGGAAGCTTCCCCCTGCCGCTGGGTCCTCCAGCGGGGACATGCGCGAGGCGGCGCGTTCGGCCAGGCTCGGCATATCACGGGAAAAGTAGTCGTTATCGGCAGTATTCTGGTAGTTCGATGCCGCACAGCCTGACAGCAGGCCAAGCAACACCATCGCCGCTGTCACGCGGCTTGTCTGGGCGACGCTCATGCGACACACACCTCATTCCCTGAACCGGCTGGCTGACGGCCTGCCGGCGCCCAAGAGCCGCTGTGGAAGTGACGCACTCGTGTCACTACCATAACGCCCCTCAGCTGCAAGTTTGACAATTCGGCCTCCTTCTTGATGGGAGGCCTGACGAAAGATCAACACGATACTAGCCAAAATTATCCGATCTGACGATAGATCAGGACAATTTTTTGGCGTTTTTTTCTGCTGTTTCGCGACGATCAGTGCAGGGTTCGTCCATCTCCCGGCAAGGTATCGATGTGAAGCGGTGCCCAATGGCGGGGACGCGCACCCGGGAAATCCAGGCTGGCCCAGGTGCCGGCGAGGGGCGGAGCGCCCGACAGCCAGGCCACCAGCGCCTGGCGGAAGCTGGCCAGAAACGCTTCGCGCTCAGGGGTTTCCCCCATGAAGAACGAAAATCCTGCATAGAGACCCCGGGCATACTCCTGCCAACCGGCGTAGTGCTCCGACGCCAACTGGTGCGCACGCTCCAGCAGTGCCAGGAAGTCCTGCTGAGCCAGCCAGCCCAGCTGGCGACCGGCGATCGCCAGGTCGACCGCCTGGGCCAGGTCCCAGGCACACATGTCGACGTCATTGCACTGGTCGGCGTTGTCACGTACCCGCAGCAGGCGCTCCAGATGATTGCGCTCTTCCTCGTTGCACTCACCAGACTCCAGGGTCGCAATCTCGGAATTCAGGCGCGCGCTGTTGAGGGTGTAGGGCGCGTAGTTGATCTGATATTCCTGGCGATCACCGGCGTCCAGCAGAAAGCGCACGAAATCGATCAGCTCGGTGGCGGAGTGCAGGCCGTAGTGTCCATCGATCCACTCCAGGATCGAAGCCCCTTCCCGGTCGCTTTCCGGCTGCGGCAGGCTCCAGGCGGCGGTGTTCAAGGGCCCCACCAGCGACAGCGCGGTAAAGTGCATCAGGCTCGGACGCTCGCCAGGCTCGCGCCAATCGCCGCTGCGCCACTCGAGCCAGTGGAACAGGCTACCCGGATCGTCCAGGTGCCAGCGAATCTCGTAGGTCAAGGAAGGCTGATCCGGTTCCGGCAACAGCGCATCCCAGGTCGCCCAGGCCTCGAGCAGGCGCTTGGGGGTGCTGTAGAACCGACACAGCACATCGCGCAGGGACGCCGCCATATCGGTCAGGCTGTCCTCGTCGAACTGCTCACTGTCCATGCTCATCAGCAAGTAGAAGGCGTACTTCTCGGCCATATGGATGGTCGCCGAATGGCGGGTCGCCCTGGCCAGGCCATCACGACCTGCCAGATCCGCCTGGGGCGCATCACCAAAGGGGGTTCTGGCCGAAGGCAGCGCTCGATGCGCCGCGTCAGCCGCCAGCTGATTGAGATGATGGGCCTGGGCCGGCAGCCAGTAGCGAACCAGTGAGCGGGCGCCCTCGTCGGGGTGCAGATCGAGGGTCTCCGCCAGATACTTGCGCGCCTCGTCACGACGCGCCTGGGGCAGCGGCGGAATCGGCCCCTGACGTGCCGCCAGCTCGGGTTCACGCACCGAGGCCAGCGCCAGCACCCAGTGGCGAGGCGAGGCGCGCCACTGCCTGGCCGCCTGACGTGATGCCTCGACCTGCTCCTGGTCGAGCAACTCCTGCAACGAGCCATGCCAAGGGCTCACCGGCGATCCCATCAGCAACTGCCAGTCGGCTGCCAGGGTCGGCAGCCGGTCCTGACCTTCGAACAGACCACGGCCGCGCTGATAGGAGCGCGCCAGGGCGCTCCAGTCACTGTAGCGACGCTGGACCAGATCGCCTGCGTGATGCGCCAGCAGCGACGCTTCCTGGGGTGTCAGCCAGCCGATGCAGCTGCCGGCCCAGGCCAGATCCACCGCCCTCAGCCAGTCCCAGGCGGCCCACTCCAGCGGCTCCCCCTGATCCACGTAACGGCACAGCAGGCGGCCGTATGGGCGCTCCTGAGGCGCCAGCCCCTCACACCAGGCCTGGCGTTCGCCGGCACTGACCGCCATCAACCGCGCAGCGTCGATATCCCAGCCCTGGCGATCGCCCTGACTGGTCAGCCACAGCAAGGCGCGCTTGAGATCCTCGGCGCCGTGAATCTGCCAGACTTCCCCCAGCCAGGCCTCGACCCCGTCCCAGTCATCGATGCTGGCCGGCGTCATCAGTACCGGCGAGAAGGCCGCCCGCAATCGCCAGACGCGATCTTCCGGGCTGTCGGGCCAGAGGGCGGCGGCAGGCTCGCGACTCAGCGCAGTGCCGAGCAACGGCCAGGTGATGCCGGCACCCTCGCCTTCCAGCTTCGACAGCGCCCGGCAGGTATCGAGCAAGCCCTCATCGCCGCGAAGCCAGCCTTCGCCGCTGCGGGAGGCGCAGAGTGCCTCCAGCCATTCATCCAGGCTTGCGTGACGATGGTGGATGTCGCTGCACAGGCGTGCTGCCCAGCCACGACTTACCTCGGCCGACATCCATCCCGACGCCCCTGCCAGGGCCACCAGCTCAAGCGCTCCCAGCAGGTGGGAGGCAGGCACCGTGTTCGCAGCATTGAGCTCGAGCAGGCGCCACCCCAGTTCGCCCCGGTCGGGGATCTCGAGGGCGGCCAATCGCTCACGTGCCGCCTCTTCAGGCAGCATCAAGGGGTCAGGCATAAAGGCCCAGTCGCACAGCACCAGTTGCTGAGCCCACCAGGCATTGAGCGGATCAACCAAGTCTCACCTCGCAGAAACACGGAGTCAGGCCAGCCCGGTCCGGCCTGACACAAGGCGCCAAGGACCATCGCTTCGGGCAGCTAGAAGTCGGCGACACAGTGTACCGGAAACTGTTCGCCACGCCGATGGCGATTGTTGCCAATAGATCTTCCAGACCTGGGCCTCGAGGGTCCGGCAAGCCTCATCGATGCATTCTTCGAACGGGCGTAAAAAATTCCGATCACAGCCCTTGGCGAGATGTTTCAAATAATGCACACTCGTCAATCATGACATAACACCCCTCTTCTCTGACCCTTTCCGGAGCTCCCGCATGTCCCACGTTCAGGACCTGATCATCGACAAGGCGTACATCGGCGGCCAGTGGCGTGACGCCGATCGCCACTTCAGCGTCACCAATCCCGCCACCGGCGAGACCCTGGCCGAGGTGCCGGACTTGAACGCCGAGGAAGTCCGCGAAGCCATCGGTGCCGCCGATGCGGCCTGGGCCGGCTGGAAGCGCAAGACCGCCAAGGAGCGCTCGGCCCTGCTGCGCGCCTGGTTCAACAGCATCATGGACCACCAGGAAGCCCTGGCCGAACTGATGACCCGTGAACAGGGCAAGCCGCTGGCCGAGTCCCGTGGCGAGGTCGCCTACGGCGCTGCCTTCGTCGAGTTCTACGCCGAGGAAGCCAAGCGTGTGGCTGGCGAGACCCTGCCGGGCCACGGACCCGACAAGCGTATCCTGGTGTTCCGCGAGCCGGTCGGTGTGGTCGCCGCCATCACCCCCTGGAACTTCCCGCTGGCGATGATCACCCGCAAGTGCGCCCCGGCCATGGCCGCCGGCTGCACCGTGGTGGTCAAGCCGGCCGAGGCCACCCCGCTGACCGCCCTGGCGCTGGCCAAGCTCGCTGAAGACGTGGGCATCCCCGCCGGCGTGCTCAACGTGGTGACCTCGAGCTCCCCGCGCGAAGTCGGCCCGGTACTGACCGGCGATGCCCGAGTACGCAAGGTGTCCTTCACCGGCTCCACCCCGGTGGGCAAGATCCTGCTGGCCCAGTGCGCCGACACCGTGAAGAAGGCCTCCATGGAGCTTGGCGGCAACGCGCCCTTTATCGTCTTCGATGACGCCGACCTGGACGCCGCCGTCGAGGGTGCCATCGCCTCCAAGTACCGCAACTCCGGCCAGACCTGCGTATGCACCAACCGCTTCCTGGTTCAGAACGGCGTCTACGATGCCTTTGTCGAGAAGCTGGCCAAGCGCGTGAGCGAGCTGAAGGTCGGCAACGGCCTCGAGGACGGTGTGGTTCAGGGTCCCCTGATCAACTCGGCAGCGGTGGACAAGGTGCAGTCGCACATCGCTGACGCCCTCGACAACGGTGCCCGCCTGGTCGCCGGCGGTGAGGCCCTGGAGGGCACCTTCTTCCAGCCCACGGTACTGGCCGACGTGACCACCGACATGCGTGTCGCCCGGGAAGAGACCTTCGGGCCGCTGGCCCCGGTGTTCCGCTTCTCCAGCGACGACGAAGCCATCGCCATGGCCAACGACACCGAATTCGGTCTGGCCGCCTACTTCTATGCCACCGACTATCGCCGTATCTGGCGCACCATGGAACAACTCGAGTACGGCATGGTCGCCATCAATGAGGGCATCCTCTCTACCGAGCTCGCCCCCTTCGGCGGCGTCAAGGAATCGGGTCTCGGTCGCGAAGGTTCACGCCATGGCCTCGATGAGTACACAGAGCTGAAGTACGCCTGTGTCGGCGGCCTCTAAGGGCCAGCCCCGTCTCCCCGGGGCACGCCCTGCGTGTCCCGGACCTAGCGTCTACCCTATACATTCAGTGCCCTCAAAGGAGTCACGACATGAATAACGCTCAGCTGAACGAACTCAAGGACAAGTACGTCGCCAAGGGCGCGGCCAGCCCCGCCACCGCCTTCGCCGATCGCGCCAAGAACGCTGAACTGTGGGATGCCGATGGCAACCGCTTCATCGACTTCGCCGGCGGTATCGGCGTGCTCAACATCGGTCACTGCCACCCCAAGGTGGTGCAGGCGGTCAAGGACCAGCTCGACAAGGTGATGCACACCTGCCAGACCGTGATGCCCTACGAGGGCTACGTGAAGGTCGCCGAAAAGCTTGCTGCGATCACCCCGGTGCGCGGTGAGGCCAAGGTGATGCTGGCCAACTCCGGCGCCGAGGCGCTGGAAAACGCGGTCAAGATCGCCCGCGCCGCCACCGGTCGCAACAACGTCATCTGCTTCGACGGCGGCTACCACGGCCGTACCTTCATGACCATGGCGATGAACGGCAAGGTTGCCCCCTACGCCAGCGACTTCGGCACCATGCCGGGCTGCGTGTTCCGCGCCGGCTACCCGGTGGCCGAACACGGCATCAGCGAGGAAGAGGCGGTGCGTCGCCTCAAGATGGTGCTGAAGACCGACGCCAACCCCAAGGACACCGCCGCCATCGTGCTCGAGCCGGTACTGGGTGAAGGCGGCTTCTACCCCGCTCCGCAGAGCTTCCTCGAGAAGATCCGCGAGATCTGTGACGAACACGGCATCCTGATGATCGTCGACGAGGTCCAGAGCGGCTTCGGTCGTACCGGCAAGATGTTCGCCATCGAGCACAGCGGCGTGAAGCCGGACCTGATGACCATGGCCAAGAGCATGGCCGCAGGCATGCCGATCTCCGCCGTGGTCGGCACCGCCGAGCACATGGACGCCTCTGGCGGCAACTCGCTGGGCGGCACCTACTCCGGCAGCCCGGTGTCCTGCGCCGCGACCCTGGCGGTGATGGAGGTGTTCGAGGAAGAGGACATCCTGGCCAAGAGCCAGGCGCTGGGCGACAAGCTGGCCAAGCGTTTTGCCCAGTGGGCGAGCGACTTCGACGCCGTGGTCCACCCGCGCAACCTGGGTTCCATGGCCGCCTTCGAACTCAACGGCAAGGACGGTCAGCCGGCTCCGGATCTCGCCGCCGCCCTGTGCAAGCGTGCCCGGGAGCAGGGCCTGATCCTGCTGTCCTGCGGCATGTTCGGCAACACCATCCGCTTCTTGATGCCGGTCACCATCGAGGACAAGGTACTCGAGGAAGGCCTGGACATCGTCGAGCAGAACCTCAAGGCCCTGGTCGGCAGCGAAGCCGCCGCCACCGCCTGATCGTGAAGCCTTGACGGCCTGAGCCGTCAGCCGATGACGCCACCGGTCCCGCCGGTGGCGTCGTCGTTTGTGGGGGTTGGCAACACTATGCCGAATCAAGCTAGGGTAAGGGTCCATCCATGGACGCGAGGGACCCGACCATGCAAGAGGACGAACTGGGCATTCTGGGCGTTGCCGCGCTGACGGAGCACTATCGCAGCGGCGACGCCTCCCCCCTGGAAGCTACACGGGCGGCGCTTGCGCGCATCGAGCGCTTCAACGACGCCGTCAATGCCTACACCTACGTCGACGCCGAGGGTGCCGAAAAGGCGGCCAAGGCGTCGGCACGTCGCTGGGGCCAGGGCAAGCCGCTGAGTCCGATCGACGGTGTTCCGGTCTCGCTCAAGGATCTGACCAACGTGGCCGGCATGCCGACGTCCAACGGCTCGCTGCTGGGTTCAAGCGAGCCCTGCGATGCCGACGCGCCACCGGCGAAACGCCTGAGAGAGGCCGGCGCCATCCTGCTGGGCAAGACCAACACCCCGGAAGACGGCTGGAAGGCGGTCACCGACAATCGGGTGTTCGGCGCCACCTGCAACCCCTGGGATACCCGCCTGACCGCGGGAGGCTCGTCCGGCGGTGCTGCCGCCGCAGCGGCCCTCAACATGGGGGTGTTGCACCAGGGCGGCGACTCCGGCGGCTCGATCCGCATTCCTGCCGCCTTCTGCGGGGTGTTCGGCTTCAAGCCGACCTTCGGCTGGACGCCCCAGTGGCCGCCGGCGGAAGAACCGACGCTGTCCCATATCGGGCCCATCGCCCGCAGCGTCGACGACGCCGTGGCGATGCTCAATGTCATTGGCCGCTACGACTATGTCGATCCCTACGCCACCCGGGGCCAGCCGGAGGACTGGGGCCAGGATATCGGCAAGGGGCTCGAGGGACTGCGCATCGCCTTTTCCACCGATCTGGGCTTCGCCGAGGTGGACCCTCAGGTCGCCACACGGGTCAGAGAAGCGGCGGATCGCATGCGCGATCTGGGCGCGGAGATCTGCGAGGTGGATCCAGAGCTGCCCTCGCCGCTATGGATCTTTCAGCGGCTGTGGTTCACCGCCTCGCTGGAGATGGTCTCGCAGCTCAGCGACAGCGAACGCGCCAAGCTGGATCCCGGCCTCTACGAGAACGCCCTGCGCGCAGAAGAGTGGAAGGCCGTGGAGCTGTTTCGCGCCCAGGCGGCCCGAGCCGAGCTGACCATGCGTCTTGAGCAGTTCAACCAGGACTACCACCTGCTGATGACGCCCTCTGTGCCGATCAGCCCCTTCGAGATCAACCACCAGGTGCCGCCGGGTAGCCAGATGCGCGACTGGGAGGAGTGGGCGCCGTTCTCCTACCCCTTCAACCTGAGCCAGCAGCCGGCCGCCTCGGTGCCCTGTGGTTTCACCGACCGTGGCCTGCCGGTGGGTTTCCAGCTGGCCGGCGGCAAGTTCGACGACGCCCGGGTACTGCGCGCCTGCCACGCCTTTCTCGAGGCGCATCCGCCGCGCTTCCCGACCCTGCCGGACCCGGCCCAGCGCGCCGGCTGAGCGGTGCATCAGGCCCCTGGCAGGGCCAGCTACGACAAGGGCCCGGTGCAGTGCACCGGGCCCCTTGCGATGACGGCGAGTCGCCGCCATTCGGTCGCTGATCAGAGCGCGCTAACCGCGTAGCTTGCCCACACCCCACAGCAGCACCACGGCACCCACCACCGCAGTGACCAGTGAACCGATAAAGCCGCCGCTGGACAGCCCCACCAGGCTGAACAGCAGGCCGCCAATCAGAGCACCCACCACGCCGACGCCGATGTTGCCGAGCAGGCCGAAGCCGCCGCCACGCATGATGTTGCCCGCGATCCAGCCCGCCAGACCACCGATGATCAACCACGCGATAAAGCTCATTGCGTTCTCCTTTCGTCACTGAATGGAAACTTGCGAATCATTCACCCTCGCTCCTTCGACCAAATCCCTTGACCAGGGCGCGAGGTGCCGCGTCGATCGCCCGGGGACGATCTTCACCGTTCACAGCTATACCATTACATCAATGCATACGAAAGTAGGGATATGTCACGTAATGTGAGACGCGACAGCACGAATACCGTCCGGTGACGCTGGGTCAGCGCCGATGACAGGCCCTTCGTCGCGTCTAGAATCGGTTGCCGGGCTGGGCAAGAAAGGCCAGTTCCTCGGCGGTGGACGCTCGTCCCAGCGCCTCATTGCGCTGAGGATAGCGACCAAAACGCACCAGCACCTCGCGGTGGCGATGCTCGTGGTGCAGGTTGTGCTCGAGTCCCGGTTGGTCGAACAGGCGCAGCGCCTCGTCGTGCACACGCAACGACTCGCTGTGCATATAGGGCATGTACAGGAAGGCTCGCCAGGGAGGATCGAGCACCCGATCTGCGCGCTGGGACACCGCCTCCTGGGCCAGTACCAGGGCCTGACCGTCACAGGCGAAGGCTCGCGGCTCGCCGCGGTAGATGTTGCGAGAGAACTGATCGAGCACCAGGATTTCCGCCAGCCGCCCGCGGGCCGAGGTACGCCACTGCCAGGTCTCGCCGGCGGCCGCCGCCGCCAGGGTCGCACCGAAGTCATGGCGGATACGGCCATCCAGCGCATCATGCTTGGCAAACCACTGTTTTGGTGTCAGCGTCTGAAACCAGAACTCGATCACTTCGTCGGCTCGCACCACCCTGTCGGTCATGGCAGACTCCCCTTCGCTCGCTTGTGACCCAGGCGGCCGCGCCCTTTCGCTCGCGGATTCCGCCACGTCGCCCCTCTGCCACAGGATGCCCAGGGACAGCCCATGACCTCGTTTGAACTGCTTCGATCGCTCGCCGTGGTGTTTCATCTCACGGGCTTGCTGGTCTGCCTGCTCGGCCTTCACCTGGCACGCCACCCGCAGCGCCGATGGCCCGGTCGTGCACTGGCCCTGTGCGGCTTTATCATCGCGGCAACGCCGACACTGCTGCAACTGTTCGGCATCATCGAGCCTGTGCCGATTTCAGCAGCTCCGCCAAACTGACCCGCTGCGACAAAAGACGTATGGCTCGCCACGGCGAGCCGATTAGACTTGCGATCACGTAGTTGGAATACGCAACCGTCGGTTAACTTAATCCTTTAAGTTCGACGTCTTTCTGGAAAAAGACGAAGACTTTCGGAATTTCCACCGACTTGACGTCAATGCGACACTGCGCGAACCCGCGCTGCTTCAGCGCCAAAAGATGCACTGCAGCGGGCAGGATGACGCAAGCGCTGCAAAGATACTTCCTGGGTGTCGGCGCCACTGGCCTGCCAGCTGGCGCTCGGCACGGACATCGACCCAAGTGCGGTAATCGCCATGCCCCCTTTGGGAGGTGGCTCACGACCACGCCGCACCGGACAACGACCGCAAGGATGACACCATGCCCCTACTCACCTTCGCGTCCTTCCTGTTCTTTACAGGACTGGTCGCCTTCATCACCTGGCGCATCACCCGCCGTGACGACCATTCAAGCACCAGCGGCTTCTTCCTGGCGGGCCGCAGCCTGACCTTCCCGCTGATCGCCGGCTCGCTGTTGATGACCAACCTGTCCACCGAGCAGATGGTCGGCCTCAACGGCTCCGCCTTCACCGATGGCCTCAGCGTGATGGCCTGGGAGGTGGTGGCGGTCATGGCGCTGGTGGCGCTGGCGCTGTTCTTCCTGCCGCGCTTTCTGAAAAGCGGCATCGCCACCCTGCCCCAGTTGCTCGAGATTCGCTTCGACAAGGGCACCCAGCTGATCACCAACGTGATCTTCCTGATCGCCTACGCGGTGGTACTGCTGCCGATCATCCTCTACTCCGGCGCCATCGGCCTGCAGGGCATGCTCGACCTGTCCGGGCTCACCGGCATCGAATCCAGCACCACCCTGCTGTGGCTGACGGTGTGGATCGTCGGAATCATCGGCTCCATCTATGCCCTGTTCGGGGGCCTGCGCACCGTTGCCGTGTCGGATACCCTCAATGGCGTCGGCCTGCTGATCGGTGGCTTCGTGATCGTCTACTTCGGCCTTCAGGCGATCAGCGACAATGGCGGTGTGCTCGCCGGCTGGGAGATCCTCAAGGAATCCAACCCCGACAAGATGAACTCCATCGGTGGCAGCGAACAGAGCGTCCCCTTCTTCACTCTGTTCACCGGCGTCTTCCTGATCAACGTCTTCTACTGGACCACCAACCAGCAGATCATCCAGCGGACCTTCGCCGCCAAGAACCTGGCCGAGGGCCAGAAGGGCGTGCTGCTGACCGGCTTCTTCAAGCTGCTGGGGCCCCTGTACCTGGTCCTGCCGGGCATCATCGCCTACCACCTGTACGCCGATCAGGGCGTCAAGGCTGACGCGGCCTACGGCCACCTGGTGTTCAACGTGCTGCCGGCGCCACTCACCGGCTTCTTCGCCGCGGTGATGGTCGGCGCCATCCTGTCTTCCTTCAACTCGGCGCTGAACTCCACCACCACCCTGTTCAGTCTGGGCCTCTACAAGGCGGTCCTGAAGAAGGACGCCACCGAGGCCCAGGTGGTCAAGTCGAGCCAGGTGTTCGGCTGGATCATGGCCATCTCCGCGATGATCATCGCGCCACTGCTGGCCGGCCAGGAAAGCCTGTTCGGTTATCTGCAGAAGATGAACGCCATCTACTTCATCCCCATCCTGGCGGTGGTGGTGGTCGGCCTGCTGACCCGGCGGGTGCCCCCCATGGCGGCCAAGATCGCCCTGGTGGGTGGCTGTCTGGCCATCTTCTGTGGCTACTTCATCCCGCCCTTCAACAAGCTGCCGGTGATCATGCACGAGTTCCACTTCGTCGCCCTGGTGTTCGTGCTGCTGGTGGCATTGATGCTGGTGATCGGCAAGCTGCGCCCGCGCGCCGAGGCCTGGAAGCAGGAGGACGTGGGCGCCGTCGACCTGACGCCCTGGAAGGGCGCCGTGCCGGCGGGCATCGTGCTGGTGATCCTGGTCATCGCCATCTACCTGGCCTTTGCCGGCTGATGCTCCCGATCTCCGACGGACCAGAACCTGACCGTCACCACGGTCTGCTCTGACCGCGACGCCCCGCCCTGTCAAGGCGGGGCGTCGTCGTTGTGGACACCGTATGTCCATATCGGTGGGGTATTGGTCCTTGCCGACATTCCTGACCTCCCCCAGACTCCAGAGATTCGCTGTCGCGCCGTTGTCAGGTGCGCCCCCCTTCTCTGGAGCCCCCATCGTGACCACGACTCGAGACGTCGCCCTGCTGGCCTACCCCGACTGTCAGATGCTCGACGTCAGCGGCCCCTGGCAGGCCTTCGCCAGCGCCAACGACGTGCTGGGCAAGCCTGCCTACCGGCTACGTCTGATCGGCCGAAGTGCGAGCGAACTAGTCACCAACGGCGGTCTGCGACTCCTGCCGGATCTTGACTGGGAAGAGTGGGAGAGCGAACTCGACAAGCCCCCCGATGCTGGCGGCAACGGCCGCGACCTGACCACCCTGCTCATCGCCGGAGGCCACGGCGTCTTCGTCCAGTGCCAGCAACAGCGCTGGCGCGAACGACTGACGCGGGTGGCGCCGCACCTCGGGCGCCTGGGCGCCGTCTGTACCGGCGCCTTCCTGCTGGCCGATGCGGGCCTGCTTAACGGACGCAGCGCCACCACCCACTGGCGCCACTGTCGACGGCTTGCCGACGACTTTCCGCAGGTTAGGGTCCAGGCCGATGCGCTCTACGTCCATGACGGCGGGCGCTACACCAGCGCCGGGGTCACCGCCGGCATCGACCTGGCGCTGTCGCTGGTCGAGAGTGATCTGGGCGCTGAAGCCGCCGCAGCGGTGGCCCGCGAACTGGTGATGTTCCTCCATCGCCCCGGCGGCCAGTCCCAGTTCAGCGAACTGCTGTCGCGCCAGCATCGTTGCGGCCCCCGCCTGCGCCCCTTGATCGATCGACTGCACGCCGACCCCGGCGGCGCCTTCGATCTGGAGAGCATGGCCGACAGCCTGAAGATCACCCCACGCCACCTGACCCGGCTGTTTCGCCACCACCTGGACACCAGTCCCGGCGAGTACCTCACCGGACTGCGCCTGGAGGCGGCTCGGCGCGAACTGGTGCGTGGCGAAACCTCGCTGGAACGCCTCGCTTCACGTTGGCACCTGGGCACCAGCGAACAACTGAGACGCCAGTTCCATCGCCACTATGGCGTTTCGCCATCGGTCTACCGTGCGCGCTTCGGCGCCGATTCAGCGAACCATCGCTGAGCTACCGCCTCAGTCTTTTTTATCCACGACCTTCATTACCGGAGACTCCGCCATGCCCCCTGTGACTTCATCCCGCCTCCCCGGCGGAGTGCTTCTGCTGTCGCTGTGTCAGGCGCTGCTGGTGAGCGGCAACATTCTGTTGATCGCCGTCTCGCCGCTGATCGGCCAGAGCCTGGCGCCCTCGCCCTGGCTGTCCACCCTGCCGGTGGCGACTCAGTGGCTAGGGTTGATGCTCGCCACCCTGCCGGCCTCCTTGATCATGGGCCGATTGGGGCGCAAGCGAGGCTTCGTGATCGGCAACCTGATCGGCTTCGCCGGCACGGTAGCCGCCTACCTGGCGTTGCTGGCCAATCACTTCGCCGCCTTCACCGTGGCGACCATGGCAATCGGCGTGGGCATCGGCTTCGGTCAGCTCTATCGCTTCGCGGCGATCGAGCTGGCCCCGAGCGGCGCCAGGGACAGGGCTATCGGTCTGGTCATGGGCGGTGGTGTGCTGGCCGCCTTCTTCGGCCCCTGGCTTGCACGTATCAGTCAGGATGCTGTCACGACGCCCTTTCTCGGAAGCTTTGTCGGCCTGGGAGCGCTCTACCTCATCGCTCTGGCCCTGTTGCTGGTGGTACCTTTGCCCCCGCTGGACCCGAGCACCCGTCATGGCAAGAGACGTCCGCTCGGGGAGCTGCTGGCACAGCCCAAGCTTTGGCTTGCGGTACTCGCCGCCATGATCGGCTACGGCGTGATGAACCTGGCCATGACCGCTACCCCCCTGGCCATGGCCTCCGATGGCCACGCCTTTCACCACGTCTCGATGACGATTCAGTGGCATGTGCTGGCGATGTTCGCGCCCTCGTTCTTCACCGGCCAACTGACCCAGCGGTTCGGCACGACACGCATGATCGCGCTGGGTTGTGTGCTGCTTTGCGCCAGTGCCCTCAGCGCCCTGGCACCCTCCAGCCTGGCGGGCTTCAATGTCACTTTGATCCTGCTGGGACTGGGCTGGAACTTTACCTTTCTGCCGGCCACTGGCCTTCTGACCGAGTGTCACCTGCCCGCAGAAAAGGCCCGTGTTCAGGCCGCCAATGAGTTCCTGGTGTTTTCCACTGCGGCGATCACCGCCCTGGCGGCCGGCCCGCTGATCCAGTGGCTTGGCTGGCAGACGCTCAATCTGTGGCTGTTGCCGATGGCTGCCCTGCCGCTGATACTGATCGCGGCGCAGCGTCTTGCCTTTGACGCCGGTCGCCCCCAGATTAAGGAATAACTTTCACCGACGGAGTGGCAATGCCAACGGACCTGACCCGTGATCTGATGGACCTGATCGAGCGCGGCCGAGACCGCCAGTTGCGTCTGGCGGTGACCGGGCTATCTCGGGCCGGCAAGACGGCATTCTTGACCTCCCTGGTGGACCAGTTGCGTCACGCCGGGCTCGAGGCGCGGCTCGACCTGCTCTCGGCCAGCCGCGAGGGGCGCCTGCTGGGCGCACAGCGGGTTTCCCAGCAGGATCTCGCGGTCCCCAGGTTTCCCTTCGACCGAGCCCGCGCCAGCCTCGAGAGCACGCCTCCCGAGTGGCCCCAGCCCACCCGTGGCATCAGCGAGTTACGCCTGAAGATTCGCTATCGCCCCGGTCGCCAGCAGTGGTTGCGACCCGATACCGCCGAGTTGACCCTGGACCTGTTCGACTATCCTGGCGAGTGGCTGCTCGACCTGCCGCTGCTGGACCACGACTTCCTGAGCTGGAGCCTCGCCCAGTGGGACGCGGCGGGGCCAGCAAGGCGCGCCATGCTGGCCGACTGGGAAAGCGCGGTGCGTGAACTTCGGCTCGACGACGAGGCCGACGAGGCCCGCCTGGCGGAGATCAGCGAGCGCTACGCCGAAGGCCTGCGCGCCGCCAGGGAGGCCGGCTTCTCCGACCTTCAGCCCGGCCGTTTTCTGCTGCCGGGGGAGCTGTCCGGCGCCCCGGTGCTGCAGTTCTTCCCCCTGCCGGGGCTGGAGCAGGCATCGCCCGACGACCTCGAAAGGCTGCCCGAGACCAGCGTCTACCGTACCCTGGCCCGGCGTTTCAGCTACTACCAGCAACATATCGTCAAGCCGTTCTACCGCGAGCACTTCCGGCGCTTCGACCGCCAGATCGTGCTGGTGGACGTGCTGGGGGCTCTGAACGCCGGGCCAGAACGCTTCGAGGATCTGTCCAAGGCGCTCCATCGTCTGATGCAGAGCTTCAACTACGGCCAGCGCAGCCTGTTCTCGCGGCTGTTCACGCCACGCATCGACCGCCTCGCCATCGCCGCCACCAAGGCCGACCATGTGACCCCGGAACAGCATGCCCGCCTGGTCGGGCTGCTCGAGGCGCTGCTGGCCGAGCCGCTGAAGAACCTCAAGTACGCCAATATTCCGGTCAAGGCCATGTCGCTGGCGGCCATTCGCGCCACCGAGGCCCGCGAGGTCACCCACCAGGGCAGGAAATCCCCTGCGCTCAAGGGCGTCACCCTGGAAGGCGAGCCCTTGCTGGCCTTCCCCGGCGAGGTGCCCAGCCGCCTGCCTGACCCGGCCTTCTGGGATCGCCAGGGGTTCGATTTCACCGCCTTCCGCCCTCAGCCCTCGACCACCGGTGCGCTGCCCCATATTCGCATGGACCTGGCGCTGGACTGGCTGATTGGAGACAAGCTCGCATGACTCGAGATAGCCGTGACGACCCGCGCCCTGCGGTACGCTTTGCCGATGACGACGATGCGCCCTCCGCTGCCGGCGTCGACAACACCACCTTCAGTGACCCGCGTCCGGGCCTGCGCTTCGACGATCACCTGGATAGCCGAGCGCTGACCCCAGCCGAGGCGCCGGAAACCGATACCAAGGTCGACCTCGAGGGTTCTCTGGGACGCCCACACAAGCGCCGCTGGGGCCTGATCGCAGTGCTGGGAGCGGCGGTGGGACTGGGCGGCGCCGAACTGGTGACCGGGGTCCCCGCTACCCTGGCCGGCGGTGACCTGATCGCCACCGGCTGGCAACTGCTGGGACTTGCCACCATCGGCCTTGGCGGGCTCGCCCTGAGCCGGGAGCTGTTTCGCCTCAGGCGCCTCAAGCGCCACGACCAGTTGCGTGAATCCCTGGCCGAATTGCCGTCGCGCTCCCCCAGGGACGCACTGTCCATGGTCAGACGGCTCAAGCATCAGCTGGCCCTCGGCGACGACGATCCCCATTGGCTGGCCTTCGAGGCGGCCCGTGAAGACCACCATGACGGCCGTGACCTGCAGGCGCTGGTGGCCCACCATCTGCTCGCCCCCCGTGACCGAGAGGCGCGCCGGCTGATCTCGCGCATGAGCGGAGAAACCGCCGTGATGGTGGCGGTCAGCCCGCTGACCCTGGTCGACATGGCGCTGGTGGCCTGGCGCCACCTGGCGATGATCGATCGCCTGTGCCGACTCTACGGATTGGAGCTGGGCTACGCCGCCCGGGTACGCCTGCTGCGCAGCGTGCTCTATCAGATGGCCTTCGCCGGCGCCACCGAGCTTGCCGCCGACGCCAGCATGCAGATGCTGTCGCTGGACCTGGCCGGGCGGCTGTCCACCCGCGCCGCCCAGGGCCTCGGCGTGGGGCTGCTGGGGGCACGTCTGGGGCTGCGCACCCAGCGTCTGGTGCGCCCGCTGGCCTTCGACCCTGACGAGCGCCCCCGAGTGGCGGACCTGCGCCGCGATCTGTGGCGCCAGCTCAGGCGCATGGAGGCACCGAAGAAGGACGCCTGACGGCCCAGGATGGTGAGGAGCGCCGGCCGTGGCATGGCATCGGCCGGCGCCGAAGACAGATGCCTAACGATCCAGCCGCTCGAGCACTTCCATGACTTCCTGACAGGCGCCCATGGTGTGGTAGTCGACCTTGCCGGCAGGGCTCTTCAGGTTGTCGTAACGACGATTGTCCGGCGTCAGGATACGCACCCAGGCGCCATGATGGTGGTCGATCATGTGCTGCCAACTGTAGTCCCACAGCCGCTGGTACCAGCGTCGATAGCTGGCCTTGCCGGTGACCTCCCAGAGCACGGCGGCCGCGGCGAAGCTCTCCGCCTGGACCCAGAAGTACTTGTCGCCGTCACATACCTGCCCGTCGAGATCCAGGCCATAGACCAGGCCGCCATGGGTCCTGTCCCAGCCCGCTTCGCAGGCGCTCGAGAACAACCGCTCGGCGGTGGGAATCAACCAGGCATCATCGCGATAGCGTGCCAGCAGCACCAGCAGCTTGGCCCATTCGGTCTGGTGGCCCACCTGATAGCCCCAGGGGCGGAACAGGTGCTTGGGATCGTCGCGGTTGTAGTCGAAGTCGCGCTGCCACTGGCGGTTGTAGTGCTCCCAGATCCAGCCATGGGGATGGTCATCGCTGGCCTTGGTGATCGCGCGGGCGATGGCCATGGCCTGGTCCAGATAAGGGGTCTCGCCGGTGGCCTCGAAGGCGGCGATCAGCGCCTCACAGCCATGCATGTTGGCGTTCTGGCCGCGATAGTCGCTGAGATTCCAGTGCTCATCAGCCTCATCGGCGAAGCGCTGCCACTGGGGTTCCCAGAAGCGCTTGTCGAGCATGGCGTGTACCCGACCGATACCCTCGTAGGCTTCATCGATGCCGGCGCGATAGGCCTCGGCGTAGGCCAGCAACACGAAGGCCAGGCCGTAACAGTGATGGGTGGGGTCTTCGACCTTTCCATCGCGCAGGGTCCAGGCGTAGCCCTGATGGCGCGTCTGGAAGTGGGCCTTTTCGAGATAGGCCAGACCATGGCGGGCCCAGTGCAGATACTCGGGATTGCCGGTCTGGCGAGCAAAGCGTGCATAGGTCACCACGAAACGCGTACTGGAGACCAGGTGCCGATGTCCGGCGTCGACGATGTGGCCATCGTCACGAAAATACTGGAAGAAACCGCCGTGCGGATCGATCGCCCGCGGATGATAGAACGCCATGGTGTCGCGCACATGGCGATCGAGAAACATCGGGTCAAATCCGTTCATCACTGCCTCCTGTTACAGGGGATGCAAGACCTCGGTATGACGGCGCTAGGCGCTGTCCGAAAAGTCGACGAGCGAAGGTTAGACAAGGCAAAAATCGGTGAGAAAGCGCAGTTTACGGGGTGTAAATGAGCATTTTGACCGGGCTGGCGCACCAGCCGATTTTTAACGCCGTATTACCGAGCGCAGGCACTTTTCAGACAAGCCCTAGCCCGCCGCCCCACCACTGCCCCAAGTGTGGCCTCAGTGTAGCGCGCTGCCTTTGCCTCGGCCGCCCCGTCAACCGTCCAGTCCAAAGCGCTGCCGCAGGTGCTGGGCCACCGCTGCCTCGGCGTGGTGACCGATCACGCGGGCCTCGGGCAGGTCCTCGGCCAGCCTGGGATGGGCGTTGGCCATCACCTGGGCCTCGCCGGCCAGCGCCAGCATCTCCAGATCATTGAGGTTGTCGCCGAAGGCCAGGCAACGGGTGGCGGGGATGCCGAGGTCGTCAAGCAGTGCCGAGACGGCGGTGCCCTTGTTGACCCCGGCGGCCATGATCTCAAGCGAGTGACTCATCGAGTAGGTGATGTGCAGCGCCTCGCCTGCCGCTTCACGCGCGCCGGCCTCGATCTCGGCGAGCAGCCTGGGATCGCCGATATAGAGCACCTTGCCGACCCCCTGGACGTCCATCTCTCCCGGTCCCTCCACCCGGTAGCCAAAGCCGGTGGCCTCGTGCAGCGACAGCAGGCCCGGGGCGTGATCATCGATCACCCAGGCCTCGTCGCGGTACATGTTGAGGCGTACGTCGGGATGACGCGGCAGCTGGATCAGGGCCTCGACCAGCTCCGGGGCGAGGTGGGCCGACCGCACGCAGCGGTCGTTCGGGTCCAGTGTCCAGGCGCCGTTGCTGGAGATGATATGGGCGTCCACCCCCAGGCGATCGCGAAAACCGATCATGTCGCGATGATGACGGCCCGAGGCCAGGGCGATGCAGTGGCCATCGGTGGCCAGTCGACGCAGGGTCTCGACGGTCAGCTCGGCCAGGTCATGGTTGGCACCCAGCAGGGTACCGTCGAGGTCGGACACGATCAGGTGAGGCAGCATGGCGACTCCGGGTCTTCAGGGGGAACGGGGAAGTCTACACCAGATGGCCAGGCGTAGAACGCCAGCGGCGGCACACCCTGAAGTGTGCCGCCGCTGGCGGTAAGGCGAGATGACCGCAGGTGGCGGGCGCATCACACTCGCCACCTGCCACCCAGCGGGCTACCACTCAGCGGGCTGCCAACCCAGCCTGGTGCAGACCGCCGGCCAGGGCCTCGGCGTCCTTGCCCACCACCAGGTGCCAGACGCCATCGGCCACCCGCATCACGCCGTGACAACCCAGCTGCGCCAGCGCCTGCTCGTCCAGCGCACCGTCGCTGCCGACCTCCAGGCGCAGGCGGGTCGCCGCCCGGGCTTCCAGCGCGCGAACGTTGTCCGAGCCACCCAGCGCCTTGGTCCAGGCGTCTATCTGCTCGTCATTGAGACTCTTGGCGCTCACCACCTTGGGGACGCCGGTGGCGATAGGTGCGGGGTCGGCGCCCACCGGCGGGGTCTGGCCCTCGGCGGCCATGGCGGCGCGGATCTCATCGGATACACTGTCGGCGATGGGGCCCAGGATGACCTGGATGCCACCTCCGCCGAGGCGCATGATGCCACGCGAGCCCAGCGCCTTGAGTGCCGGCTCGTCGATCTGCTCCGGCTCCTTGAGCACCAGCCGCAGGCGTGTGGTGCAGGCACCGACGGCCTCGAGGTTGGCGGCACCGCCGAGTGCCGTGACGAAGGCCGGCCCCCGCTCGCCCAGGTCCTCGGCCTGTACCTTGACGCCCTCGTCCATCGGCTCACGCCCTGGCGTCGGCAGATCGAAGCGTACGATCGCCCACCGGAACAGCACGTAGTAGACGCTACCGATCGCGAGCCCCACCGGCAGCATCAGCCAGCCGTTGGTGGACAGACCGTAGGACAGGGCGTAGTCGAAGGCCCCGGCCGAGAAGGTGAAGCCAAGCTTGACGTCGAGCCACTGCATGATCGCCATGCTCAGCCCGGTCATCAGCGCGTGGAAGGCATACAACAGCGGCGCCAGGAACATGAAGGTGAACTCGATCGGTTCGGTCACCCCGGTCAGGAAGGCGGTCAGCGCCAGCGACATCAAGAGCCCGCCGACCTGCGCGCGACGGCCCTTGTCTGCGGTGTGGTACATGGCCAGTGCCGCCGCCGGCAGACCGAACATCATCACCGGGAAGAAGCCGGCCATGAAACCACCCGCCGCCGGGTCACCGGCGAAGAAGCGATTGAGGTCACCGGTGGCGTCACCGAAGCTGCCGAACACGAACCACACAAAGCTGTTGAGCACGTGGTGCAGGCCGGTGACGATCAGCAGTCGATTGAGCGCACCGTAGACGAACTTGCCAAAGGCGCCGGCGTCGATCAGCCAGTGTCCCAGGGTGTCGATGGCGTGCTGGATCGGCGGCCAGCCCCAGCCGAAGGCGATCCCCAGCACCACCCCGGCAAGGCCAGTGGCGATGGGCACGAAGCGCCGTCCGCCGAAGAAGGCCAGATAGTCGGGCAGTTTTATCGCCTTGAAGCGGTTGTACAGAAGCCCGGCCACGGTACCCATGATGATGCCGGCCAGCACCCCCATGTCGATCTCGGGGTTGAGGCTTTGCAGCACCGCGTCCAGCACCAGATAGCCGATCACCCCGGCGAGCCCCGCCGCGCCGTTGCTGTCGTCGGCAAAGCCGACGGCGAGGCCGATGGCGAAGATCAACGCCAGGTTGGCGAAGATCGCCTGACCGGCGCTGGCGACGAAGGCGATGTCCAGCAGGTCCGGCTGGCCCAGGCGCAGCAGCAGGCCGGCCACCGGCAGTACCGCGATCGGCAGCATCAAGGAGCGCCCGAGCAGCTGAAGCGCCGCCATCAGGCGTGAACCAAAGGAGGTGGTCATGTCAGGATCCTCTCGGGTGTGGGTTCGACGTCGAGGGCGGCGTCCACCAGCGGTGCCAGTGCCTTGCGCACCGAGGCCGCATCGGGCATCGCCAGCAGGGTGTCGATTTCACGCGCGATCACGGCGGCATCAAGCCTGCGCAGGCGGGCCTTGACCGAAGCGATACGCGACGGCTCCACCGACAATTCCGACACGCCCATGGCCACCAGCAGCGGGCCGGCCAGGTCGTCTCCCGCCGCGGCGCCACACACCCCCACCGGGCAGCGGTTGGCGGTGCCCGACAGGGTGGCCTGGATTAGCCGCAGCACTCCGGGATGCAGCACGTCGGCCTGGGCCGCCAGCTGAGGATCCTCACGGTCCATGGCCAGGCCATACTGGGTCAGGTCGTTGGTGCCGATCGACAGGAAGTCCGCGACCTTGGCCATGGCGGCGGAGCACAGCGCTGCGCTGGGCACCTCGATCATGGCGCCGAGCAGCGGCAGTTCGGTCAGCCGCATCTCGGCGGCCAGGGCCTCCATGCGTTCGCGCACCCACTCGAGTTCGCTGGCGTCGCTGACCATCGGCACCATGATGCGCAGATGACGCAAGGGCTTGACCCCGAGCAAGGCCCTCAACTGAGTGTCCAGCAGAGCCGGTTGGGTCTGCCACAGGCGCATGCCGCGCACGCCCAGCGCCGGATTGGGAACGGCGGGCAGGGTGAGATACGGCAACTGCTTGTCGGCGCCGATATCCAGGGTTCGGATGATCACCGGCCTGGAGCCCAGCGCATCGACGCTGGCCTGGTACTCCTGGCGCTGGTCGTCTTCTTCGGGCGCGGCGTCACGCCCCAGAAACAGAAATTCCGAGCGCATCAGGCCGACGCCATCGGCGCCACAGTCGCTGGCCTGACGGGCTTCCTCGGCGCTGCCGATATTGGCCGCCACCTCGACCATGCGGTTGTCCCGGGTGACCACCTCCAGGTGAGCCTCGGCACGTTCTTCCTCGGCACGCGCCTGACGGGCGGCGATGTCCGCCACCACCTGATCGCGGCGCGCCTGGTCGGGCTCGAGTTCCAGCCGGCCGTTGTCGGCATCCAGCACCACCGCCCGATCCAGACACGACTCGGTCGCTTCCATCAGGCCGCCCATGGCGACCAGGCACGGCAATCCCCTGGCCCTGGCCATGATGGCTACGTGGGAGGTGGTGCCACCGGCGGCCAGACATATCCCTGCCGGCTTGAGCGCACAGAGATCGACGAAGGTAGACGGAGTCAGATCCTCTGCGACGACGATGGCGCCGGGGGTGATATCACCGAACCCGCTGCCCTCGCCTTCGCTGAATTCCAGCATCACCTGGCGTTGCAGATCACGCAGGTCAGCGATCCGCCCGATCAGGATGGGGTTACCAGTGGCCCGCAGCCGATCGGCCTCGGCATCCAGCGCCTCGCGCCAGGCCTGGCCAGGGCTTAGTCCCTCTTCCAGGCGGCTGATCGACGAGGCCACCAGGTCAGGGTCTTCAAGCCACGCCTGGTGTGCCTCGAATACCTCCGCCTCGGCGGTCTGACCGCTGCGTTCGGCGCGCTCTCGGGCGGCCTCCAGCTGGCGTCCGACACGCTCGAGCGCCTCTTTCAGACGCGGACTTTCCAGCTTGCGCCCCAGTCATTCCAGCGGCACCTCGGGTAACTTGACCGACAGTGTCGCCAGCGGACCGGTCGCGATCCCGGCGCTGGCCACAAGACCTGCGAGCTGCCCGGCGGGCAGATCGACGCTGGGCGCTGGCGGTGATGTGGCGGCCTCCGCCTGCCCTGGGCCATGCCCTTCCGGGGTGGTCAACAGCGCCATCGCTGCCGCCAGGGCCGCTTCGGCCTGACGCCCCTTTACTCTGATGACCACCTCGTCGCCGCACTCGAGGCCCAGGTTCATCAGGGCGCTGACACTATCCGAACTGGCCGTGCGAGCGTCGCGCAGCAGGCTCAGGCTCACCTGATGATCACGCGCGATGGCACGCAGGCGTGCCGCCGGCCGGGCGTGCAACCCTGACTCTATCGCCAGTACCAGAGAGCGCTCCAGCACCTGGCCATCGCTGCCTTCTTCATCGGTGACATCATCGGCAAGCCTTTCGGGGCCCAACACCACCAACGGATCACCGCGCTGGACGATATCGCCGGCACGCAGGTCCAGCGACACCCAGTCACGACCTCCGGCATCCAGCACCACCAGTGGTGTCACCAGCGATACCGCCTCGCGTACCAGTTGATCCACATCGAAGTAGCACAGCGGCTCGCCCGCCTCGATGCGCTGGCCCAGGCTGACGCAGGGCTCGATGCCCTTGCCTTCGAGGGCGACGGTGTCGAGGCCAAGATGAACCAGTACCTCGACGCCCTCGTCGCTCTTGATGGTGAAGGCGTGATGGGTACGGGCACACTGAATCACCTCGCCGGCGCAGGGCGCGTGCAGGCAACCGCCCAGGGGATCCAGGGCGATGCCCTGGCCGAGGGTTCCCTCGGCAAAAACCGGGTCCGGCACGTCGGCCAGGGGGACTACCACCCCCTTGACCGGCGCCACCAGAGTGACATTGCTGGAAGTCATGATCGGCTCCGTATGATTGTCGTAGTGATTAGAGCGTGCAGGTCACCTTGCGCAGGTGCCTCGGTTGATCCGGATCGATACCGCGAGCCTCGGCCAGGCGGGCCACCATCGGATAGAAGCTCTGGATCACCGACAGCGGCTCCAGCGCCTCGTGACCCGCCGAGGTCAATGTCAGATGGCGCTTGGCCACACGGTCGTCGGCGGCCAGCAGCACCTTGGCACCCACGCTCTCGAGCCACTCGGCCAGCTCCAGCAAGCCCTGCTGTTCGGCGCCGGGGGGGGCGAACACCAGTACCGGATAGCCTGGCTCGATCAGCGCCATGGGGCCGTGCTTGACCTCGGCGCCACTGAAGGGCTCTGCCTGAATGGCGCAGGTTTCCTTGAACTTGAGCGCCGCCTCCTGGGCGATGCCAAGCCCGGTACCCCGGCCGATGACCATCAACCGATCGGCGTCCTTGAGCGCTTCTACCGCCGGGCTCCAGTCCTGGGCGGCGGCGTCGGTGAGGCGGTCGGGCAGCTCATTGAGCGCCCCCAGCAGCATGGCGCTCTCGTTCCAGTGGGCCATCAGCTGGGCACCGGCGGACAGAGTCGCCAGGAAGCTCTTGGTGGCCGCCACACTCTTCTCTTCACCGGCAAACAACGGCACTTCCAGATCGCTCGCCTGGCCCAGTGGTGACTCCGGCGTATTGACCAGCGCGATGGTGGTGGCACCACCCTGCTTCAGCGCCTCCTGGCTCGCCACCAGGTCGGGACTCTGGCCCGACTGGGAGATGGCGATGGACAGCTGGCCGGCCAATCGCCAGGGCGTACGCGACAGGGTCGACAGTGACGGCGGCAGCGAGGCCACCGGAATGCCGCGAGTCTGCATGCACAGGTAGGCGAGATAGCTGGCGGCGTGGTCAGAGCTGCCCCTGGCCACGGTGACGGCGCCTGTCGGCGGCTCGGCACGCAGGCGATCACCCAGTTCCCGCAGCACTGTCTGGTTACGCGTCAACTGACCGCGCAGGCGTTCCGGCGCGTTCAGCGCCTCTTCAAGCATGAGTGACATGGGATTCTCCAGAGACAAGACGACCGTCCAGATGGACAGAGGTAAGGGTGAGTTCGGGGTCGAGGGTCACAATATCGGCGCGGGCCCCGGCCTCCAGGCGGCCGATGTCACGGCGCCCGAGGAAGTCCGCGGGAAAGCGCGACAGCCGATCCGAGGCCTCGGCCAGGCTGAGCCCGACACTGACGAAGTTGCGCAACGCCTGGTCCATGGTCAGGGTGCTGCCGGCCAGGGTGCCGTCGGCCAGACGCACGCCGCCCAGGCACTTGGTCACCTTCTGCTCGCCCAGGCGGTAGTCGCCATCGGGCATGCCCGCCGCCGCGGTGGAATCGGTCACCGCATAGAGCCGCGGAATGCAGCGCAGCGCGGTGCGAATGGCGCCGGGATGTACATGCAGCAGATCGGGAATGATCTCGGCGTACTCGGCGTGGGCCAGCGCCGCCCCGACCATGCCCGGCTTGCGGTGGTGCAGCGCGGTCATGGCGTTGAACAGGTGGGTAAAGCCGCAGGCGCCGTGGGACAGCGCCTCGACACCTTCTTCATAGCTGCCCAGGGTATGGCCCAGCTGGACGCGCACGCCCTTGTCGGTGAGGTGACGGATCACCTCGCCATGGCCGCTGATTTCCGGTGCCAGGGTGATCAGCAGGATGGGCGCCAACGCCATCAGTTCATCCATTTCGGCGACGCTGGCGACCTGGGCGTGGGCCGGCTGGGCGCCGAGCTTGCCAGGATTGATGAAGGGCCCTTCGAGGTGTACGCCGAGCACCCGGGAAGCCGCGGGGTCCGGGGCTTCCATATAGCCGGAGATCTCGCCCAGCACCGCACGCACCTCTTCCGGGCGCGCGGTCATGGTGGTCGCCAGCAGGCTGGTGGTGCCAAAGCGCAGGTGAGTGCGGGCGAGCGTCGAGACGGCCTCGCGCCCCTCCATGGCGTCGGCTCCGCCACCGCCATGTACGTGCAGGTCGACGAAGCCGGGGATCAGCCGAGGGGCATCATTGGTAGAGGGGTCCACGGGGGAGCCCTCGATGGCGGCGATCCGGCCCTGTTCCAGCCGAATCTCACCCAGGCGCCAGCCCTCGGGGGTCAGCACGTTGCCGGCAAGGCGGGTGGGAGCGGTACTCATGGCGGTCTCCTAGCGGGCGAGTTCGACGGTGAAGTCGTAGTAGTCGGTACGGCAGTAGGTGATGGTCAGCTCCGCCGGGGTGTCGTCGGCCAGGTAGCCCAGCCGCGTCACCTTGAGCAGAGCCTGGCCTTCGGCCACCTGGGCAAGCCCGGCGAGTTCGGCGTCGGCATTGACCGCGGTGACCTGCTGACGGGCACGCACGATGGGGCGACCAGCCTGCTCGAGCCATTGATACAGCGAGACGTCGACCGCCATGGGGTCCGGCAGCACCGTGACCGGCAGGCAGCTCTCCTCCACCGCCATCACCACGTCATCGGCCAGACGCAGACGCTTGAGTCGCGACACCTGGGCATTGCTCGACAATCCCAGGCGTAGATTCTCCTCGGAGCTCGGCTGGCAGCGCTCGCGTCTCAGCCACTCGGAGCGCGGCGAAAATCCCCGCTGGATCAGCATGTCGCTGAAACTCGCCAGTCGGGTCAGCGGCTGATCCATGCTGGGACGAATAAAGGTGCCGGAGCCGCGGTCGCGTCGGATCAGGCCGCTTTCCTCCAGCTGGTCGAGGGCCTTGCGCGCCGTGATGCGTGACACCGCCAACGCCTCGGCCAGGTTGCGTTCCGACGGCAGCGCCTCTCCGGCGCGCCAGCTGCCACTGCGGATGGCCGCCTCCAGGCCGTTGGCCAGCTGGCGGTACAGTGGCGTGGCAAGCGAGGCGTCGAGGTGCAGGTGCTCGAATCGTGAATCCATGGCGGCGTGGTCCCTGGGAGCTTGGTGATAACCACTATAGCTCCACCTAGAGACCAATTGAATACCAATCTAATACCACATTGGTCGAACCCTGACTGTGCATTTCACGGCGACCCACACGCCCCCTCAACTCCTCTACCGAGGTATTCCCACGGGAGCGAAAGGAGGCGTAGCAAGGATGCCGCACAGGAAGCGGTGAAATTTTGCCGAATGCCGTTTCCAACCCCTTGATTTGTGGCCTCGGGCTCCACGGGGTTTGGCCGGGGCTGCAACAATCCGTATAGTGGCCCCCTTATTCCCGCCACTCGATCGTGACCATGCTGCAGAACAACGCCTTGCTGGCTCAGCTCAAGCAACAGATCCGCGATAACACCCCCCGCGTCACGGGTGTCATCAAAGCCACCGAAAAGGGCTTCGGCTTCCTCGAGTGCGAGGACGGTGCGTCCTATTTCGTGCCGCCCCCCGCCATGAAGAAGGTGCTGCACGGCGACCGCGTCGAGGCAGTGCTGCACGAGGAAGGCGAGCGCAAGTCGGTGGAACCCGACACCCTGATCGAGAGCAACATGCAGCGCTTCGTTGCCCGGGTGCAGAAGCGTGATGGACGCCTGGCGGTGGTGCCTGATCACCCATCGATCAAGACCGCCATGAAGGCACGCATCAAGCGCAGCCTCGAGGAAGACGCCATCGGTGACGGCGACTGGGTAGTGGCACGTCTGGTGCGCCACCCGCTCAAGCCCGACGATCGCGCCTTCTTTACCCAGATCGACGAGCTGGTGGCCAAGACCGATGATCCCGCAGTGCCCTGGCGCGTTACCCTGGCCCGCCACGCCCTCGAGCAGGAATGCCCCGACGCCGGCAACGACTGGCCGCTGCGCGACGAAGGCCTGGAGCGAGAGGACCTGACCGCCGAGCCCTTCTTCACCATCGATGGCGAGAAGACCCGGGACATGGACGACGCCTTGCGCGTCGAGGTCCGCGAGGACGGCGGCTGGCGCCTGTCGGTGGCCATCGCCGACCCCACCGCCTACGTCGAGGAAGGCCACGCCGCCGACCTCGAGGCCCGCACCCGCGCCTTCACCGTCTACCTGCCGGGCCAGAACGTCACCATGCTGCCCGAGCAGCTGGCCGACGATCTGTGCTCGCTGCACGAGGGCCAGGAGCGCCCGGTGCTGGCCTGTCGCCTGGACGTCAACGCCGATGGCAGCCTCGGTGACTATCAGTTCTTCGCGGCCACCGCGCGTTCACAGGCTCGCCTGGTCTACGACAACGTCTCTGACTGGCTCGAGGGCCAGGGCGACTGGGCACCCGACGACACCATCGGTGAACAGCTCAAGGCCCTCCGCGATCTGACCGAGGCACGCACCGCCTGGCGTCAGGAGCACGCCCTGGTGTTCAAGGACCGTCCCGACTATGTCTTCGACCTGGACGAGGCCGGCAACGTGCTGGCGATCCGCACCGAAGAGCGGCGCATCGCCAACCGCATGATCGAAGAGTCGATGATCGCCGCCAATGCCTGCTGTGCGGCGTTGCTGGCCGACAAGGTCGGTCACGGCATCTTCAACGTCCATCGTGCCTTCGAGGACGACAAGGCCGAGGCCGCCCAGAGCTTCCTGGCGACACAGGACATCGCCGTCGAGCGTGAGGCGCTGACCGACCTGTCGCGCTACAAGGAACTCAAGCGTGCGCTGGAAAGCCGCGACGATGCCTGGCTCGACGCCCGCCTGCGCAAGTTCCAGGGCTTTACCGCCATGTCCGCCCAGCCGGGCCCGCACTTTGGCCTGGGACTGGCCGCCTACGCCACCTGGACCTCGCCGATCCGCAAGTACGGCGACATGGTCAACCACCGCCTGATCAAGCGTGTGCTCAAGGGCGAGCAGGCGCCGAAGGAGGCCAGCGTCGAGTTGACAGAGCAGCTCACCGAGCGTCGTCGCCTCAACCGCCTGGCCGAGCGCGACGTCAAGGACTGGCTCTACGTGCGCTACCTGACCCCGGCGGCCAAGCAGCAGGACGTGTTCGATGCCGAGATCATCGCCATCAACCGCGGCGGCATGCGGGTGCGCCTGACCGCCAACGGCGCCACCGCCTTCGTGCCGGCACCGCTGATGCACGCAGATCGCGACAAGGTGGTGGTCGACGACAAGGAAGGCCGCATCCAGATCGAGGGCGAGGAGCGCTTCAAGCTCGGCGACGCGGTACGCGTCGCCCTGACCGAAGCCAAGGAAGAGACCCGCTCACTGGTGGCCCAGCCCGCCGCCTGAGCGATCCTTCCTGCTCGGTCGCGGCGGTAACACCGCTATCGACCTGGAAGTACAGAAAACGGCGACCTTCGGGTCGCCGTTTTCTTAGATGGCTTCAATTGCTGCGGCCCAACGGCGGCAAGACCAGGCAAGACCAGGCAAGACTGGCAAGGCTCCCGGTGTTTCACGCCATCATTCGCCTTTCCCGCAGGCCTCGCGAATCTCCTTAGACCAGGCCACCTTGCGGCTGGTCAGTATCGACACAAAGTGCCCCAGCGAGAACAGCGCCAGCATCGGCGACATCAGCACCATGCGCCATTGGGAGTAACGAATATCATGGCCCCGCGCCTTGTCACGCTTCATCTCCCGCAGCGGGAACCAGCGCAGAAAGGACTCCTTCAGCGACAGCCTGTCGGTGTGGTACCAGCCGGGCTCCTGCACTTGGTCGGGCCCTTCTTCCATATAGCGGCGGATATACTCCCACCAGCCCAGGCACTCCTCGTGCTTCACTAACTCACCCCCCACCGGAAAGCTGTCGTAGTAGCGGGTTCCGTCCGGCGTTGCCGCCATGATGTTCAGCACAAAGTAGCCGCCGTTGTCGAAGGGGGTGATGGTCGCCAGAATATCGTCCCAGTCATAGCTGCGTGGACCGCCCAGCTTGGGCGTATAGAACACATGCACCTGACGGGTTCGACGGTTAAAGCGAATCGCCGCATGGCGATAGGTAAAGCAGTCCCAGGCGGAGTGGGCGTTGCAGACTACGTAGGAAAGAAAAAAAATGAAAACAGAACAAAAAAATAGCGCCACACATCTCAGAACGCTTAGACCATCAGTATAAAAATCCCAGGCAACCTCAAGAAAAAACAATACAGCAAAGGGAATCAACCCACCAAAAAGAAAGCCAAACATTGCTGTGTACATGCCCCGCCGACAAAACTCATCGGCATTGACGGTTTCCAGAAAAACATCATTCTTTGTGTAGATAAACTCGGCGTCATAGGGCTCATCGGTTGCTCGAGTCTTTAGGTCAAATGGGATATCGTCGTCCACAGGAATATCCAGCGGCTCGGCAAACCAGTCGAGCCCCCGGTCGCGATACAACAGCTGGGTAAAGTACTCGTTGATCATCGCGGCCATCCTCTAGCGCGTCATATCGTCCAGCGCATCGAGCGCCGCCTGAAGATCCCGGTAACGAACGTCAGCATCTCCATTGCCAAAGACGCAGCGGGTCAGCCAGGTCTCGAGCTGGTTCTTCTCCAACGCCACGATCAACAGCGCCACCGCCAGGCCAATCCAACCCAGCCTGGCAGCCACCAAGGCCCAGCCTGAGCGACTGATGATCAAGGAACCCATCGCCGCTTCCGTTGCCGATATCTTGCCTACCTGTTGAGCCACAGCAGCCAGCGCGGAGGCTCCAGAGCCCAAAAAGACAAGTGAGGAAGATGCGTACAACGCAAATAGAACCAAGTCCCCGCTTTGATATGCCTTGACTGCCTTTACTGCATGCCATACGCCAAAAATCCAGGCCCCCAGCGCTGCGGTGATTCCTCCGCCCCAGGCCAGACCCTTGTACAGACGGCTCTCCGGCGCCGCCACCGGGTGGATCATCTGATTGGCCACCCCGACCAGACTACTGGCCAGATACAGCAGCCCACCGCCAAACATCCAGTTTCGCTCCGCCTGACTCCTGGCGGAGTTCTCGTCAAACACGGCTTCGCCCAGATGCACCGAATTGATCAGCTCCAGGCTGGCGGCGAAGACGCCCAACCAGGTGCATGGCGTCATTGCCGATGCGACGGCGATTCGCCGCATCTCGATCGACTGGGCAAGTTCCGCCTGGATGATCGGGCGCTGCAGCGGGTCCACGGAGGTGGGAACAAAGGCCCACAGACGTATCGGCACGTCAGAGTGCCCCTCCGGCAAGGGCGGAAAGAAGTGGCGCAGGTCATGCCGGATATTGCGGAAGGCCAGTTCATCACGCCAGAGCACCTGGTCGTACATGGACAACAGCTGTCTGGGGGTGGCATCGAACACCATCAAGGACGTCTTGAACCCATAGCGCACCCAGCCAACCGCCTGCCACAGTCGTGCCAGCGAGTCGTTGGCGATATTGGTGTAGCTGACCAGCCCGAGCTTTTGCGCGATCTGACTGGCCATGGTGGCCAGCAGTTGCTCGGTCTGGGAGCGGTTGTCCATGTCAGCCCCCAGCACCCGCCTCAAGGGGCCCAGAATCTTGCTGCCCCAGAAGGCACTTTCGAAGACCAGATCCTTGACCATGTCGATGGCCGGGGCGTGATTGGCGAAGGTGGCACGCCACAGGTAGGAATCCACCTCGTCGATCGATCGTTCGATCAACTCGGCGACGGTTTCCTGCCCCGTCTCTGTCGTGGTCATGCCCACCGTCATGGCGGCCACGGCCACCTCATAGGCCGCCCCATTGTCCAGATCCTGGTCGTCGTAGCCCAGCATGGCGTCACGGACCAGGTCGGACATCAACCAGTCACGGTGAATCTCGGCCAGCTTCACCACCGCCTGGCTGTCACGTTCAAGATGGGCGCTATAGCGCGACTCGAACTCCAGACGCCGCTGCTCGTCGTAGCAGGCCTGATACTTTTCCCAACTCTGCTCGATGGCACGACGCTGATAGGCTAGCGCGTTATCAGCCTGCTGCCCGCGCAGCAATTCGAGCTCGCGGCGACCCCGCTCGACTCTTCGCCTGTCGATATCGCCCATCAGCGCCCAGCGCCTTGCCTTTTCTGATGCGTCCGTCAGCGCATCGAACTCCTGAGCGAGCCTCTGGTCACCAAACACCTCGGCTCGACGTGCCCGCTCAATATGTTGCTCTGCCTGGTGCTCGGCCTTGCTTTTCACCGCTTCTCGTATCCCCTCGATCAATTCCGATGTGACCTTCCTTTCCACCACATCCTTGCGGCGGGCATAGCGATCGAGGCGAGCCTTGGCCTGGTTCCGGTAATGATTGACGGAGATGCACATGCCGATAGGGTCAGCCACCGCCAGTATCGGTGTCCTGTCGATCCACTGAGGAGCGTCCTGGACCATCCAGTTCATCCGATCGCGAAGCTGACTCACCGTCGACGGCAATCGCTCGCAGACGCCAACAAGGGGAAAACCATCGTTCTCCAGCAGTTCCTCGGGACAGGCATCATTGAACTCCATGACATGCGTGCCGAGTTGCGTAGAGGGAATCACGCCAGCGGCCTCTCCCGTACCAAGCCAGGCAGCCACATCGAAAGGACTAAGCAGGCGATCACGCAGGCCGCTGTCGTTGCGCTCCAGCCGCCCCAGCATGGCCTGCGTGAAGGGATGGTCACTATAGCCAACGTGAACGATGCCAGCTTCCTGAGCCTTCGGTAGAGAAATCAGGCGCGCAGAGAGTTTATTCTCGGGAATATTGCAAGGCGCGTCGATGTGCGAGTCCCCGTAGGCCGTCTCTCTCGGCCCGCGCCCATAGGGGTCAAATTCTTCGAAACGGGAGTCGTGAGTGATGCGCCAGGCTTGCCAGCGCTGGCGCTTCTCGTCGAACAGGTAGAGATAGCCCTCGCGCATCAGGCGCAGGACATAGCGCGTCTCACGCGGGGCAGGAAAGTGGCGATTGGCGTGTACCGCCATCGACCAGGGAAGGTCTTGCGACCAGTCGCTGACGTGACGGTCCGATACCGCGTAGCGCACCGGCAGGATGGGTAGTCCCACCCTGTCGCAGCAAGGGCAGCCCTGCTGCTTCGTTCCTGGCAGCGGGCTGTTGTCGTCCAGTGCCTCGAGCCAGTCGGCAATCTCGCTGATCCTGACGTCCGCCATACTTCTCCCCCTTCCCTGAAGTCGCCTTCCCGCTCCATGTGCTGGTGGCGATGAAACGCGGCTTGGACCTTGCCGCCGCTGTTTCTCTCAGCATAAGGGGTCGTCACCTCCAACTTCTGTACGAGAACACCTAACCACTACTCCGGTTCGACAAGCGCGCTTCAGGAGCGTATCGAGATCAAGGCGCCAGCGACGAAAGACACATCCGATGCAGAGGTCAGTCCACCTCGCTTACTTCTTGCCCAGCTCATCTCGAGGATGATGACGTACTGCCCCCCCCTGTCGCTGAACTGACTTATTTCCCTCGTAGGCTCATGGCAATGACGCGCTCGCCATGGAGGCCCCTTTTGCATCTCGCCGACGTCACCATGTTTCACGCCCCCGCCAGCGGCGGCGTACGCACCTACCTTCAAGCCAAACACCGGGTGTTTTCGCGCTTCCCGCAGTTGCGCACCAGTCTGCTGGTGCCGGGGGCCGAGCGAGACAGCCTCGGCGACCATCACCAGTTGCCTGCACTGCGCATCCCGCTGGGCCAGAGCTACCGCTTTCCGCTGCGCCGCCGGCCCTGGCGCGACGCCCTGGTGGAGCTATCGCCGGATCTGATCGAAGCCGGCGACCCCTACGTCACCGCCTGGGCGGCACTGGACGCCGGCCAGCGTCTCGGCGTGCCGGTGGTGGGCTTCTACCACTCGGACCTTCCTCGGTTGATGGGGGATCGCTTCGGGCCGATGGTGCAGCGACGGCTGGAGCGCTACGTGGTCGACCTTTACCGCCGCTTCGACAGCGTACTGGCGCCCTGCCAGGCGATGGCCGACCGTCTGACGTCCTGGGGCGTCAAACGGGTGCGGGTGCAGCCCCTTGGCGTCGATCTGGCGACCTTTCACCCGGACAGGCGCGATCCCGAGCTCAGGCGCAAGCTGGGGCTCGGCAACGACAGCCGTCTATTGGTGTTCGTCGGGCGCTACTCACGAGAGAAGAACATCGAGGTGTTGCTGGACACCGCCAGGCGCCTTGGGCCTCCCTACCACCTGCTGTTGATGGGCCCCGGCATGCCCACCGAGGTGCCCGCCAACGTCAGCGTCATCAATCGCTGCGTCGGCGTGCATGAGGTCGCCCGTGCGCTCGCCTCCAGTGATGCCCTGCTGCACGCGGGCACCCGCGAGACCTTCGGGCTGATCGCCCAGGAAGCCATGGCCAGCGGCATCCCGGTGATCGGCGCCAGGGCCGGTGCGCTGATCGAGAACGTGCCATTGGGCGGCGGCGTGCTATGTCAGCCACATTCGGCAGCCGCCATGGCCGAGGCCACCGAGGCGCTGTTCGCCAATGATCCGCAATCGGCCGGGCGCCACGCTCGGCGCTTCGTCGAGCGCCAGTTCGACTGGGACAAGGTGATGATTTCGCTGCTCAACCATTACGAAGCCGTCATCGATCCGGTCTGCCCGCGCGATCGGCGCCATGGCTAGGTTTGGGCCAACACCATCGCTGGACAGGCGCCTGCGTGCCCCTGCCGGGATGCGATCACGCCTGTGGTGGAAGGCCGCCCTGCTGATCCTGACCCTGGCCATCACCCTGCTGCTGCCGTGGTGGCTGGGGGGCGCCGGCACCTTCACTGCGGTTATCGCCTTCCCGCTGCCCCTGCTGGCGCTGATGGTAGCCCTGGCGGTGATCTGCTGGAACCTCAACGCGGCGCGCCTGCGGCTGATGCTCGACGGACGAGCCGGCCGCCTCGGTCAGGGCGGTGCCCTGGCGATCGAGATGTCGTCGAAGTTCGCGCTATGTGCCACCCCGGCCGGGGGCGGAGGCGTCGCCACCCTGCTGTGGCTGCTGGCACGCCGGGGCTATCCGCCGGCCCAGGCCTCGGCCATCTTTCTGGTCGATCAGCTCGCCGACATGCTGTTCTTCAGCCTGATGCTGGGCGTACTGGTGTCGCTGTCGATGAGCGGACTGGCCAGCTGGCCTCACCAGACCCTGGTCGAGGCCTCCCTGGCGGCGCTGCTGCTGGCGCTTGTGGTGTTTGCGGTGGTGATCGTGTGGCTACCCTGGCTGCTGCGCCATGTCCCTCCCCCTCCCTTTGTCGGCTCGGGGCCCAGGCGCTGGATGACCCGACGCCTGCTGCGCTGTCGCCGGACCCTGGCGAGTACGCTTGCGCTGCCCAAGGGCGTGCTGATGGCGATCTTCGCGCTGTGCTGCCTGCACTGGCTTGCGCGCTATAGCCTCCTGTATCTGGCGGTGCTGGGGGTGGGCGGCGGCGCCGACTGGGCCTGGACCTTTCTGGTGCAGATGCTGGCCATGGCCGCCAGCCAGTTGAGCGTGCTGCCGGGCGGCGCCGGCGCCGCGGAGGTCAGCGTAGGCGCCCTGCTGCTGCCGCTGATGGCCCGAGAGCAGGCCGCGGCGGCGGTGATCGTCTGGCGCCTGGTCAGCTACCACCTCTATCTGGTGGCGGGCGCGCCGGTGTTCGTGGCACAGGTGGTCGGCTGGTGGCGCACGCGGGCCAATCAATCGTCGCCTCGTCCCTAACGCCTTCCGCGTACTTCCCCCTTCGACCCGCCCCTTCGTCGCATCTGGTGGAGTTCCAGCCACAAAAAAGGCCACCCGGAGGTGGCCTTTATTCTGACGCTTATTCTGACGGTAGGACCGCTTACCAGCCGGTCGCTTCCTTCAGGGCGTCGCCGATCTCGGCCAGGGAGCGCACGGTCTTGACGCCCGCGGCTTCCAGGGCGGCGAACTTCTCGTCCGCGGTGCCCTTGCCACCGGCGATGATGGCGCCGGCGTGGCCCATGCGCTTGCCGGGAGGAGCGGTGACACCGGCGATGTAGGACACCACCGGCTTGGAGACGTGCTCCTTGATGTAGGCAGCAGCCTCTTCCTCGGCGGTACCGCCGATCTCACCGATCATGACGATGGCCTCGGTCGCCGGGTCCTTCTCGAACATCTCGAGGATGTCGATGAAGTTGGAGCCCGGGATCGGGTCACCGCCGATGCCCACACAGGTGGACTGGCCGAAGCCGTGGTCGGTGGTCTGCTTGACCGCTTCGTAGGTCAGGGTGCCGGAACGCGACACGATACCGACCTTGCCCGGCTTGTGGATGTGACCCGGCATGATGCCGATCTTGGTCTCGCCCGGGGTGATGACACCGGGGCAGTTCGGACCGATCAGACGCACGCCCAGCTCATCGCACTTGACCTTGACGTCCAGCATGTCGAGGGTCGGGATGCCTTCAGTGATGCACACGATCAGCTTGATGCCGGCGTTGGCGGCTTCCAGGATGGAATCCTTGCAGAACGGGGCAGGCACGTAGATCACGCTGGCCTCGGCGCCGGTCTGCTCGACGGCTTCCTTGACGGTGTTGAACACCGGCAGGCCCAGGTGCTCCTGGCCGCCCTTGCCCGGGGTCACGCCGCCGACCATCTGGGTGCCGTACTCGATGGCCTGTTCGGAGTGGAAGGTCCCCTGTCCGCCAGTGAAGCCCTGGCAGATGACCTTGGTGTTCTTGTCGATCAGGATGCTCATTACTTGCCCTCCGCTGCCTTGACGACCTGCTGAGCCGCATCGGTGAGGCTCTTGGCAGCGATGATGTTCAGACCGCTGGAGGCCAGTTTCTCGGCACCCAGCTCGGCGTTGTTACCTTCCAGACGCACCACGACCGGCACATTGACGCCGACCTGCTCGACGGCACCGATGATGCCTTCAGCGATCATGTCGCAGCGCACGATACCGCCGAAGATGTTGACCAGCACGGCCTGCACGCTGTCGTCGGACAGGATGATCTTGAACGCCTCAGCCACGCGCTCCTTGGTGGCGCCGCCGCCGACGTCAAGGAAGTTGGCCGGCTGGCCACCGTGGAGCTTGATGATGTCCATGGTGCCCATGGCCAGGCCAGCGCCGTTGACCATGCAGCCGATGTTGCCTTCCAGGGCGACGTAGTTCAGGTCCCACTGGGCAGCGTTGGCTTCACGCTCGTCTTCCTGGGACGGGTCACGCATTTCCTGCAGATCCGGGTGACGGTACAGGGCGTTGCCGTCCAGGTTGATCTTGGCGTCGAGGCAGTGGAGATTGCCTTCGTCGGTGATCACCAGCGGGTTGATCTCCAAAAGCGCCAGATCCTTGTCGTGGAACATCTTGGACAGACCCAGGAAGATCTTGGTGAACTGCTTCACCTGCGCGCCTTCCAGGCCGAGGGCGAAGGCCAGCTCACGCGCCTGGTAGGGCTGTGCGCCGACCAGCGGGTCGATCTCGGCCTTGAGGATCTTCTCGGGCGTCTCTTCGGCGACCTTCTCGATCTCGACACCACCTTCGGTGGAAGCCATGAAGACCACACGCTGGGTGCCACGGTCGACCACCGCGCCAAGGTACAGCTCATTGGCGATGTCGGTGCAGTTCTCGACCAGGATCTTGGCGACCGGCTGACCGTTCTCGTCGGTCTGGAAGGTCACCAGGTTCTTGCCCAGCCACTGCTCGGCGAAGGCCTTGGCTTCGTCCGGGCTCTTGATCAGCTTGACACCACCGGCTTTGCCGCGGCCACCGGCGTGGACCTGGGCCTTGACGACCCACATGTCGCCGCCGATCTTCTTGCAAGCCTCGTAGGCTTCTTCGGGGGTGTCGCAGGCGAAGCCCTTGGAAACGGGCAGACCATAGTCGGCAAACAGCTGCTTGCCTTGATACTCGTGAAGGTTCATCGATTCATGCCATTGGTTGCATGTGACTCGAACGGCGACCCACCCTGCCCCGAGGGACGAAAGTCATCGGGTCGCCACCGACCGCCACCGATACATGGTCGGCGGCGATGCGCTCGCGGAAAACACCGGCAAGCCTGCCAAAACTGCACAGGCTTGCCTAGGATTACCGGGCGCTTGTTGTCTTGCTAGCGCTTCTTGCGGTTGGCCACGTGGATGGCGTGCCCTTCCACCGCCAGCGCTGCCTCGTGCACCGCCTCGGACAGGCTCGGGTGCGCGTAGCAGGTCAGCGCCAGATCTTCGGCGCTGGAGCCGAATTCCATGGCGATAACGCCCTGGGCGATCAGCTCACCGGCGTGCTGACCGACGATGTGCATCCCCAGGATGCGATCGGTCTCGGCGTCGGCGATGATCTTGGCCTGGCCTTCGGTGGCGTTGTTGGCCATGGCACGGCCACTGGCGGCGAACGGGAAACTACCGGTCTTGACCTTGATACCGGCGGACTTGGCGTCCTGCTCGTTCATGCCGACCCAGGCCACCTCGGGGTGGGTGTAGATCACGCTGGGAATGGCGTCGTAGTTCATCTGCGCCTTGTGGCCTGCGATGATGTCGGCCACCATCACGCCCTCTTCGGAGGCCTTGTGGGCCAGCATCGGGCCACGCACGCAGTCGCCGATGGCGTAGACGCCCGGCACGCTGGTGCGGCACTGGTCATCGACGTGGATGAAGCCGCGCTGATCCAGTTCGACGCCCAGGCCGTCGGCTACCACGCCCTTGGTGTAGGGACGACGGCCGACACAGACGATCAGCTTGTCGAAGGTCAGTTCCTTCTCACCCTCGTTGTCCTCGTACTTGACGACGACTTCCTCACCCTTGACCTCGGAACCGGTCACGCGGGCGTTGAGCTTGATGTCCAGACCCTGCTTCTTGAGCAGCTTCTGGGTCTCCTTGGCGATGGCCGAGTCGACCATCGGCAGGAAGCTGTCCATCGCCTCGAGCACGGTCACTTCGCTGCCGAGGCGGCTCCACACGCTGCCGAGCTCAAGGCCGATGACGCCGGCGCCGATGACGCCCAGACGCTTGGGCGTCTCCTGGAACTCGAGGGCGCCGGTGGAATCGACGATCAGACCCTCGGTCAGCGGGGTCGGCGGGATCTCCACCGGCACCGAGCCGGCGGCGATGACGATGTTGTCCGCCTCGACGGTGCTGGACTCGCCGTCCTTGTCGGTGACCTCGACCTTGTTCTTGGCCACGACCTTGCCGGTACCTTCGATGGCGGTGACGCCATTGGCCTTGAACAGCCCGGAGATGCCGCCGGTCAGCTGCTTAACGATCTTGTCCTTGCGCGCCATCATCTTGGACACGTCCATGCTGACGTCGCCGGCCTGGATGCCCATGTCGTCGAAGTCGTGCTGGGCCTCGACGAACTTGTGGGAGGCCTCGAGCAGTGCCTTGGACGGGATACAGCCCACGTTCAGGCAGGTACCGCCGTGCACCACCTTGCCTTCCTTGCCGATCCACTTCTCGACGCAGGCGGTCTTCAGACCCAGCTGAGCAGCACGGATGGCGGCCACGTAGCCACCCGGGCCCGCGCCAATGACGATCACATCATACTTGTCGGCCATGTTGGCTCCTGTTCGTTCTGTGTGCAGAGGCTCTGCAGTAAATCCCTGTCGCTGCCACGGTCAGGCTCAGATTTCCAGCAGCAGACGCGCCGGATCCTCGAGCAGCTCCTTGATGGTGACCAGGAACTGTACCGCATCCTTGCCATCGATCATGCGGTGGTCGTAGGACAGCGCCAGATACATCATCGGGCGAATCTCGACCTTGCCGTTGACCGCCATCGGACGCTCCTGGATCTTGTGCATGCCGAGGATCGCGGTCTGCGGCGGATTCAGGATCGGGGTCGACATCAGCGAGCCGAAGATGCCGCCGTTGGTGATGGTGAAGGTACCGCCCTGCATGTCCTCGATGCCCAGCTTGCCTTCGCGTCCGCGCTTGCCGAAGTCGACGATGCCCTTCTCGACGTCGGCGATCTTCATGCTGTCGGTATCGCGCAGCACCGGCACCACCAGGCCACGGTCGGTGGATACGGCCACGCCGATGTCCTGATAACCGTGGTAGACGATGTCGTCACCGTCGATGGAGGCGTTGACATCAGGGAAGCGCTTGAGCGCCTCGGAAGCCGCCTTGACGAAGAAGCCCATGAAACCGAGCTTGACGTCGTGGGCCTTCAGGAAGGTGTCCTTGTACTGGGAGCGCAGCTCCATCACCGCACCCATGTCCACCTCATTGTAGGTGGTCAGCATGGCAGCGGTCTGCTGAGCCTGGACCAGACGCTTGGCGATGGTCTTGCGCAGACGGGTCATCGGCACGCGCTTCTCGGGGCGCTCGCCTTCCACGGCCGGGGCTGCGGTGGCGCCGGAGCTGGCCTTCTTGGCCGGCGCGGACTTCTTGGCGCCGCCGTCCTTGACCGCCTTGAGCACGTCTTCCTTGAGGACGCGACCGTCCTTGCCGGTGCCCTTGATGGCACTGACGTCGAGGTCGTGCTCGGCGATCAGCTTGCGCGCGGCAGGCGCCACGATCTTGTCACCGACCTGCTCGTCGCTGTCGCCATCGTCGGCGCTGGCCTTGGGCGCTTCCTGATCGGCGGTATCGGCAGAGCCACCGCCTGCACCCACCTCGAACACCGCCAGCACGGCCTCGGACTCCACGGTGTCGCCTTCCTCGATCTTGATCTCGGCCAGGGCGCCATCTTCCGGTGCGACCACCTCGAGCACGACCTTGTCGGTCTCGATCTCGGCCAGCACTTCGTCACGCTTGACCGCTTCGCCGACCTTCTTGGTCCAGCTGGCGACGGTCCCTTCCTGCACAGATTCGGGGAAGCTCGGCGCCTTGACGTCACGCTTCTCGCCGCCGCCCTTGGGCGCTTCGGCCGGCTTCTTCTCAGCCTTTTCGTCGGACGCTTCGGAAGCGGCTTCCCTGGCGTCGTCCTCGTCTTTCTCGGACGACTCCTCGGACGCTTCCTTGGACTCGCCGCCGCCTTCACCGATGCGGCCCAGGACCTGCTCGGACTCCACGGTGTCGCCTTCTTCCACCAGCACCTCTGACAGGGTGCCGGCTTCCACCGCCACCACCTCGAGCACGACCTTGTCGGTCTCGATCTCGACGATCAGTTCGTCACGCTCGACGCTGTCACCCGGCTTCTTGTGCCAGGTACCTACGGTGCCTTCGGCAACGGATTCCGGAAAGGATGGTGCCTTGATCTCGGTAGCCATGTCGTATCCTTAGTGTTCTCTCTCTTCCCGATGGTCGCCTTAGAGATTGAAGGCGTCTTCCACCAGTTGGCGCTGCTGTTCGGTGTGTACGGACATGTAGCCCGCCGCGGGAGCCGCCGATGCCGGACGTCCGGCAAACTTCAGCTGACCGCCCAGGCCGTCCTTGAGCGAATCGGCGACGATGCGCAGATTGTGCTGCATGGAATACCAGGCGCCCTGGTTCAGGGGCTCTTCCTGACACCAGACGATGTCGGTGACGCCGCTGTAGTCCTTGAGCGTCTCGATCAGCTCTTCCTTGGGGAACGGATAGAGCTGCTCGACGCGCACGATCGCTACATCGTCACGCAGGTTCTCCTCGCGCCAGTTGGCCAGATCGTAATAGACCTTGCCCGAGCACATGATGATCCGCTCGACCTTGGACGCATCACGCTGTCCCTGGTCGGGCAGCACCATGTTGAAGCTGCCGTTGGCGAGGTCCTCGAGGCTCGAGGTGGCTTCCTTGTGGCGCAGCAGGCTCTTCGGCGACATCACCACCAGCGGCTTGCGCAGCGGGCGAATCACCTGACGGCGCAGCAGGTGATAGATCTGCGCCGGGGTGGTCGGCACGCACACCTGCATGTTGTGCTCGGCGCACAGCTGCAGGAAGCGCTCGAGACGCGCCGAGGAGTGCTCGGGGCCCTGCCCTTCGAAACCGTGGGGCAGCAGCATGGTCAGGCCACACAGACGACCCCACTTGGTCTCGCCGGAGGAGATGAACTGGTCCACCACCACCTGGGCGCCGTTGAAGAAGTCACCGAACTGCGCTTCCCAGATCACCAGCGCGTTGGGCATGGTGGTCGAGTAGCCGTACTCGAACGCCAGCACCGCCTCCTCGGAGAGGAAGGAGTCATGGATAGTGAAACGCGGCTGACCGTCCGCCATGTGCTGAAGCGGCACGTAGGTGGAACCGTCGGCCTGGTTGTGGATCACCGCATGGCGGTGCGAGAAGGTACCGCGTCCGACATCCTGACCGGTCAGGCGAATCGGGTGTCCCTGCTCGAGCAAGGTGGCGTAGGCCAGGGTTTCGGCGAAGCCCCAGTTCATGGCCAGCCCACCGCCCTGCATCTTGCGGCGATCATCGTAGATCTTGGCGACCTGACGCTGCACCTTCACCCCGTCAGGGATCTCGCACATCTTGGCGGCAAGCTGCTTGAGCCGCTTCATGTCGAAGGTGGTATCGGCGTGCCCGGTCCACTCGTGACCGAGGTACGGCTTCCAGTCGACGAACAGTGAGGTGTTGGGTTCCTGCACCAGGGCGTTGGCCACGTGATTGCCGGCGACCAGATCATCGCGATACTTCTCGACCACCGCCTTGGCTTCGTCTTCGCTCAGCACGCCCTGCTTGACCAGGCGCTCGGCGTAGATCGCACGAGAGGACGGATGGTCCTTGATCTTGCGGTACATCATCGGCTGGGTGCCGGAGGGCTCGTCGGCCTCGTTGTGGCCGCGGCGGCGGTAGCACACCAGGTCGATGACCACGTCCTTCTTGAACTGCTGACGATAGTCCAGGGCCACCTGGGTCACGTGGAGCACCGCGTCGGGATCGTCACCGTTCACGTGCAGGATCGGCGCCTGCACCATCTTGGCGATGTCGGTGCAGTACTCGGTGGAACGCGCGTCCTCGGGATGCGACGTGGTGAAGCCGACCTGGTTGTTGATGACGATGTGCACCGTACCACCGGTCTTGTAGGCACGGGTCTGGGACATCTGGAACGTCTCCATGACCACGCCCTGACCAGCGAAGGCGGCATCGCCATGGACGTTGATCGGCAGCACCTTGCCGCCATCGACATCGTCGCGGCGATCCTGGCGAGCGCGCACCGAGCCTTCCACCACCGGCGCCACGATTTCGAGGTGCGAGGGGTTGAAGGACATCGCCAGGTGAACCTCACCGCCCGGCGTCATCACGTTGGAGCTGAAGCCCTGGTGATACTTGACGTCACCGGAACCGCGCTCGATCAGCTTCTTGCCGTCGAACTCGTCGATCAGCTCGCCGGGGTTCTTGCCGAGGATGTTGACCAGCACGTTGAGGCGACCGCGGTGGGCCATGCCGATGACCACTTCCTTGGTGCCGTAGCTGCCCGCGCGCTGGATCAGCTCGTCCATCATCGGAATGAAGGTCTCGCCACCCTCAAGGCCGAAGCGCTTGGTGCCCGGGTACTTGGAGGCCAGGTAGCTTTCCAGCCCTTCGGCCGCGGACAACCGCTCGAACAGCTGCTTGCGGCGATCATCACCATGGTCCGGAGCCGAGCGCACCGACTCGAAACGCTGCTGCAGCCAGCGCTTCTCTTCGGTATCGACGATATGCATGAACTCGCAGCCGATCGAACGGCAATAGGTGCGATCCAGCGCATCGACGATTTCCTTGAGCGGCGCCTGGTCCTTGCCCAGGAAGAAGGAACCGGTCTGGAACTCGGTATCGAGGTCGGCCTTGGACAGCTGGTGGAACGCCAGATCAAGATCAGGCACCGGCTTCGGATCACGCAGCCCCAGCGGGTCGATGTCGGCCTTCTGGTGGCCCCGGAAGCGATAGGCGTTGATCAGCTGCAGGACCTTGACCTGCTTGCGGCTCTCTTCGCTGTCGACAGGCGTGCTGCCGGCAACGGCGGTGCGACGTTCGCGGCCAAGCTGATAGAACTGATCACGGATCGGTGAGAGGGGGGTCTCGTCGGACGGGGCGCCTTCCTGGCGTGACAACTCGTCGAAGTAATCGCGCCATTCATCGGTGACGGCGCTAGGGTCGTCGAGGTACTGCTCATAGAGCGCTTCCACGTAGTGGACGTTGCTGCCCGTCACGTGAGAGGAGCGCCACATCAACTCCATTATGCCTTGTTGCATCTCTCGGTCACCCTGCACTGATGGGGTGGTAGTGGGCTCGATGCTCGTGATCTACCGCGGGCGTGGCGCAGGCCCCTCAGTGGAAGGCGTCCTGCCCATCGTCACCCTTGGCACTGACCATCATCGAGCGCCCTGGTGGTTCTGCCGCGGTCATCGGGGCCGCGGTCGATCTGCCTAGCGGTCTTGCATCATGCTCAAAAGCCGGTGCCCATGGCACCGGCTCCTGACGCTGTCATCCGGGGGCGCGACAGGATGCCGCGCCCCCGGACCGAGCCCATGATAACAAGCCCGGCGCCACGATTTAAGTGGCATTCGCCAGCAACATCTCACGGATCTTGCCGATCGCCCGAGTCGGGTTAAGCCCCTTGGGACAGACCGCCACGCAGTTCATGATGCCGCGGCAACGGAATACGGAGAACGGATCCTCCAGCTCCGACAGACGCTCCTGGGTCGCCGTATCGCGGGAATCCGCGAGGAAGCGATAGGACTGCAGCAGGCCGGCGGGACCGACGAACTTCTCCGGATTCCACCAGAACGACGGGCACGAGGTCGAACAGCAGGCGCATAGAATGCACTCATACAGACCGTCGAGCTTGTCGCGCTCTTCCGGAGACTGCAGGCGCTCGATGGCCGGCGCCGGCGTGTCGTTCTGCAGGTACGGCTGGATCTTTTCGTACTGCTTGTAGAACAGCGCCATGTCGACCACCAGGTCACGAATGACCGGCAGACCGGGCAAGGGACGCAGTACCAGCTTGTTGTTCTTGACCACCTCGGACAGCGGGGTGATACAAGCCAGGCCGTTCTTGCCGTTCATGTTCATGCCGTCACTACCACAGACGCCTTCACGGCAGCTGCGACGGAAGGCCACGGAGCTGTCGTCCTCCTTGATCATCTCAAGCAGGTTCAGCACCATCAGGTCGCGACCCTGGGTGTCGACCTCGAACTCCTGCATATAAGGCGCGGAGTCGGTTTCCGGGTTGTAGCGGTACAGGGATACCTGAAGCTTGGACATGTTGACTCCCCCTTAATAGGTACGGATTTTCGGCTCGAACTTGTCGACGGTCTTCGGCGCGAAATTGACATCGCGCTGGCCGACCCGCTTCTCGCCGGGGAAGAACATGGAGTGCTTCAGCCAGTTGGCGTCGTCACGATCCGGATAGTCGTAGCGGGAGTGCGCACCGCGACTCTCCTTGCGCTCCAGTGCCGCGATGGCGGTGGCCTCGGCCACTTCCATCAGGTTGTCGAGCTCGAGAGCCTCGACCCGGGCAGTGTTGAACGCATGGGACTTGTCGGCCAGATGAGCGTTGGCGATCCGTCCACGCAATTCGGCCAGCTTCTCGACGCCCTCGACCATGTTCTTCTCTTCGCGGAACACGCCGAAGGAGTTCTGCATGATGCTCTGCAGCTCGCGCTTGAGCTCAGGCACGCTCTCGCCGCCTTCGGACTCGTTCCAGCGAGTGATGCGCTTCATCGCGGTCTCGATGTCGGACTCGCGGGCATCCAGGTACTCGATGCCTTCATTGAGCGCGCTCTCGATGTACATGCCGGCAGCACGCCCGAACACCACCAGATCCAGCAGCGAGTTGCCGCCCAGGCGGTTGGCACCGTGCACGGAGACACAAGCTGCCTCGCCACAGGCGTAGAGACCATTGATGATCTGGTCGTTGCCGTCGGCATCCTGGGCAATCGCCTGACCATGCACGTTGGTGGCGATACCACCCATCATGTAGTGGCAGGTCGGCACCACCGGGATCGGCTCCTTGGCCGGATCCACGTGGGCGAAGGTCTTGGCCAGCTCGACGATGCCCGGCAGACGCTTGGACAGCACCTCCTCGCCCAGATGGTCGAGCTTGAGGAAGACGTGATCGCCGTCTTCACCGCAACCACGGCCTTCGAGGATTTCCATGACCATGGAGCGCGCAACCACATCGCGGCCGGCGAGGTCCTTGGCGTTCGGCGCATAACGCTCCATGAAGCGCTCGCCGTCCTTGTTGACCAGGTAGCCGCCTTCACCGCGACAACCTTCTGTCACCAGCACACCGGCACCGTGGATACCGGTCGGGTGGAACTGCCACATTTCCATGTCCTGCATCGGCACACCGGCACGCAGCGCCATGCCGATACCGTCACCGGTGTTGATCAGGGCATTGGTGGTGGAGGCATAGATGCGACCGGAACCGCCGGTGGCCAGCACGGTAGCCTTGGACTTTACGTGCACCACTTCACCGGTCTCGATATCCATGGCGATACAGCCGACCACGTCACCGTTGGCGTTCTTCACCAGGTCGACGGCGTACCATTCATTGAGAAAGGTGGTGTTATTTTTCAGATTGTTCTGGTACAGCGTGTGCAGCAGAGCGTGTCCGGTACGGTCGGCCGCGGCGCAGGTACGGGCCGCCTGGCCGCCTTCGCCAAAGTTCTTGGACTGACCACCGAACGGGCGCTGATAGATCCGCCCATTGTCGAAACGGGAAAACGGCAGGCCCATGTGCTCGAGTTCGAACACCGCCTTCGGCCCCTCGGAACACATGTATTCCGCAGCGTCCTGGTCGGTGATGTAGTCACCGCCCTTGACGGTGTCGTACATGTGCCAGCGCCAGTCGTCGTTGGGATCGGAGGAAGCGATGGCACAGGTAATGCCGCCCTGGGCGGACACGGTGTGCGAACGCGTCGGGAAGACCTTGGACAGCACCGCGGTCTTCTTGCCGGACTTGGCCAGCTCCAGCGCCGCACGAAGGCCGGCACCACCGCCACCGATGATGATGGCGTCAAAGGTCAAACTACGCATGGTTGACATGTATCAGGCTCCCCACAGCACTTGGATGCCCCAGACCAGGAACACGAAGATGGCAATGATGATGACGGACTGGGTGCCGACACGAATGGCGGTCGGCTTGATGTAGTCGGTGGTCACGGTCCACAGGCCCACCCAGGCATGGGCGGCCAGCGAGACGAAGGCCAGCAACGAGAAGATTCGCATCCAGGTCTGCTCGAACAGACCGCTCCAGGTGGCATAGTCGAGCTGCGGATGAGCCAGCAGATAGACCACCAGAAAGACCGTGTAGAGCGCCATTACAACCGCACTGGCGCGCTGGATGATCCAGTCGGACAGGCCGCTGCGGCTGAAGCTCGTGATGTTGGTTACCATACCCAGACTCCCGCCAGAATGATCAGGACAACGCTCGCCACGATGGTGATCTGCGCCTTTTTCACCGCACCTTCCAATGACACGCCGATGTTGGCGTCCATAATGAAGTGCTTGCAGCCGGCGACGAAGTGGAAGGCCAGAGCGGACAACAGTCCCCAGGCCACCAGCTTGGCGAAGAAGTTGTGCGCCAGCGCATCGCGTACGGCATCGAAACCGGCCGGCGAGGACAACGAGGCGTCCAACGCCCAGAAGCCGAAGATCAGACCGACGAAGAGAATGACGCCAGTGACCCGGTGGGTAATCGACGTCAAGGCGGGAAGGGGGAAGTGGATCGTGGATAGATCCAGATTTACGGGTCGTTTGCTATTCACGGCTCTCTACACACTCTCTTGGCCCACTCTACGACATACGGGCCAGAGGCCCGAGCGGGCGGTGGTTTTGGGAAGGGCGCTGTCGTGACCCAACCTGCGACAAGTTGGACACGACCTCCTGTTCCTGCCAGTCGCGGCCTGAATTATAGGGACATGCCCCCACCATGACAAATGGCATGACCATGCAATTTGGCGAACGCTTCGTCGGAAAATGCGGCAAAGCTGCATAAAAATGCGACTTCGTCAAGTTGCTGCACCGCAAAAGGACAACCTATGGTGCAAAGCACCATAACCTATACAACACCTATACTGCTAAATGAGCATAGTACAACAGCAAGCGTTCAATGGGAGAATTGACAATATCCTGAACGCTTCTATAGTGGGCGAACCTTTTTTGCCGGGCGACCCCCTATTCGTCGGCACGTTAGTGAGAAATGACAACGTATCGCTCCATATCGAACACGAAGGAGGCCTGACATGGCTGAGAGAAAAGCGACCCTGACGGTGGATGGTCTGGAGAAACCTGTCGAACTTCCCGTCCATTCAGGCACCCTCGGCCCCGACGTCGTTGACGTGCGCGGACTCGGAGCGGAAGGCCTCTTTACCTTCGACCCCGGCTTCCTGGCCACCTCTTCCTGCGAATCCGGCATCACCTACATCGATGGCGCCAACGGCGTGCTGCTGCATCGCGGCTACCCGATCGAGCAACTGGCCAAGCATTCCAACTTCGTCGAGCTCTGCTACACCCTGCTGTTCGGTGAACTGCCGGACGAAGAGCAGTACAAGGACTTCGAGCACCGGGTGCGCAACCACACCATGGTCCACGAGCAGATCGCCAACTTCTTCAAGGGCTTTCGCCGCGACGCCCACCCCATGTCGATCATGTGCGGCGTGATTGGCGGCCTGGCAGCCTTCTACCATGACCACCTAGACATCACCCAGGCGCAGGACCGCGAGATCAGCGCCATTCGCCTGATCGCCAAGATGCCGACCATCGCGGCCATGTCCTACAAGTACAACATCGGCCAGCCTTTCAACTACCCGCGCAACGACCTGAACTATGCAGAGAACTTCCTCTACATGATGTTCAGCAATCCGTGCGAGCCCTACGAGATCAATCCGGTCTACGCCAAGGCCATGGACCGCATCTTCATGCTGCACGCGGACCACGAGCAGAACGCTTCCACCTCCACGGTGCGTCTGGCAGGCTCCACCGGCGCCAACCCGTTTGCCTGCATCAGCGCCGGCATCGCGGCTCTGTGGGGTCCAGCCCACGGTGGCGCCAACGAAGCAGTGCTCAACATGCTCGACGAGATCGGCGACGACTCCGAAGAGAACATCCAGCGCTTCATCGACAAGGCCAAGGACAAGGATGACCCGTTCAAGCTGATGGGCTTCGGTCACCGCGTCTATCGCAACTTCGACCCGCGCGCCAAGGTCATGAAAGAGACCTGCGACGAGGTCCTGGAAGAACTGGGCAAGGCCGACGATCCGCAACTCAAGATCGCCAAGCGCCTGGAGCAGATCGCCCTGGAAGACGAGTACTTCGTCGAGCGCAAGCTCTACCCGAATGTCGACTTCTATTCCGGCATCATCCTCAAGGCGATGGGCATCCCGACCAACATGTTCACGGTCATCTTCGCGGTATCCCGTACCATCGGCTGGATCTCGCACTGGAACGAGATGATCAGCGAAAGCTACAAGATCGGTCGTCCGCGCCAGCTCTACACCGGGCATCCCAAGCGCGACTATCCGTCCAAGTAATTCGCCGACCAGGTAATTCGCGTGGCGCCCGCTGCCCCATGCAAGGGAATCGCCGCCACGCCAGAAGACGCACCATCCCGCGTCGCATTACCATGAAAAGGGCCGCCCTCCGGGGCGGCCTTTTTTTTGTTCAACTTTTTTGCCCAACGGATGAACGGACACGCCTACCGGCGCTATGCTGACCCCCTCTAGCGAAACAACAAAGGAGCGCTTTCATGAGTCGAGACATCTCCACCGTCGCCTTTATCGGCCTTGGGGTCATGGGCTACCCCATGGCAGGCCATCTCGCCGAAGCCGGACTGACGGTACGCGTCTACAATCGCACCCGAAGCAAGGCCGAACAGTGGTGCGAGCGCTTCGACGGCAGCCATCATGCGACACCCGCCGAGGCCGCCAGCGGCGCCGATCTGGTACTGGTGTGCGTGGGCAATGACGACGACGTTCGCGAGGTCACCACCGGGCCCGACGGGGTACTGTCGACGCTCTCCCAGGGCGCCATCCTGGTGGACCATACCACCGCCTCCTCGAGCCTCGCCGAGGAGCTCGACCAGGCCTGCCAGAAGCAGGATGTGGGCTTCATCGATGCGCCGGTCTCCGGCGGCCAGCAAGGAGCAGAGAACGGCGCCCTGACCATCATGTGCGGCGGCCAGGAGGAGCACTTCTCCAGGGCAAGGCCGGTACTCGAGCACTATGGCAGAGCCGTGACCTTGATGGGCGGCGTCGGCGCCGGACAGCTGACCAAGATGGTCAACCAGATCTGCATCGCAGGCCTTGTCCAGGGCCTCGCTGAAGGCCTTCATTTTGCCGAGCAAGCGGGTCTCGACCAGGAGCGGGTGGTCGAGGTCATCAGCCAGGGAGCCGCCGGATCGTGGCAGATGGAGAACCGTCACGCGACCATGATCCGTGACGAATACGAGCATGGCTTCGCCGTCAACTGGATGCGCAAGGATCTGGATATCTGTCTGAACCAGGCGCGCCAGCTGGAGGCTCGCCTGCCGGTGACCGCCCTGGTGGACCAGTTCTACGCCGACGTGCAGGCAATGGGAGGTGGACGCTGGGACACGTCCTCATTGCTGCGACGCCTGCGCGAAAGGTCTGACAGCAAGGACTGACATTTTCCATACCTGCCGGGCCAGCGCCCTCCTGCTGGCCCGACCTTCCCGCGGCGCCGGCATGCGCTCATGGGCCAACATCCCCCTCTCTTCTCAAGCCCCTTACACCCCGCCCAGCGTTTTCCACACTTTCTGTGGATAACCCTGTTCACAACCTATCGAAACCGCCCTCGAATCGCCATGAACTGGGCATTGGACTTAGATTGGTTAATTTTTAACCTGTCGCAACACGTTGATTTTGAAGGAAAAAAATATAAATCGCGCAACCACGGGCGTTATCCCCGTAGCAGAGGCTGACCGGGGGAAAAATGCGTCACTGGTGGACAAGAGGAAGGTTCTGTCAAGCCGTACAAGACAGTTTTTGCAAACCATCCACAAGCAAACTGAGGCTTCGTGCAAATCACGAAGAGCTCACAAAGCGAATGGTGATAACAAGAGGAGAGACCACGGAGTTCACAACGATTCATGCGAAAGCATGAATCCATGCGGAGCAGACGCTACGCACAGGAAGTGGCGTCCCATAGGGGGTTCGAACCCCTGTTCCCGCCGTGAAAGGGCGGTGTCCTGGACCACTAGACGAATGGGACGCAGCCTGAAACGAGATTGGTGGAGCCTAGCGGGATCGAACCGCTGACCTCGACACTGCCAGTGTCGCGCTCTCCCAGCTGAGCTAAGGCCCCATCTCGTGAAGACGAGACGTATCTTACGGATATCATAAGATTTGGTCAACCCCGGAAGCGCCAAAATTTTTCGGTGTCCCGGCCATTGCGAAGACCTCATGGCAATCGCGGCAATCAAGACTCCCCCACTGCCATCACTCGCCAATGTGGCTGAGCAGCTCTCGCTTTTTCTCCGGGAAGCTCGCGGCTATTTCTAAGGGAAGCTCGCGGCGCCTTCTCGAAGCGCTTGGCCTGCTTCTTGGAGACGCCACCCAGCACGCCGATGGCGTGACGCAGGCGGGCGCGGGTCATGTCGGAGCTGAACGTATCAAGCGCCATGGCGATGGGGGCTCGCAATAACGCCTCTCCCCCACCGCCATCACTTGTCACTATTCCGCCGGCAACTCGCGATATTCCTTCTCGAAGCGCTTGGCCTGCTTCTTGGAGACGCCACCCAGCACGCCAATGGCGTGACGCAGGCGGGCGCGGGTCATGTCGGAGCCAAGAATCGCCATGGCGTCCATCACCGAGGTGCTCGACGAGGAGCCGGTGATGGCGATAAAGACCGGTGCCAGCAGTACCTTCATCTTCAGATCGAAGTGGCTGCCCAACAGCTTGATCTCGGCCAGCAGCGCGTCCTTGTTCCAGCTGGACACACCTTCGAGCCGCCAGACCAGGAACTGCAGCAGCTTGACGAGATCTTCACGCTCCAGGTTGATCCCGTCGAAGCTTGCTTCGCTGATGGCGGGCAGCCCGGAGAAGAAGTGCCCCGCCAGAGGCGCCACGTCGGACAAGGTATCGACCCGCGTGCGCACCTGGGGCAGGATCTGCGCCACATAGTCTTCATTGAAGGCCCAGGTCATCAAGGCCTGGAGAAAGGCGCGGTCGTCCAGGTCCTCGCGCAGGTAGACACCGTTGAGCCAGGTCAGCTTCTCGAGATCGAACACCGGGCCACCCAGCGATACCCGCTGAATGTCGAAGTTTTCCATCATCTCGGCGAGGGAGAACTTCTCTCGTTCGTCCGGCATGGACCAGCCCATGCGTCCGAGATAGTTGGTTACCGCCTGGGGCAGGAATCCCATACGCCGATAATAGTTGATCGAGGTAGGGTTCTTGCGCTTGGACAGCTTGGACTTGTCGGGATTGCGCAGCAGCGGCATATGGCACAGCTCAGGCATGTCCCAGCCAAAGTACTCATACAGCAACTGGTGCTTGGGCGCCGAATTGATCCACTCCTCGCCACGCAGCACGTGGGTGATCCCCATCAGGTGATCATCCACCACATTGGCCAGGTGATAGGTCGGCATGCCGTCGGACTTGAGCAGGATCTGCGCATCCACCTGGGCCCAGTCCACCTCGATGGCGCCACGCAGCATGTCCTGAACGACGCAGGGGCCGCTTTCCGGCACCTGCATGCGCACCACATAGGGCATGCCCTCTTGCTCGCGACGGGCCTGTTCATCGGGATCAAGCGCCAGATCGGCCGGCTTCAGCGCCAGGTGCAGCCCCTGGGCCTTGCGCGCCTCACGCAGCTCGTCGAGCTCCTCGCTGGTGCGGTAACACTTGAAGGCATGGCCGGCATCGATCAATCGCTGGGCGTGCTCGGCATAGATGTCTCCTCGCTCGCTCTGACGATACGGACCATGCGGGCCGCCTACATCGGGTCCTTCGTCCCATTCGAGCCCCAACCAGCGCAACGAATCGAGGATCATCTGCTCCGACTCGGCGGTGGAACGAACACGATCGGTGTCCTCGATGCGAAGGATGAACTCTCCCCCATGCTGTCGAGCAAAGCACAGGTTGAACAAGGCAATGTAGGCGGTTCCTACGTGGGGGTCCCCGGTGGGCGACGGGGCGATACGCGTGCGAACAGTCATAACGTCCTGCATCCTGAAGTCGTTGAAGCCAAGCTGGCGGCGTGGGCGCATTATACGCACCGACGAAGCAATTGCGCAGGACCCGGCGGGATTCGCGAAACTCTGAAATCGTCACCCCGTGCGGGACTCGAACAGGTTGCCACCCCACCCAGGCCAGGAGAGCGACATGGACAGACTTCCCGACGGCTATCGCGCCCTCGTCATCGGCGGCAATGGAGGCATAGGTCGCGCCGTCGTCGATCGACTGCTCGCCGACCCACGGCTGGGGCAGGCGACCGTCGTCAGCCGAACCTCCTTTCAGGCCTCCTCTTCTCGCCTGGAAGCGATCCAAGGCGATGTCACCACTGCACAGGGCCGCGCTGACCTGGGTCGAGCCCTTCACGGCCCTGCTGGCCAAGCCGTTCCTCTTCACCTTGTGGTCAACGCCATTGGCCTGTTGCACGACGAAGCAAGCAACATTCAGCCCGAGAAACGCCTGGAGGACCTCGACGAAGCCGCCCTGACGACCCTTTTTCAGGTCAACGCCGCCACGCCGGCCTTGATGCTCCAGACGCTGCTTCCCCACCTCAAGGGCTCCCATCCCACCACCGTGGTCAGCCTATCGGCACGGGTCGGCTCGATCGGCGATAACGGCCTGGGCGGCTGGTACGCCTACCGCGCCAGCAAGGCCGCCCACAACATGCTGATGAAAACCGCTGCCATCGAACTCAAGCGATTGAATCCCCAGTCCTGCGTGCTGAGCTTCCACCCGGGTACCACCGACAGCTTGCTGTCACGCCCCTTTCAGGCCCGAGTCCCTGAGCACAAGCTATTCACCGCCGACTTTGTCGCCGACCGACTGATGACCATGGTGCAGCAGCGTGGCCCCGACGACAGCGGCGGCTTCTTCGACTGGGCCAACGAGCCGATCACCTGGTAGTGCGGCATAGGAACCGTCGAATATCGTTGACGCCTGATATTGCACAAGAGGTGCTTATGAATGAGTATTCTAAATTCTCTTTATGTGTCGACAGGAAGGTTCCATGGACGCGCTGGGTCCGCGCATCAAATCTTTGAGGTTGGCAGCCGGCTTGAACAAGGCGGCGCTGGCTCGCCAGGTCGGGGTCTCTGACGTCACCATTTCCTACTGGGAGTCCGGCACCATCAAGCAGATCGGGCATGAACGCCTGGTGGCACTGTCACAGGCCCTTAACTGCCCCCTGGCACACCTGCTGGAAGGAGAACCGAGCCGACCATCTCCCCTCTACCTGAGATCGACCCTGCCGCTGCCCTGGCAGGAAGTCGCCCACAAGGGGATCGATCTGCCACTGGAGCTGATCCCGGAGCAGCGTTGGGACGGTGACTGCCACCTGGTGACGCCAGCACCGGATGAGCACTTCGATTTTCTGGGACCGCTGGATCTGGCCGCCGTGGCTCCGACCGAGATATTCCGGCAGCCGGGACTCTATCTTGTGGCGGAGGAAGATACCCTGTACCTGCGCCGGGTCGCACAGGACAACAACGGGCAACTGACCTTTCAGCGCCAGGGCCAGACCACCACCATGCCTTATCACAGCGGCATGCGACTCAAGGCCAAGGTGGTAGCGCTATGGCGTAGCGAGTCAGCGACCTGAGGTGAGACGAAAAGCAGAGATGAAACCAAAAGCAGTCGGCCGGGCCTGACGTTTCATCTCTCGCCTACCCAGATCATCCAACCAGGCGCCCAAGCCCCGAGAGCGAGCCCGACGGGGCAGGTCGGTCACTCCGGCCTGACCGTCCCTTGCCGCCTCTGCCCTGCCCGGCAGTCTTGTCGCCACCGCTCTCTGTGCCTTGCCCTTCTTATCACTTGCGTTTCTTATCTCTTGAGCTTCTTATTCCTGGCGCCGTTTATCCCTCTTACTTATAAGTCGGCGATGGCGTCCAGGCGCGTTCGACGCATGACGTCCGCTTCCAGCCATCTTCCAGGACGCTTTTCTGGAACACTTCTCCAGAACTCTTCTCAAGAACGTTGCCCCGAGAACTCTTCCCAAGAACTTTTCCCAAGAACTTTTCTCAAGCATGTTTTCCGAGAACACTTCTCAAAGCCTTTTCAGATACATCTTCTCAAGAACTTTTCGCAAGAACTTTGCCAGGAACACTTCTCAAGAACACGTTTCCGGAACGATTTACAAAAACGATTTCCAAAAGCGAATTCCACGGGCGGTCTGTAACAACTTCCTGCTGCGTTCGCGTCTTAAGGACACTTATCAAGGGCTGCTTTCAAGGGTTGATTCACGGGCTTTGCTGCACTTCGACATCGTCCAGCGTTCGTCGCACTTCCTGCCCTACCAGAAACCGCTGGCTAGCCTTGATGATCTTGCCCAGTCCATGCTCCGACGTGGCAACCAGCGGCCCATCAAGGTGCTCGCCGCTCGGCCCGATCCGCGCCTTGACCTCGGCGGGCTGCACGTCAGCAGGCGCGGTGACCAGTTCGATACGATAGTAGCCATCGGGCAACCCGCTACCGGGACCGTAGGGCCCGGCTGCCACACTGCCCTCACGCACCTCAGTGCGTGACTGCCAACGTACATTGCTGGCCTCGCGCACCACTCGAAGCTGGACTTTAGTGCCTTCCGGCAAGTTGGTCGTGGCCGCCACATGCATTCGCCGATCCGACGCCAGCCGGATATCCAGCGACACCGTCACCGGCTCGTCCAGCGCCGCTACCGTCATCGGTTCAGGTTCAGGTTCAGGTTCAGGTTCATCAACTCGGGACGTCACCCTTTCGACAGAACCGGACGCGATGTCTCGCTCACCGCTCGGCTCCGAAGGCTGACTCACTGTTGAATCTCCATCACAGGCCGCCAGCACCCCGGCAACCATGGCTCCTGCGACCAACATTACTACAAAACGCCAAGGGCTCATCATCACCTCTCCTTGCTGCTACATGAGCCTAGCACGGTGCTAGTTCAGTGTACGCCCGAGCGCCCCGCCCTTTTCAAAACAATCTTCAGCACAATCACTTCATAACACTTTTTATTACGTCTGGTAACACTTAGACACCAATTAAAACCCATAAAAAGCTAATAAAAAGGAATTATGCATAAAGATGCATCTACGCTAAATATTCAACTACAAGAGTTTTAGAAAGCCCATACAGGCTTTATTGCCTTTCCACCAAGATAACCATTACATCCGGACTAGGTGAGGTATAAACCGATGACTTTGCAACGAAAACTACTCGTTATTGCTCTCGCCAGCGCGATGGCGACCCTGACCGCCTGCTCTGGTGATTCCAGCAACTCTCGCACCCTGGCCAGTAACAGCCAGGACCCGATTACCAGCGGTGGCGACGATGGCTCTGGTGGCGATGGCTCTGGTGGCGATGGCTCCGGTGGCGATGGCTCCGGTGGTGATGGCTCCGGTGGCGATGGCTCCGGTGGCGATGGCGGCGATGGTGATGGATCCGACGGCGGCGATGGCGGCGATGGCATTGCCCGCTCATCGCTGGAAGGTGTATTCCTGGCGACCGCCGATACCAGCGACGGTGTAGACACCACGCTTACTGACATCGGGAACGGCATCTCCCAGCAGAGCGCCGCCCCTCAATTGGCCAGCGTCACCGAACCTGCAGGTACGATCGTCTCCGAAACGGGCGATGCGGTCGGCGACATCTCGAGCGGCATACGCGATGGTGTCGGCAGCCTCAGTACCAATGACAACTATCTGGGCACCACCGCCGCAGGCGTGACCAACGGTGTCGGCGAGCTTGGACAGGCAGTTTCGGCGACAGGAGACACCGTTGCCGGCCTGGGCGAACTGCCCGTAGTGATGGAACTCGACGCCCGAACAGGCCTGGTGACCAAGCTCGGTACCACCGTCAATGGGCTCGGCGGCAAGGTGGAGCGCGCAGGCGACGCACTCAGCGTTAATTTCGAGGATTCCAGCGAGGTGCTCGGGGCCACCACTACCAAGCTTGGTGTTGCCCTTCGTCCTGTGCTGCTGGGCACCGACGGCAAGGTCACACGCGTCGGTCAAGCGCTGGTGTTGCCGGCCCAGGCCGGCAACCTGCTGCTACGCACCGGTGGCACCCTGGCCGACCTCGGTCAGCGTATCGGTGAACGCTACTCTCTGCTTGGCGGCGCCGGCGATAGCGTGACCGGCAGCGGTAATATCGTCATCGCGACCGGCGAGCTGCTCGGCGGGGGTGAAGGCGACAATGGCTCAGGCGGCGGCCTCGGCGGACTGCTCGATGGCGATACCAGCGCGCCTGAAGACGGCCGCACCGACCTGGAGCGCACCGTCGCCAGCGCAGGACAGACCGGCGCCGGTGCTGGAGACGCCGTCACCGCCCTGGGCGATGGCATTTCGCAACAAAGTCTGGGAGGACGTGGAGAGTTCGTCACCGACGGGCTGGGCAATGTCATCAGCAATGGCGGCCAAGCCGTATCCGGGCTCAGCAACGGACTCGACAATGGTCTGGGCAACTTCTCGAATAACCCCAACGCTGTGGGAACCACCTTGGCCGGCGGCGGTGTAGCGGTCTCCGAAACCGGAGAGGTGGTATCCAGCCTCGGCGCCACCGTCGGCAACCTGAACCAGCTCCCCCTGGTCATGCAGCTCGACAACCGCAGCGGCGCCATCACCCAGCTCGGCAGCAGCGTCGCGGCCCTTGGTGGCGGCGTGACCCAGGCCGGTAACGTGCTGACCCTGAACTTCAACGACGATGGCTCGCACCTTGGTGGCCTGACCCGCGAAGTGTCGGCGGTATTGCGCCCCGTTGTCATCCAGACGGATAGCGGCGTCACCCAGCTCAGCCAGGCCCTGGTGGTCGGCCCCGAGGTAGGCAACGTGCTGATCCAGGCCGGCGTAGCGGTAGATGGATTGGGTGGCCGCCTGGGCCAGGGCAATGACCTCGCCGCTGGCGTGGGTGGTGCTGTCAGTGGTGTCGGAGGCATCGCCGCCAACACCGGCAGACTGCTGGGCGGTGATGAGGCTCGACTGCTTTCACGCCTCGATGGTCAGGGACTCAGTCAACTGGAATCTGCCGGACTGCTGGGCCAAGGGGCTCTGCTCTCGGACCTCGGAGGAAGCCAGCAAGGCGGCCTCGGGGGCGGACTCGAGGCAGGGCTTGGCGACCAGCTTGGTGGTGACAGCAACCTCATCGCCGGACTCAACGATACGCTGGGCGGCGGCAGCGGCTTGACTGCCGGACTGGGCGACACCCTCGGTGGCGACAGTGGCGGCGGCCTGGTCTCTGGCGTCTCCGATACCCTGACCAGCACCCTCGGCGGTGGCGATAGCGGCGGCGGCCTGGTCTCCGGCGTCTCCGACACCCTGACCAGCACCCTCGGCGGTGGCGACAGCGGCGGTGGCCTGGTCGGCGGCACCCTGGACGCCGTCGGTGGCGTGACCGAGAAGCTTACCGGTGACATGGGAAGCAGCCAGGACGGCAGCAGTAACGACGCCGGCAGCAATGACGGCCTGGTCAGCAGCATTCTGGGAGGAGTGCTGGGCAGAAACTGATCTCGCCTGACCAAGCATGCCAAACGCAGGCCCGATACCCCCGCGGGTATCGGGCCTTTTCTTGAGGTCAAACCCAACACCAGTCCAGACGCTGTTCACAACAATATTCGAGCCGCCTTGAGGGGCCTCTACCAGGGATCGACAAGGAAGCCTATGCCAAGCACTACGCCGCAACCAGCGCCCTACACCAAGCCGCCTACCCCGCCACGTTCGCGATACAGTCCCCTTCCACTAGTGATGGCCGCCGGCAGCCTGCTGGCCGTGTCCCCCCTCCAGGCCCAGCAGACGCTGGAGACCGTCGACGACATCATCGAAAATCGCCGGCTGGCGCCACAACAGCGCAGCGTGGAAACCGAGGTTGACCTGCCCAGCGACGCAAGCGCCGGCATCCCTGCCCGCGTCACCGTGCGTCACGTGCGCTTCATCGGCGACAGCGTGCTGGATCTGGCCGAACTGAGTCAGGGACTTCAGGCCATGATCGGGCAGAGCGTGAGCCGAGAGGCCATCGAGGCCGAAGTCCAGGCGATCACCGACGCCTACCAGGACGGCGGCTATCCGCTGTCCTTCGCCTACCTGCCAACCAACAACTTTCGTGACGGCAACGTGCGCATCGTACTGGTGGAGGGTCATATCGCCCGTACCGAGATCGTGGTGGACGATGACCCCGTGGCGGGCCGGGTGGAGAAACTGGTCCAGCCATTGCTGGAAGAACGCCCTCTGACGCGCAGCACCTTTGAGCGTGTCAGCGGGCTGATCGAGCGAATTCCCGGTGCCAGCCTGACCCTGAAGGCACCGGTGCCGCGCACACCCAGCGGTGCCACTACCCTGCGTGTCGAAGAGCGTCGTATCGATCATTTTGACTATTCGGGCAACCTCAGCGGCGGCGATGAGCAGGACGCCGTCTTCATCAACCGGGTCTCGACCCAGAGCCTGACTACCTGGGGCGACAGCCTGGGCTTCTCCTGGCTGTGGCCCATCGACAACGACAACGAGCTCTACGCGTTGGACTATCGTACCGATATCGGCAACGACGGCCTGACCCTGACCGCCTCCGCCGACAGCTATGACGGTGAGGACGAGGAGAATCTGATCTACCTGCTCGACGGACAGCGCTTCGATCTGCGCCAGGATCAGGATACCGACCGCAGACGCTATCGCCTGGGGCTGTCCTACCCCTTGCTGCTGTCACGCTCCTCGAGCCTGACCCTGGGCGGCGCCTTGCGTCATCACGACGAGACCAAGACCACATCACTCAGCTTCGAGGAACAGACCCTCAACCAACTGGTCGAGGAATCCGAGTATTCGGCCGCCGATCTGGACCTGAACTATCGCACCCAGCGTGGACGTCAGTTCTGGCTGGCCTCGCTGGCCCTGCGCCAGGGCGTAGATCTGGGGGCCAACGAGCAGCAGCGCCGGCTCAACGGTACACCGCTTGCCGACAACGGAGATCTACACTTCACCCGCTGGCAGCTGGACGCCCAGTACAGACGCCTGTATGGCGATCACTGGCGCCTTACCGCCAGCGCCAACGGTTTCTACTCCGACGATGCGCTGCCGGAACCCGAGCGCGGCAACTACGGTGGCCAACGCTTCGGTCGCGGCTATGACGCCGGCCAAGCTGAGGGCGACTACGGTTTCGCCGGGGCGCTGGAACTACGCTATCTGCAGCCTGTGAATAGCGCCTGGCTTTCGCGCGTCGAGCCCTACCTGGTGCTGGATGGCGCCCGCACCGAGTTTCAGGAGCGCGACGCGGATAGCCACCTGGCTTCGGCGGCGGCCGGCGTCAGCCTGGGCAAAGGACGTCTGTACGGCCTCACCCTGGAGTACGCTGAGCCCATCGGCGATCGTGACCTCGAGACCGATAGCCGTGAGGGTCGCATCAACGCCCGCCTGACCTGGAACTTCGAAGGCTGATCTCTGGGCTATGGGTGAACTCGCCAGGGGCCGCCACATCGGGCCCCTGGCCATATCACCTGACCCAAGGCCCTCATTTACGGCAGGGCCGGCCGCTCGCTCCGTCGGCCTCCCGGCCGTCCTTTCAGCCGCCCTGTCAGCCGACCCCAGCGCCACTTCCTATTGCCCTGCACACGACAACCCTGCGCGTGTCTCGTCGTGCAGCGAGACCGCGTGTGGTGAAACATTGGGGTCGTCCCGTTTCTTGAGCCAGGCCAGCAAATTTACCTCTCATCTCGCCGCATCGTCGCCGTCCTTGCAGCGGATCAAGCATTGTGCCGACCCAAGTCCCGACAGACTGTCGAGGCCCGTAGACTCGAAGGCAGGCGGTCACACAAGGGCCGTCTGTCCCTGATCACACCGACAACAAAAGAGCCTACACCATGACCTTCTGAAACGAGGAAACCGAGATGGAAACGCAAGCGACCTCCTCCAAACGGCGCTCCGGCCTGCGCATGCCCACGGTCTATACCCTGCTCTTTGTGATCACCGCGCTGGTGGCGGTGCTGACCTGGGTCATGCCCGCCGGCAAGTACGACTACCATGTGGAAGGCAGCGATCAGGTCATTGCTGCCAGCGACGTGCTCGACTATCAGGGTGACGGCCGCCTGTTGCCGATTCCCGGCACCTACCAGGTGCTGGAAAGCTCTCCCCAGGGGCCTTTGGATGTGCTGGTGGCACCGATCCAGGGATTCCACAAGGCCGTGGACGTTGCCCTGTTCGTGCTGGTCATCGGCGGCTTCCTGGCGGTGACGATGCGCTCGGGCGCCCTGGATGCCGGGATCGGCGCGGTGGTCGAGCGCTTTGGCGGGCGCGAGCAGTACCTGATTCCCGTGCTGATGGTGCTGTTTGCCCTCGGTGGGTCCACCTACGGCATGGCCGAGGAAACGGTCGCCTTCTGGGCCATCATCCTGCCGGTGATCACCGCCGCCGGCTACGACCGCATGGTGGCCGCAGGCATCATCCTGCTCGGCTCCGGCACCGGTGTGCTGGCCTCCACCGTCAACCCCTTCGCCACCGGCATCGCTTCGGGCTTCGCCGGCCTGCCGATCGGCGCCGGTATCACCCTCCGGCTGGTGCAGTTCGTGATCCTGGTGTCGCTGGCTATCTGGTTCGTGATGCGCTACGCCGCGCGGATCAAGCGCGACCCGCAGCGCTCGGTGCTGGCGGACCTGCATCTGGCGGCCGCCCCTCAGGCCAAGGATGCCGCCTCGACCCAGGCGTTTACCCTGCGCCACAAGCTGACCATGACGGTGTTTTTCATGACCTTCGGGATCATGGTCTACGGCGTCGTGCCCTGGGAAGACATGGGCATCACGGCTTTTCCGACCCTGTGGTGGTGGTTCGATGAACTCTCCACCCTGTTCCTGAGCGCTGCCATCCTGATCGCCCTGATCAATCGACAGTCCGAATCCGACTTCATCGAGACCTTCCTCGATGGTGCCAAGGACCTGATCGGCGTGGCCCTGGTGGTGGCCGTGGCACGCGGCATCTATGTGGTGATGGACAACGGCGTGATCATCGACACCATCCTCAATTGGGCCGAAGGCGCGGTAGCCGGCCTGTCCTCGGGACTGTTCGTGGTGGTGGCCTACGTGGTCCACATCGTGCTGAGCTTCTTCATCCCATCGACTTCGGGGCTGGCCACGGTGTCCATGCCGCTGATGGCGCCACTGGCCGACTTCTCGGGCGTGGATCGCGAACTGGTGGTCACCGCCTTCCAGTCCGCCAGCGGCTGGATCAACATGTTCGCTCCCACCGCCGCCCATCTGGTCGCCGGACTGGCGCTTGCCAAGATACCCTACGAGCGCTTCGTCAAGTGGGCGCTGCCTTATATCCTGATGACCCTGGGAGTCACCACCGTGACATTGTTCGTGGGCGCCAGCCTCACCTGAGCACAGGTCGCGTCAGGGCAACCAACGCAAGTCGAGCATAAAAAAACGCCAGCGCTTTCCAAGCGCTGGCGTTTTCCCTTGCATGACGACTCAAGGGCCGCATTCAGGCCTTCTTGACGTACATCGACTTGAGCTTCATGGCACCGATGCCATCGATCTTGCAGTCGATGTCGTGGTCACCATCGACCAGGCGGATGTTCTTCACCTTGGTGCCGACCTTGACCACCGAAGAAGACCCCTTGACCTTCAGATCCTTGATCACGGTGACGCTGTCGCCGTCGCTCAGCACATTGCCGTGGGCGTCCCGTACCTGGTCACCGCTCTCATCGGGCTCGGCGTTCAACGACCATTCGTGGCCGCACTCGGGACAGACCAGGGAATGGCCATCCTCGTAGCCGTATGGGGACTCACAGGCGGGACAGGGGGGCAGGTCGCTCATGACACTCTCGCAGGTGGGAAAAGCGAAGACGGTACTCTGCCCCCCGCCGGATTGCCAGTCGTCCAATGGAAGGAGAGCCTTGTCAGGCGCTGTCTTCCTATTGCTCCCTATTCCTCCTTATCTTCCTTTTCCGCCTTTTCGCCCTCGCCTTGGGCCTGGCGCTCATGGATACGCTTGATATCGGCCTTCAGGGCCCGCCGCTGGCGGCGAGTACTGAACTGCAGAGTATCCCAGGTCTCGGGCACCAGGGTGCAGGAATCCTCGCTCTGGTGAAACACGAAACGCCGCTCGGCACCGATCGGCAGGTTCTCCGAACAGTACGTGCCGATCACCCGTACACAGACGGCCTTGAATACCAGCCCATCCCGCGACTCGTCGATGTCGGCGATGGTGGTAATACGTTCCTTCAAGGCATTGAACGAACCGATATGAACGAAGCCACCGCTGTCCAGCGGACCCTGGTGGGTACAATGACTGGCGTTGTGGCCAGCTTCCTGCTGATCTTCATCATCATCAAGATCCGCCTCGTGGTCACTGACATCCAGCGTCCAGTCACCTTCCGAGGTCTCCAGCGTCATCATGATATGTTGCAAGTAGATGGGCTCGGCGCTCATGTTGCTGATCACACACAGCGCATCCAGATTCTTTCGCTTGCCGCGATTGATGATCAGCCGGGGTCGACGCTGGCGGCGAAAGCCAAAGTACAGAAGCTGCGCGTAGATCAGCCAGATCATGAAGGAACCGACGCTGGCCAGCGTCTGCAATACGTCCTTGTGGGCAGAAATCCATTCGTACATGGGCGTCATCCTTGAACGAGAAGCCCGTTAAAAACGGGCTTCAGTACGTCATGTTCTGATGGTGGCCGAGGCGCCTCAGGCGTCGCGCTGATAGCTCCCCACCAGCCGATTCATGCCGAGCAGGTGCGGCTCGACCTCGGACAGCAGTTCATTCATGCCGAGGCCCTCCGGCAGGTTCGTCTCGGTGTCCAGCGCCAGTACCCAGAAGTAGTAGCGGTGCACGCCATGCCCTTCCGGCGGCATCGGACCATTGAAACCGAGGTTGCCGGCGTCGTTGGTTCCTCGGATGCCTTCCTCGGTGGCCTCCTCCAGCGAGGAGAGGGACGCCGGCAGGTTGTAGAGCAGCCAGTGAACAAAGCCGTAGCATCCCTTCTGGACCAGCGGCGCGTCGGGGTCGTGACAGATGACCGCCACCGACTTGGTACCCTCGGGCAGGCCGTCCCAGGCCAGCGCCGGAGACAGATCTTCTGCCTCCTGGGAGTGCCGTGCGGGGATGGCGCCGTCATTGTCGAAGGCGGTGCTGGTCACTCTTAGCGAAGAAAGCGCAAAGGGCATGGTGATATCCTCCCTGGATCGAAATGGTTCACAATCTGCAAAGGGCGTCTGCGTGATTTTCATGCAACCGCTAGGCGATATTTCACCGCGGCAGCCATGTCCAGCCTTGACGAGTCGCCCCGGGCTGTCAAACCCGCATGTCTTTGACATGATGATGATCCCCCATGGCTTCAAGGGGGCAGCCGGAAGATCGACGCACCGAACCGTCGCTCGCCGCTCTAGCCACCATCCTCGCACCAGCCTTGCCGGAGCCCCGCATGAAACGTCTGCTGATCGTCGCCCATGCACCCTCGCCCAACACCCTGGCACTAAGGAAAGCGGCCGAGCGTGGCGCCCGCCATCCGGACATCGACGGCGTGGACGTCCAGGTACTGGCGCCGCTTGATGCCGGCCCCGAGGATGTCAGGAAAGCGGACGCCATCCTGCTTGGCACCACCGAGAACCTCGGCTACATGAGCGGTGCCCTCAAGGACTTCTTCGATCGTAGCTACTACCCCGTGCTGGAACACACCCAGGGGTTGCCCTGCGTGCTGTACATCCGCGCGGGTCACGACGGCACCGGCACGCAGCGGGCGGTGGAAGGCATCGTCACCGGTCTGCGCTGGAAATGGGTCCAGGCGCCACTGGTACTACGGGGTGAATGGCAGGACGACTTCATCGGTCAGGTAGAAGAACTCGCCATGACCCTGGCGGCGGGGCTTGATGCGGGGATCGTGTAAGGCGCAAGCAGGCACTACTCATCGCCGCAAGCGGCGCCGACAAAGGCACCGTCCAGCACCATCCAGAATCGAGAAGCCCCGCTACCGAGCCGCCGTCTGGTCAGCGCCTTGGCGCTATGCTCTGCCGGAGGAGACGTTCGAATAGACCTGACGTCGCGATCGACTCGCCGTCCCCTTGCTTGCCGCAGCGAACGGAAATGTCGCCAAGACCTCACAACTATGCACCATCACATCGCCAATAGCGTATTAGCTTGGTCGCATAAAGCCTCGGCATTGCCAGGCCACGATCCCTGTAGAGACACTCTCACCAACGTACAGATGGGCCTTTGGCAAGATGCCTGATGTCGCCCGGACTGTGCGTCACTCACTCGATACTCGTCCGTTCAAGGGATGCCGTAAATCACGGCGAGGTCGGGGTCTACAGGGAAGTACAACGGCTCCGGCCTACTGAGCCACAGGAGATGCGCATGGATGCACAGCAGACGCTGGAGGACCTACCGATCGAATTCGAAGGTCCCTCCTACACCGGTGATACCGTCTTTGGCTATCTGGTCATTGCGATGTCGCTGATTGTCTTGATCATCGCCGTTCTCATCATCATTTTCGGCCCCGAGTACGTCAGCGTATCGATCGCCCGCGGCCCCACCTTCACCCAGTTCTGGCAGCTCTACCCGGGCCCCATCGCTACCGTCGCGGGGATCGTGACGCAGCTTGGCTGGATGTTGGTCAAAAAGCAGGATGAGGTATTGTCAGAGGAGGTCTTGGATCGTGTACGCCGGCTCCTCCCGGCCTCCGCCGAGATGCCCGAGGGTCATCGGTTCGTATTGACCCACCTCACCGGACATCGCTACAGGGTGGAACTCGAGGAAGTGGTCGAACCATCGGACCAGCAGAACCCGCCGGACAACGTCGGTCAGATTGTGCCACTGGGACGAGGAGGCGCCATGGTGCGCCTCTGCCACGATCAGATGATGGCCACGGCAGCATCCAGCGGTTGAATGACTTGCGCGTGTACACTGCACTCTCGCAACAACGCCGGCACTGTCAGACAGTGCCGGCGTTTTCCGCTCTGCTCCGCCCGAAGGCGGCAAGAGTTCAGTCGAGGCGTTCGAACACGGTCGCCACGCCCTGCCCCATGCCGATACACATGGTGGCGAGACCCAGGCGGGTGTCCTGGCGCCGCATCACGTTCAGCAGGCTGTTGCTGATACGGGTGCCGGAGCAGCCCAGCGGGTGACCCAGGGCGATGGCCCCGCCGTGCAGGTTGACCTTCTCGTCCATCACGTCGAGCAGCCCCAGGTCCTTGAGTACCGGCAGCGCCTGGGCGGCAAAGGCTTCGTTGAGCTCCACCGTGTCGATGTCATCGATGCTCAGTCCCGCCGCCTTGAGCGCCTTCTGGGACGCCGGTACCGGGCCATAGCCCATGATCGAGGCGTCGCAGCCGGACACTCCGGTGGACAGCACCCGGGCAATCGGCGAAAGACCAAGGGCCTGGGCGCGTTCGTAGCTCATCACCAGCATGCCACTTGCGCCCACCGACAGTGCCGAGGAGGTGCCGGCGGTGACGGTACCGCCACGCGGATCGAACACCGGCTTGAGGCCCGCCATGCTGTCCAGGCTGGCCTCGGGACGAATCACCTCGTCACGCTTGACCAGAATCCGGCGGCCGTCGGCGTCATGGCCTTCCACACCGATGATCTCGCGGTCAAAGGCGCCGCTCTGCTGGGCCTCGTAGGCACGCTGGTGGGAGCGTACGCCGAAGCTGTCCTGCTGCTCGCGGGAGATGCTGTGCAGCTTGCCCAGCAATTCGGCGGTCATGCCCATCATCATCGCTGCCTTGGCGGCGTGCTTGCTGGCGCTGGGGTTGACGTCGATGCCGTGGGTCAGCGGGATGTGCTCCATATGCTCGACGCCACCGACCAGGTAGACGTCACCCATGCCGGCCTTGATGTTGGCGGTGGCGATGTGCAGTGCGCTCATCGACGAGCCGCACAGGCGGTTGACCGTCTGGGCCGGCACGCTGCGCGGCATGGCGGTCATGATCTGGGCGTTGCGTGCGACGTTGAAGCCCTGCTCCAGGGTCTGGTTGACGCAGCCCCAGATGACGTCATCCACCTCGCCGGGATCAACAGCGGCGTTGCGCTCGAGCAGCGCATTCATCACCGCCGCCGACAGGTTCTCGGCACGCACGTGGCGGAAGCCACCGTTCTTGGCCTTGGCCATGGCGGTACGGGCACCATCGACCACCACCACATCTCTCGGGTTCAAGCTCATCTGTCTTCTCCTGTCTGGTGGGGTCACTTGGCGTCGGCGTAGAAGGTCTTGCCACTGTTGGCCATCTCACGCAGGCCATCGGTGGGCGCATAAAGCGGCCCGAGCTCCTCGGCCAGGCTGTCGGCCAGGGCGACGAATTCGGCCACGCCCATGGCATCGATATAGCGCAGTGCACCACCTCGGAAGGGAGGGAAGCCGATGCCGTAGATCAGCGCCATGTCGGCCTCGGCCGGGGTGCCGACGATGTCATCTTCGAGACAGCGCACGGTCTCCATGCACAGCGGCACCATCATCCGCGCGATGATCTCTTCGTCGGAGAACTCGCGGTTCTCGCTGACCACCTGCTTGACCAGCTCGATGGCGGCCTCGTCGCTGACCTTTCTGGGCTTGCCCTTGCGATCCTCTTCGTAGGCGTAGAAGCCCTTGGCGTTCTTCTGCCCCAGGCGATCGTTGTCGAACATCACCTGAATGGCGGTCTTGGCGTCACGCGCCATGCGGTCGGGGAAGCCCTCGGCCATCACCTCGTTGGCGTGCACCGCGGTATCCATGCCGACCACGTCGAGCAGATAGGCCGGGCCCATCGGCCAGCCGAACTTCTCCATCACCTTGTCGACGCGCTGGTAGTCGGCACCCTTCTCGACCAGCAGGCTGAAACCGCCGAAATAGGGGAACAGCACGCGATTGACCAGGAAGCCCGGGCAGTCGTTGACCACGATCGGCGTCTTGCCCATGGCCTTGGCGTAGGCCACGGTGGCGGCCACGGCAGCGTCGCTGGTCTGCTCGCCACGGATGACCTCGACCAGCGGCATGCGGTGCACCGGGTTGAAGAAGTGCATGCCGCAGAAGTTCTCGGGACGCTTCAGGTTCTCGGCCAGCCGGGTGATCGAGATGGTCGAGGTGTTGGACGCCAGGATGGTGTTATCGCCTACCTGCTGCTCGACCTCGCTGAGCACCGCACCCTTGACCTTGGGGTTCTCGACCACCGCCTCGACCACCAGGTCGACATTGTCGAAATCACCGTAGGACAGCGTCGGACGAATGTTGGCGAGCTTCTCGGCCACGCCTTCGACGGACAGCTTGCCGCGGGAGGCCTGCTTGCCGAACAGCTTGCGCGCCTCCTTGAGGCCCAGCTCGATGGCGTCTTCCTTGATATCCTTCATCAGGATCGGGGTGCCCTTGGAGGCGCTCTGGTAGGCGATTCCGCCGCCCATGATGCCGGCACCGAGCACCGCCGCCTGGCGCACCGGTTGCGCCTTGCTGGCGTACTTGCCGCCCTTCTTCTTGACCACCTGGTCGTTGAGGAACAGCCCGACCAGGTTGTAGCAGACGTCGGTCTTGGCCATCTTGCAGAAGGCCTTGGCTTCGATCGCCTGGGCCCGCGCACGACCTTCACCGGCGCCCTTCTGGATCACCTTGATCGCTTCCACCGGCGCCGGATAGTGCGGCCCGGCCTTGCCGGCGACATATCCCTTGGAGGTCTCGAACACCATCATCTGCTCGACCGGATTGAGGTTCAGCGCGCTGTTCTTTTCCTCGCGCCGGGCCTTGAAGTCGAGTTCGCCGGCGTTGGCTCGCGCCAGCATGTCGAGCGCCGCTGCCTCGAGGTCATCGGCGGGCACCACCGCATCCACGGCGCCGACCTTGAGGCAGGCGTCGGCACGGTTCTCGGTGCCGCCGGCGATCCACTCGATAGCGTTGTCGGCGCCGATCACCCTGGGCAGACGTACGCAGCCGCCCCAGCCGGGGACGATACCGAGCTTGGTCTCGGGCAGGCCGATCTTGGCGTCAGGCGTCATCACGCGGAGGTCGGTGGACAGCACCACCTCACAGCCGCCACCGAGGGCCAGGCCGTTGATCGCGCTGACCGTCGGGAAGGGCAGGTCCTCGAGGCCATTGAAGATACCGTGGACCTGCTCGAGCATGCCCTGGATCTCCGCCTCGTCCTTGCCGAACATGGCGTGAAACTCGGTGATGTCGGCACCGACGATAAAGGCGTCCTTGGCACTTTTCAGCATCAGGCCCTTGACGCCGCTCTCGCCGCGTACCGCGTCCAGCGCTTCGCCCAGCTCCTTGATCACCGCGCCAGAGAGCTTGTTGACCGATTCATCCTTCAAGTCGAAGGTCAGAGTGGCGATATCGTCGCCATTGCGAGCCACCGAAATGGCATTGCCTTGATAGATCATCCACGCATCTCCACTGAAGTCATGCCGTGTCATCCGGAAAGGGCCCGACAATCGATGGGCCAGGCGACATTCATACGCCCGTTTGATTTCGCCAGCTTGGTGCAAAGATTCACTTCCGTCAACCCCTACCAATACCTTAGAGGGCTTGCGAGGCGTTGAAGCATGCAGCGGCGCTTCACCAGCGTTTAAGCATACTGATAGCATGCCCCTCCCAGCCGCCGCGGACCACGCCATGCCCTCCTCGCCCCCTCAGCGCACCACCCTCAACGCGACGCAGCGATTCATCGAGACCTGGGTAGCGCGTCTGCGGCCCTGGCACTGGCTGTGGCCACCGCTGGCCTTCGCTGCCGGTGTCGCCAGCTTCTTTCTGGTCGAGCGCCAGCAGTGGCTCGGCGTGCTGCTGGCCGGGGGCATGCTGCTGGCCTGGACCCTGCTGCTGTCGGAAAGTCTGATCGGACGCCTGATGGTGAGGCGCGGCTATCCTGCCCTGCCCCGTGGCGTCACCACCTTCATCGCCCAGATGATCCACCAGGAGACGCTGTTCTTCGCCCTGCCCTTTCTGGTCGCCACCACGGTGTGGAGCAGCGGTCAGGCGCTGTTCACCCTGTTCATGCTTGGCATGGCGGTGCTGTCCATCGTTGATCCGCTCTACTACCGACTGGCAGAACGCAAGCGCTGGCTCTACTTCGTGTTCCACGCCCAGTGCGTGTTCCTGGTGGTGCTGGTGACCCTGCCGCTGGTCCTGCACCTGAGTACCGGTCAGAGCATGCTGGCGGCCGCCGTGGCCATGGTGGTATTCAGCCTGCCGAGTCTGTTGCATCTGCTGCGCCCCATGAGTCCCGCCCGCTGGCTGGCGATGTTCGCGCTGCTGCCGCTATTGGCCGGGGTCGCCTGGCTGGGCCGGGTGTGGGTGCCGCCGGCGACCCTGTGGTTGTCCGGCAGCGCCCTGTCGCCGGCCTTCGACGAGGCCGCACGCACGCCGCAGGGCTCCATGGCGCTGACACCGGAGGCGCTGTCGTCCCGAGGGCTCTATGCCTACACCGCAATCCATGCGCCACGCGGCTTGAAGGAAGAGGTGGTACACGAGTGGCGCCACGAGGGAGAACTCGTCGACCGCATCGCGCTGAATATCTACGGCGGACGCGCCGAGGGCTATCGCGCCTGGACCCGCAAGCAGAACTTCCCCGAGGCCAGCAGCGGCAGCTGGCGCATCGATGTGATGACCGCCGGCGGCCAACGTATCGGCGTACTGCGCTTCGAGGTTGCCGAAGACCCTGGGGCGGCGACCACCGCCGACGCCAGCATCGATACCCAGGCGGGCATTCCCGGCCTCAGGCTACGCTGGTTGACCGCCCGCCCCGAGGGACAGCAGGAGACACCGGACATGGCATCCGACAAGGCACGCCAGCAAGAGCCGCCGAATCACGAGGAGCCAGCCCCTGCTGAAGAGGATGCGGGTGAGCCGAAAGATGACACGGGACAAAGCGGCGAGACGAGGGAGAGCGATTCGGCAGGCGAGCAGCCGGCTGAACAGAAAGGTGATCGCGAGGGCAAGGAGGAGCAAGCGTCGCAAGCAGACGATGAAGGGGAACACGACAACGGTGAGACAGGGCGTGAGTCGTGAGTCGCGAACAAGCGACAGCCAGGGAGCGGCTGTACCCCCGAAGAGTGAAGAATAGGCGCAGTTTCGAAGCAAAGGAGGGAGTTGGCTTGCATTACCGCCGCTGCGTTCGGACAATCAAATCATTTGCAGCCTTGCGATCTTGATCACTATGAACGAGAACATCGGATTTCAACTGTCTCGGGCACCACGCATCTGGCGTGCGGTGCTCGATCAGCGCCTCGCACCGTTGGGACTGACCCAGACGCGGTGGGTGACGCTCTATCACCTGTGGCGCATGCCGGACGGGCAGCCCCAGTGCGACCTGGCGCGGGCCATCGGCGTCGAGGCGCCGTCGCTGGTCAGGACGCTGGATCAGCTTTGCGAGCAGGGCCTGGTCGAGCGCTGTCCGTGTGACCAGGATCGCCGCACCAAACGCGTGCACCTGACCAAGCAGGCGACGCCTCTGCTCGAGAAGATCGATGCCATCGTGCAACAGGCCAGGGAAGAGATGCTCAAGGGGCTGGACGAGCAGGAACAGGAAAGACTCAGCGACATGCTCAGCCGCATCGAGGCCAACGGTCAGGCCTTGCTGACGCCGGATGATTGCCAGCGCTGACACCTGAGCTCGACGAGCCCAGCAAGAGCCTCGCCGAGATCGCCTTCAAAGCCCGCCCTGACACCTGGGCCGGATACCCAGCCTGACGCAGCCCTGTTCGATCCTGGGTGGTCGATCGCCATCGTCCATTGTCGAGCCGCCAATATCAGGGCGGCGAGTTGGGGAGATTGGCGGCGGGACGATCCGGACGTCCCTGCAGGGCGTCGCGTAGCGCCGTCGCAGGCGCCGCCAGGCTGCCGAAGGCGTCGGCCTCCAGCGACTCTTCCCACCACAGCGTCAAGGCCTTGTCGCTGGATTCGACCACGCAGGCGTCCTCGGGCAACTGGGTAAGCAGTCGCGACAGTCGCGCATTGATCACCGATGGCAACGGCTCCAGCGGCTGAATCCGCCAGCGCCAACCATTGTCGTAGTCGAACGACTTGAGCGCCTCGCTGGCACGTTCTGTGCGTACCAGCACAAAACGTGGGCCAGGCCGCTGGCTCGGATAGACCCAGCGATAGGCCGCCATCTTGTCGGTCTCGCCGTGCAGCGGCGGCGTCTCCAGCTTGACGCTGGCCCCCGCCTCGATCGCCACCTGGCGCAGCGACCCCTGACGACGCTCTCGGGCGGTGGGGCGCAGCCACATGGCCGGGGCAAAGACCATTCCTACCACCCCCAGGATCAGCAGCCACAACATACGGTTTCCTCAGAAAAATCGTTGATCATCAGCATTGTTTTGACGGGACTGGCGGCCTAGAGTGGAAGCACAGACCTTTTCTCAACCGACCGCCGCTGGAGGCGTAGTCCCGTGAGCAATGAATATCGTCATGTGCTGGTGGCCGTGGACCTCACCAAGGACTCCCACAAGATCCTCGAACGCGCGCTGCAGATCGCCGATCGCAACCACGCGAAGCTGTCGATCATGCATACGCTGGAGCCCCTCGGCTTTGCCTACGGGGGCGACATCCCCATGGACCTGACCAGCATCCAGGACCAGTTGGACGACCATGCCAAGCAGCGCCTGGCCGAGATCGCCGATGCCCACGTGGCGCGCGACGACCAGCACGTGGTCGTCGGCATGCCCGATACCGAGATCCATCGCTTCGCCGATGAGCACGACGTCGACCTGATTGTGGTCGGCTCCCACGGCCGTCATGGCTTCGCCCTGCTGCTCGGCTCCACCTCCACCGGCGTGCTCCATGGTGCTCAGTGCGACGTACTAGCCGTGCGCGTCGGCAAGGAAAGCGAAGAGTAACCCCAGCGGTTGACCGGATCGCACCTCGCGGCAACCGCATCGCGCCCACTGCCCCGTTCATTCCCGGGAGCTTGCCCTCGCCCGTCCACCCAAGCGGTGGACGGGCGAGGCTCCTTTCGCAGGGCGCCTATCGAGCGACTCCTCGGTGCCCCGCCGACGGGCCAGAGCGCGTCCGTGTCTACTCGCCGGCGGCCATGGCCTCGAGTTCCATCCAGCGCTCCATGACCGCGTCGAGGCGTTCCTGAGTCTCCTGCAGCAACGCCAGCCGCTCGGTGACCACACCGGATGGCTGCTGGTAGAAGTCGGGCTTGCCCGCCTCCGCCTCGAGCTCGGCCACCTCAGACTCCAGCCGCTCGATCTCCGCCGGAAGGCCATCGAGCTCCCGCTGCAGCTTGTAGGATAGCTTGACCGGCTTGGCCTTGGCTGGCGCTGCGGCCGTGTCCGCCGTATCCGTCTTGCTGGATGCCGGCGCCGGTGCCGCGTCATCCGCGGTCGGCTCCACCCGCTGGCGCGCCGCCCCCTCCCAGGGCGCCGGCGGCAACTTGCCGCCCTGGCGGACCCAGTCGCTGTAGCCACCGACGTACTCGCGTACCTGCCCCCTGCCTTCGAAGGCCAGCACGCTGGTCACCACGTTGTCCATGAAGGCGCGGTCGTGTGATACCAGCAACAGGGTGCCGTCGAAGTTGAGCAACAATTCCTCGAGCAGCTCCAGGGTCTCGACGTCCAGGTCATTGGTCGGCTCATCGAGCACCAGCACGTTGGCCGGCTGGGTGAACAGCTTGGCCAGCAGCAGGCGGTTGGACTCGCCCCCGGACAGTGCCTTGACCGGCTGACGCGCACGCTCCGGCGAGAACAGAAAGTCCTGCAGGTAGCTCATCACGTGGCGGTCCTTGCCACCCACCGTGACCCGATCACTGCCCTGGGCCACGTTGTCGTAGACGGTGCGCTCAGGCTCGAGCCCGGCCCGGAGCTGGTCGAAGTAGGCGACCTGAAGCTTGGTCCCCAGCCGCACCGTGCCTTCGCTCGGCTCGAGTTCGCCCAGCAGGATCTTCAACAGGGTGGTCTTGCCGGCGCCATTGCGCCCGATCAGACCGATACGATCCCCACGCTGAATCTCGATATTCAGGTCACGGATGACCGTCGCGTCCTCGAAGTGCTGGGTGACGTGAGACAGCTCCACCACCCGCTTGCCGCTGCGTTCGCCGGTATCTACCGTCAGCGAAGCATTGCCCTGGCGCTCGCGCCGCTGGCTGCGTTCGCGGCGCAACTGCTCGAGCGCCCTCACCCGTCCTTCGTTGCGCGTACGTCGGGCCTTGATCCCCTGACGAATCCAGGCTTCTTCCTGGGCCAGTTTCTTGTCGAACTCGGCGTTCTCCCGGGCCTCGACCTCGAGCTCGTGCTGCTTCTGGGTCTGGTAGGTGGCGTAGTCACCGGGATAGCGCCCGAGCTTGCCACGATCCAGCTCGAGGATGCCGGTGGCCAGACGCGACAGAAAGGCGCGGTCGTGGGTGATGAACAGCACCGCTCCGGCAAAGGCGGCAAGCTGTTCCTCGAGCCAGGCGATGGTATCCAGGTCCAGGTGGTTGGTCGGCTCATCGAGCAGCAGCAGATCAGGTTCGGCGACCAGCGCCCGAGCCAGCGCCACCCGCCGGCGCCAGCCGCCCGACAGCGAGGACATCTCGGCGTCTTCGGGCAGCCCCAGGCGGGTCAGCACCACATCGATCCGCTGGTGGAACGACCAGCCGTCGATGGCCTCCAGCCGCGTCTGCAGCGTGGCCATGCGGTTCATGTCCGGTTCCTCGGACTGCACCAGATGGTGATACTCGGACAGCAGATCGCCGGCCTCGGGCAGGCCCTGGGCCACCACATCAAAGATGGTCTCGCCGCTGGCCTCCGGGAGGTCCTGCTCGAGCACACCGATCTTGAGGCCTGGGGCGCGCCAGATGGTGCCGCTGTCGGCCTGATTCTCGCCCGCCACCAGTCTCAGCAGCGTGGACTTGCCGGTGCCATTGCGGCCCACCAGCGCCAGCCGCTCTCCCCGCTCGAGCACCAGGTCGGCACCGTCGAGCAACACATGGTGGCCATAGGCCAGTTGCAACTGCTCCAGTCGTAGCAGGGTCACGCTTCACCTCTTCGCTTGATCATCGCGACAGTGTACCTCATGCCCCCCTCCTGCTGGCATGACCGATCCCACCTGAGAGTCAAAATCAGAGACCGCGATCAGCGACATGGCCACCTCGAGCACCGCACCACGTGGTTGTGCCGCCGACACACAGGTACAATGCGCCTCCATCGATATAGCCGCCCCAAGGAGACCGCGTTGTCCGTCCCAGACAAGCCTGCCCCAGACGAGACGCTGCCGAACCCGCTGCCGGAGCCGCTGCGCTTTCACTCGCCTGCCCCTCTGGTCGACATCGGCGCCAACCTGACCCACGAGAGCTTTACCCACGATATCGATGCCACCCTCGCCCGTGCCCGCGCGGCCGGCGTCGAGACGCTGATTCTCACCGGTACCGATCGTGAACATGCCGAACAGGCGGTGGCCCTGTGCCAGGCCCACGAAGGCCTTTACGCCACCGCCGGCATTCACCCGCACCAGGCCAGCGAATGGGGTCCGGAGCTCGAAGCCGCCATGGCCGAGCTACACCAAAAGCCCCAAGTGGTCGCGGTGGGAGAATGTGGCCTCGACTTCAATCGCAACTTCTCGACCCCGGCCGAACAGGAACGCGCCTTCGAGGCGCAACTCGCCCTGGCTGCCGAGTCAGGGCTGCCATTGTTCCTGCACGAGCGCGACGCTGGTGCCCGAATGCGTGACATCCTCGGCGCCTGGCGAGATGATATTTCACGGGCGGTGATTCATTGCTTCACCGCGGATCGCGAGACGCTCCACGGCTACCTGGATCTTGACCTGCACATCGGCCTGACCGGCTGGATCTGCGACGAGCGCAGGGGCCATCATCTACGTGATCTGGTGGGCGATATCGCCGCCAATCGACTGATGGTGGAGACCGACTGTCCCTACCTGTTGCCGCGTAATCTGCCGGCCAAGCTCAAGGGCCGCCGCCACGAGCCGGCGCTGCTGCCCTGGATCGTGCGAGAGATCGCCCACTGGCGCGGCGAAAGCGAAGCTGAGCTTGCCGCCAGCAGCACCGCGACGGCCCGCGCCTTCTTCGATATCAAGGAGTCCTGACATGGGCGACATGCCTGCCTTTATCGCCGTGGAGACCGGCGGCGATGGCGATCTGCCCCTGGCCATCGCCTGGAGCCTCGACGATGGCCGCATCAAGCACACCCTGATCCAGCCCGACGAGGACTGGCTCGATGCCGAGACGGTGTCCCTCGGCGACTACAGCCGCGAGGAACTGGCCAGCATCGGCGTGAGTCCGCTGGACGTGATCCGTGAACTGGAAACCGATCACTTCAATGCCACCCTGCTGACCGCCGGCGTATTCGACGACGAGGCGGCCATCTCTCGGCTGTTCGACACCTACGGTCTCGACCCCTTCGTCGAGCTGGCCCCGGCAGAATCCCTCTACCCCGACCTGGATCCTGGAGAGTGGGCGCGCGCCCGCAACGAGCTATTCGCCGAACTGGGCCTCGAGCCCATGCGTCCGGAGCAGGAGGTAGAGGTAATGTTGCATCTGCACAAGCGACTCAGCGACAGCGACTGAGTCCGCAAACGAAACGCGACCGCTGACGGTGCGACTCGGACCGTCAGCCCTACCAGCAGTCCTCCCGTCAGCCCTCCCATAGCTCCATCCCCTGTTACCAGGGCTTCAGGCGTTCTCGCGAACTATCGCTTGGTCACGAAGCAGTACCGCCCCTCCCGGCGCGAAGCAAAGCAGCGGCTGGCGTCACCCCGGCGTGGTGGTCGCGGTATACCTTGGTCGACTGGTCTCCTCCCTCCTCTCGGGCCAGGCTTGTTCTTCCCAACAAATCGAACTTAAGTGCGCTATACGAACAACAAGCTTCGAGAGAGTGAGCCCATGCCCATTGCCACGAACATTGCCACGAACATTGCCACGAACATTGCCACGACCATTACGACGACCATTGCCACGTCTTTTGCCCAGCCCCGGCGTCTTGCCGGCCCCCGACCTGCCCCCCGCGCCATCGCCACCTTCCTGGCCCTGGCCAGCGCAGCCCTTTTCAGCGCAACCCTGTCCACCGCCGCCCAGGCCGACACCAGTATCGTGATGCTGGGCACCGGCACCCCGGTACCCGACGGGGAGCGGGCCGGTTCGGGGGTCGCGGTCATCCATGATGGCGAGGCCTATCTCTTCGATGTTGGCCCCGGTGTCGTCGAGCGCGCCAGCCAGGCCCAGGAGCGAATGGGCATCGAAGCGCTCGCCCCGGTGAACATCGAGCGGCTGTTTCTGACCCACCTCCACAGCGACCATGTACTGGATTACCCGGAACTGCTCGGCACCTACTGGTGGCGCCGCGAACAGCCCATCTCGGTGGTCGGCCCGGTGGGTACCGAGGCCATGAGCCAAGGGGTCTACACCATGCTGGCCGAGGACACCAATACGCGCCTGGCCGACAAGAGCCCTGTCACCAATCCAGCGGCGGCCAGGGCCCTGGTGACCGAAATCGAGAAGGAGGGGCTGGTCCACGAGTCACCCGGCATCAGCATCCACGCCTTCGGGGTAACTCATGGAGACTGGGAGCAGGCCTACGGCTACAAGGTCGTCACCGATGACCTGACCCTGGTGATCTCTGGCGACACGTCGCTTTCCGAGGAAGTGCGTCGCCAGGCAAGCGGCGCAGACGTACTGATCCACGAGGTGATCAGCCGTCAGGGGTGGGAACAACTGTCACCGCAGTGGCAGGCCTACCATCAATACGCCCACACGCTGAGCGATGAACTGGCAGAGTTGGCCCGGGAAGCGCGTCCTGGCACCCTGGTGCTGACCCATGTTCTGCACTACTCGGCCCCGCGGGAGAGCGTGCTTGACGAGGTTCGAGCCGACTATGATGGCAGGGTGCTGCTACCCGATGATCTTGACGTCATCGAGTGACCGACACCATCAGGCAATGGCAGGCTCGAGCTGGTCTCGTCCGAGCTCGATCGCCTCGCTCAACGCCAGCCCTTGCCGATAGAAGCCGCGCAGCGCCGCTTCGAACGCTGCCGCACGGCGCGGCAGTCCTTCGTCACGGTAACGGCGGGCACGCTCTGCTACCCGTCGGGCGAAGCCTTCGCGATCGACCTCCACCTCGCCGAGGTTGTCGACGCTGACGTGAAAGGTCAGCCCGGCCGCCTCGCTGAAGATGCGCTCCAGCGCCTGGGGCGCCACCTCGACCTTCTCGAAGGCCTGCTGCTGCATCTCGCTGCGACCGTCAGGCTCGTACCAGTAGCCGTAGTCTTCCAGCAGTCGCCGGCGCGGCCCGGCGATACACCAGTGACTGACCTCGTGCAGAACGCTGGCAAAAAAGCCCCGTGCGAAGATCACCCGATGCCAGGGCACCTGTTCGTCGGCGGGCAGATACAGTGGCTCATCACCGCCACGCACCAGACGGGTATTGCAGGGGCCCAGAAACAGCCCATCGAACAGTTCGATCACGTCTTCCAGGCGGTGCTCCACAAGGGCTCCTTCACGTCGGGCGTTTGTCTAAAGCGGCGGCGGGTTGTTGACCAACGCCACTACCGAGCGATGTTGGCGAGGGCGCTTGCCAAGGGCGCCTGCCGACAACGATGGCCGAACCCGCCTGGCGAGAACAGTGGCCGATGCCGATTGGCGCGAGCCGGCAAGGATACCAAGGCTTGGCGCACAGCCAAACTCTCGAAGCATTCGATTCTGGCGACATCGCTGGTTTGATAGACCAGACACCGATGACGGCGCTCGGCCTTCGCGCTCTGGCACCAGGGCCTGCGGCGCCAAGATGGTGCATCGCTGGTACACTCTCACGGTACCCCGTGTCCCGAGTCGGCGCTTGCCCGGCGATCACCTCTTGGCCGTCTGTCCCGACAGCGGCCCGCTGACTCAAGGCACCAGGGCAAGAAGCCCGTATTCTCTGCATGGAGCCCACCAACGTGCGTCCTTTCCCCACCGGCCTCGGCGCCACCAGCCGCCGCGAGAGCTGGCCCTTGATCCGTCTGGCATTGCCCATCTGTGGCGCCCAATTGGCCCAGGCCGGCATGAGCGTCGTCGATATCATGATGACTGGCCGCCAGAGCGCCACCGACCTCGCCGCGGTCTCCGTCGGTGCAAGTCTGTGGATGCCCTTGATGCTGTTCATGACCGGTACCCTGATGGGGCTGACGCCGATCGTCGCCCAGCTGCTGGGGGGCGGGCGCCAGGCGGGCATTCGCCCCAACGTGCACCAGGCGCTGTGGGTGGGCCTGGTACTGGGGCTGGTCTCGGCGCTGCTGCTGCGCCTGGCGGTGGCGCCGGTATTCGCCTGGATGGAGGTCCCCCCCGAGGTAGCCGAACGCGCTCGTGACTATGTTGGCGCAGTGGCTTTCGGAATGCCCGGCGTCGCCATCTTTCTGGCGCTGCGAGCCTTCTCCGACGGGGTCAATCATACCCGACCGGCGCTGTGGATCAGCCTGATCGGGCTTGCCGTGAATATTCCCAGCAACTATGTGCTGATCTACGGTGGCGACGGTTTTACTCGCCTGCTGGGCGACGCCACCCCCGGCTGGTTGGCCGACCTGCCGGCACTGGGCGCCTATGGCTGCGGCATCGCCACCGCCATCGCCATGTGGGTGATGACCCTGGCGATGGTCCGTTACACCCAGAAGAGCCGCGCCTATGGCAGTATCGAGCTGTGGCACTCGCCCACCCGTCCGAACCCGCGGATGATCGCCGAACTGCTCTACGTAGGCGTTCCCATCGGTGTGGCGATCTTTGTCGAGGTCACCCTGTTCACCCTGATCGCGCTGTTTATCGCAAGCCTCGGCGAGATCGTGGTGGCCGCTCACCAGGTGGCGCTCAACTACACCTCGGTACTGTTCATGCTGCCGCTGTCACTGGGTATGGCCTTGACGGTGCGGGTCGGCAACACCCTCGGCGGTGGTGACCCTCGGCTGGCGCGACTGGTAGCCTGGAACGGCATCCTGATCGCGCTACTGGTGGCGCTGTTCAACAGCCTGCTGCTGTGGCTGACGGCGGAGACCATCGTCGGACTCTACACCCATAACGTCGAGGTCCAGGCACTGACCCTGTCGCTGGTGGGGCTGGCGATGCTCTATCAGGTATCGGATTCCCTGCAGGTGGCCCTCGCCGGCGCCCTACGCGGCTACAAGGATACCCGGGTGATCATGTTCATCACCCTGCTGGCGTACTGGCTGGTCGGCCTCGGCGGCGGCCACCTGCTGGGACGCTACGGGGTTGGCGACTGGATCGAGCCGATGGGGGTACACGGCTACTGGATCGGGCTGATCGCGGGGCTGACCGTCGCCGCGCTGCTGCTCGGTGAGCGCTTCCGGCGCAAGGCCCGAAGCGTTGCCAGGCGTGCGGAGGACGGCTGAGCATGAACGGCTTTCGTCCTGGCCGGTGGCGACCGCTGCTGCTCGCCTCCTGCCTGTCGCTGCTGGTGGGCTGTGGCGACTCGGCGCTGGAACGTGATCTGCTGGCCTATCAACAGCGGCTAGCCGAGGCACTCGACCAGCCACCACCGGAGCCCGCGCCGGTGGCCAACATCGGCGACTTCCCCGAACGCCGTCAGTTGACGCTCGAGATCCCGCCGATCAGGGAAGGCATGCTCGACGTCTTTGCCCTGCGCGGCTGCCATATCGCCAACCTGGTCGCCGAGCGCAACAACCAGCTTGGCAAGACCGCCGCCCCCAGCCAGCGCTGGCTCTACGAGCTGCGTCTGTGGCGCCGCCTCAGCGCCTGCTGGAACGCCGAGGCCGCCGACGCCCTGGCCGAGGGTGACCGCCAGCGTCTGGCTCGCCTGACCGACATCAAGACACGCCAGCTGCCGCTGGCCAGCTACAACGCCCTGGTCTCCTCCGAGGAGTGGACCGGCAGCTTCTCGCGGGCAAGCTCCCCCCTGCCTCTCGACGAACTCTCGGCGGTCGACGAGCAGCTTGCGGCGCTTGGCTATCTGAACGAAGCGGTCATCCACCAGTTCGACCGCCAGTGGACGCCAGAGTCCGGGCCACTGGAACAGGCGCTTGCCACCCTGCGGGATCGTCCACTGAGTGCCGAGCTGATGCGCGCCCTGATGCTGGCAAGCCAACGCCTCGAGGAAGCCAGTCGACTGCTTGAGAGCGCCCTCGCCTCCCGCCATGGCTCAGACAACGACCGGACCGGCGCTGATGCGGCATGTTCACAGACGACGACGCTGCCCGAGGAAGGCGACACCCTAGCGTCACTTGAGCGCCTCGAGACGCAGGCGCTACGCTGGTTCGCTGGCATGGACCGACTGCTGGACGCCCATGTGGCGGGCAGCCAGGCCTTTCAGGACTACCGCCGGCAATGGCTCGACCTGGACAGCGAAACCACGCCACTGGCAAGTTTCGTGCGCATACGAGACGATCACCTGTGGTTGCGTCAGCAATGGCGTCAACGCTGTGATACCCACGAGGACTTACGCTAGTTGATGAGTCTGTGCTATTGATGAGAACAGGGACGTAGAGCGCAGCGTCCGGCCCCGGGCCGAGATGCGATGCCGTAAGCAAGCAGCCGCTGGAGGGAGATCATGGGCATTCCACTGTCACCCCGCCCCGCTCGGGTCATCGACCTGGAGAGCATGCGCCAACGCCAACTGGCCCGCAGACGCCTGGTTCGCCTGGCCCCGGAGCTCGATGGACTGGAGATGGTGTACCGACTCGACGCGCACCCGGATACCCTGTACGGCATGCCGATACTGGCCTGGGGGATGCGTGAGAACGGCGATATTGTCGGGCTGGTCCCGTGGATGGAGTCGCTGACGCCATGCGAGCAGCTCGACGATCCGGACCACGGTCACTTCGTCGGCTACCGTGATCCGGAAACCGAGGAGCTGTTCGACCAGCCCCCGGAACACAAGGAAATGGAACTGGCCCACGCGGCGGCCTACTTCGAATACGAGGATACCCGCGAAACCACCCTGATCCAGAGCCTGCCGGATCATCAGGGTACCCACGCCCTGTGCATGGACGAGGAAGGCGCGCCCTGGCAGCTCAAGCAGGTCTTCGGCTGGCGCCTGTACAGCGATGGCACCATCGAGTCCCTGCTGGCCGACGAGAACCTGATCGAAACCGTCCCGGTACTGCCCGGCGACGCCTGTCTCTACCCGGGCCACAGCCGACACCGGGTGGTGTACTTCTTCCAGCGCCAGATCGCCAATCGTATTCGCCAGGAAGACCCGGCGACGCTGGAAGCCCTGGCCATGATGGTCATGCCTGACGACGATGAGGAAGCCGCGCCATAGCGTCAGAAGGAGCGTCGGAAGGAGCGTCAGGATCAGCGTCACCACCGGGGAGGGGGCTCAAGCGTTGAGTCCCCTCCCTCGGCAATATCATCCCAGCCGGATAAAGTAGAAGTGCGAGCCATCTTCAAGACTGCGATGCTCCACCAGCTCGTGCCCGAGAAACTGGCAGAACTTGGGCACATCTCGGGTGGTCGCCGGATCTGTCGCCGTGACCTTGAGCACCTGGCCAGGACTCATGTCCCGCACCGCGTTGTGCATCATCATGATCGGTTCAGGGCAGAACAGACCGCTGGTATCCAGTTCCTTGTCGCTTGCGGGCAGCGCATCGGAAGAATCCACCATCAATACCTCGGAGTTGGAGTGAAAGCATGATCAAGATCATCATCGAGCGCCGCATCATGCCGGGCCTGGAAGAAGAATACGAGCAGGCCGCACGAGAGGCCATGCGCCAGTCGCTGGGCGCCGATGGCTTCTTCGGCGGCGAGAGCCTGGTCGAACAAGGACGCTCCGACCGCCGTCTGATGATCACCAAGTGGCGCGATCTGCGCGCCTGGAAGGCATGGTACAACAGCGAGGCCCGAGAAAGAGTGATGCAGCACGTCCAGCCGCTGCTGACCGAGGCAGAGAACGTCCGGATCTTCGAACCGGCCTACTGACCCACGCCCATCTGCTGCCCGTGTCGCCGCCTCAATCGAGGCGAACGTGCACGGTGACCTCTTCCCTGTCGTGATAGAGGTGACGACAGCGTATTTCGGCCCGAACCCCGGCCTCCTGCAAGCGTGACGCGAGGCCGGAAAGACACAGCGATACCTCCTCCCAGCGCTTCTTCATCGGCAGCTTCAAGTTGAACACCGCCTCGCGACACCAGCGCTGCAACAGCCAACGCTCCATCATGGTGATGACGCGCGAGGGCTTGTCGACGATGTCGCAGACCAGCCAGTCCAGGCGCATCGGCGGCTCCCACACGAAGCCATCCTCACGCAGATGCTCGACCATGCCGCTGGCCATCAGGGCCTTGTCCATGGGGCCATTGTCGATGGCGTAGACCTGCATCCCCCGCTGCACCAGCTGCCAGGTCCAGCCCCCCGGGGCAGCACCAAGATCCGCCGCCTGCATGCCCTCCCCGAGCCGCTCGTCCCACTCGTCACGCGGCACGAATTCATGCCAGGCCTCCTCGAGCTTCAAGGTCGAGCGGCTTGGCGCAGCGTGGGGGAAGCGCAGACGTCGAATGCCGCCGGGGAATTCACTGCGATTGCCGGGAAAGCTCATCGCCAGCTGGACCCGGTCACCGTCACGCCAGACCAGGTGCAGCCGTCGTCCTCCCGCCTTGCGGCGCAAGGCACCACGCTTCTTGAGCTGGGAGTTGAGCGGGCGTTCCAACGCCTTCAACAGGCTACTCAGCGCCTTGGCCTCGTTGGTATCCGGGGTCTCCTGCCAGATCGACTCGAAGCTCCAGCCACAGGCCTTGAGCTGCTCGAAGATGGGCGAGAGTCGATCGTCCCGGGACAGCGAGAGCTCCGGCAGGGCCAGCAACGACTGGCGGGCAAATACCAGCTCGTCGAGACGCAGGCGACGATGCAAGTCATTGGCCGGGTGCTCGCCGTCCATGCTGACCCTGACCAGCCCCTCCTCCATCAGGGGCTCGGCGCTGGCGCCCTCGCCTTCGGCCAGGAACTCAGCGTGCAGGCGGTCGGTCAGCTCGGCGGCCAGGTCCGGCTCGAACCCCGGGCGACAGAACAGCAGGATTTGATCAGGCGTCATGGGTAAAGGTTCTCTTTCTCCAGTCGAGTCCGGCGCGTCCCTCGGCGGTCAGTTCGATATCCTTCAACTGAACGTTCAGGGCGTTGGTGGAGATCACCACCTCCCACAGCGAAAACACCAGGGATATCGACAGCGATGCCAGGCTGATGCCGAACAGCAGCATACCCAGCGGCGTCCATGACAGGAACAGCGCAAACATCGACAGGGTACACAGCAGGAAACTGAAGACCCCGGCGATCTGCATTCGCTTGGTCAGCGAGATGCGCCGTCGCAGTAGTCGGATCTGGGTGACGTGATCCTCTTCCCCCTCCTTTACCTGCTCCGCCAGCTTGCGGATCAGTCCGGCCAGGGTCAGGAAGCGATTGGTATAGGCCAGCAACAGCAATGAAATGGCGGGAAACAGCAGGGCCGGCGTGGTTAGATTCACGGGGGCACTCCAGAGGATCGACGAAAGTCGATCATGGTAGCAGTCACGGCGCCTGGCGACGAGTCGCGCGGCCCTTCCCCCGGCCTCGGAGGTCAGTTTGACGCACCGGGTGCGACACACCCGGTACGCTGAGACAAGCTCGCGCAGGAAGACGCACAACTTGCCGATCCGGTAGCGAATACCGGACGGCTGTGCCTTATACGAAACTGCCCCCGACGCAAGCGTCGGGGGCAGACAATGGAGCGGAGGCCGAAATCAGGACTCAACCTGCAGAGCCATCAGGCCGCGGCCAACAGAGGCGATGTCCCGATTACAGGATGCCCTGCTCCTTGGCCATCTGACGAGCCGCCCGAGGGGCCGTCCACAATGTCGGCAGCAATACCAGCGACACCGGGATGGCGGTGATCACGATAAACTGCTGCAGGGCACTGATCTGGCCTGCACCCATTCTCAGCAGAATGGCGGCCATCAGCGCCATGGCGACGCCCCAGAAGGCACGAACCAGAGCATTGGGCTCGTCGTGACCGGCACCGACCACGGAAATGGCGTAGCTCATGGAGTCACCGGTCGTCGCCACGAAGATGGTGGTCAACAGCAGGATGGCCATGGCCATCAGGCTTCCGCCGGGCAGCGCCTGGGCCACGGTCAGGGTCGCGACATCAAACTGGAAGTTGTTCAGCGCCTCGGTCAGATCGATGGCACCGCTCAGTTGATAGTAGATGCCGGAACCGCCCAGCAGGGTGAACCAGATCATGGTGGCCACAGGCGCCATCACCGCCACCGCCAGAATCATCTGCCGGATGGAGCGTCCACGAGAAATCCGAGCGACGAAAATCGCCATCAGCGGGCCGTAACCGATAAACCAGGCAAAGAAGAACACTGTCCACCACTGCATCCACCAGTCCGGTGCGGTCTGGGTGGTCATGGTCGCCATCTCGAAGAACGAGCTCAGATAGGCGCCCGCCCCCTGGGTAAAGGCATCGGTCAGAAACAGCGTCGGTCCCAGGATAAAGATCGTCGCAGCGATCGCCAGAGCCAGAAACACGTTGAAGCGGCTGAGGATCTGGATCCCCTTGTGGATTCCGGTGACCGCCGAGGTCACGTACACCACCCCCAGAGCAGCAAGCACCATCAATTGGGTGCTGTAGCCTTCACTGACACCGAACAGCTCATGAAAACCGAAGCTGACCTGAGTCGCCAGGAAACCGATGGGGCCGACGGTACCCGCCACCACGGCGATCACGCACAGAGCGTCGACCAGGCCACCGAAGGGCCCCTTCATGACCTTTTCGCCCAGCACCGGATACAGCAGGGTCCGCGGCTGCAGCGGCTGTCCCTTGACGTAGTGGGCATGAGCCAGCACCACCGACGCCAGCGTACCCAGCACGGCCCAGGCCAGCAGCCCCCAGTGCATGAACGACTGGGCCAGAGCCCCTGAAATGGCCTCGGCCGTCCCGGCTTCGCTGTCGAAGGCCGGCGGCGTCACCACGAAGTGATAGACCGGCTCACCGGCGGCGAAGAACACACCGCCGCCCGCGAGCAGCGTGCACATGATCATCGACAGCCACTTGAAGGTACTGATCTCTGGCGTCTCGAGATTGCCGATACGCGCCTTGGCGCTGGGAGACACGGCGATGCCCATGGCGATGAAGAAGGTCGCCAGCAACAACAGCTGGAAATAGCTGCCCAGGGTCTTGGCGGTCCAGGCAAAGCCTGCCGAGATGCCGTTGGCAACCATCTCGATGTCGTATACAGACAGGGCGACGAAGCCCATGATGAAGCCGATGCTCAAGATGAGCACGATGGGATCACCCAGTCGAGGACCGGCCGAAGAAGCCCGCGAGTCGGAGGAAGCGGTGGTATGACTCATGTGGTGGGTAGCGACAGCAGACTAGGGTCAGGCTGTCGGACTCTCCTTTTGGGAAAGATGAATGGCGCCCTGATGGGCATGAAGGAAGCACGGAGGATTCCGCGATTTCATGACAGCTCTGTGGCTGAAGGGAAAGGATTCACCGCGCCTCATGCGCGAATCGAACCCGGCGACGCGCCTGGAACCCGTTCCAGGCGTATCGTAAAAAAAGCATGACAATGTCGACGCCGCATGACCACCCCCTGAACAGCGCAATGGTTCAACGCTTGAGTCTTTTTCCGGTCATGCCAGCATGCCACTGGAGGGGTATACGACCTCAGGGCGTCACACAAACACTAGCGCCCTCGCATGGGGGTGAGTCACCCCGAGCTTTTGCGGCAACGCCGCAAGGGGGGACGAACGACGCGAGCCTGCGAGCGGCCGGACCGCGCCGAGGGGGTTATCGTCCCGCGCCCGCTTATAGAAAGCGAGCTTAACCTTGTGGAAATTCCGGTATCCGGAGTTGTACTAGAAACAAGGCAGCTTATCTCTCGCATGGGGGTGAGTCACCCCAGCGCTCTTTACAAGGGCTGCAGCGAAGCTGCAAGGGGGGACGAACGACGCGAGCTTGCCCTTGAGAAAAGCCAGGCCGGACCGCGCCGAAGGGGTTATCGGCGCGGCCCCACATATAAAGAGGGGGGTCTTCCCCATGCATACGCTCTTTACAAAAAGAAGGCCCGACTATCTCTCGATAATCGGGCCTACTTTTGAATAAATGCCTGACGATGACCTACTCTCGCATGGGGAGACCCCACACTACCATCGGCGCTGAGCGGTTTCACTTCTGAGTTCGGCAAGGGATCAGGTGGTTCCCACTCGCTATGGTC